>JAZNXT010000111.1:0-11986 GCA_045594005.1 Victivallales bacterium
GTGAAACCGGCAGCAGAGCCACGTCCTGAAAGACTGGCAGCACCATATTTCCGGCAAAGAACGGCGGTTTGTATTCACCGTTTCCTGTTTTGATCCTGCCGAAAGGTTTTGCCAGCGCGTCTGTTTCGATTTCATGAACAGAGGTGCGCAGGGCGTGTTCCGCAGAGCGCATTTCCGCGGCGGAACGGCCATCCCCCACGCTGAATTTCTGTCCCAATCCCCCCTTCCCTTCCGAGAGATTTCCGGTGATGGTCTTCAGATCCTGCTGCATGTGGAACCAGGAGAGCGCGCCGGAAAAATATTCGTATCCTTCCCGGAATTCTGCGCGGAGATAATCCTTCCAGAATTTTTTCTGATCGTCGTCATAATTCGTCCAGGTTTCATCGTAAACGCACCATGTGAATTCGGGCAGGATGTTGAAATTCAAGTCGGTATCGCCATTTTTCCGGATGGGGATGCCATTGCTGTCAAACTGCAGCCTGGAGTAATCCATTGTGCCGGTATCGGAGTCGTAGCGGATGTCGTACGGATCATAATTATCGTAAAGATCGCCCAACAGAAAATAAGTGGAATTTTCGTCAAAACGGCGAGGAAACACGCTTGAGATCTTTGCGCTGTGATATGGAGTCGATCCCTGAAAAAAATCGATCCGTACCGGCAGAATCTCCGATTCCTTCAGGAACGTATCTGCAAATTCGCACTTGAAATTTCCCCACCATGCGCCATCGTAATTAAGTTCCAGAATATCTTTGAGTTCACACCAGGAGTTGGCAAGGATCGCCTCATAAAAACGCCGGGATGTCAGGTAGGAAGTCAATCTGTTCGGCGGATCTGCCACCAGGATCGGGGTACCGATCCGCATGGTATTTGTCCCTACTGCGATCCCGCCGAAATCGCCTTTGCTGCCGGAATTCAGGATCGTATAGATCATTTGAGCGTATGGCATACGCCATGCATAGCCATTGATGATCTGCTGTGCGATCATGGGATCGCCGTAATAATCGCCATCCATAATATCATTATACATCTCCCGCACGGATTCGCAGGCAGAGGAATTCGGATCAAGACCGTTATTTTTGGCTGCCTGCTGTGCGGCACCGAATCCGATCAGGGGCAGTACGAAGGAAACGCGGGTCTGCATCTGCGTCAACATGGCAAGTTCCCGTTCCAGAAAATGAAAATCCTGCAAGGCTTTTTCTGCATCTGCGTAAAATTCCGCAGCCTTGAATTTTCCGTCTTCGTCCGTATAATCTTCCGGGGATTTCATGTGGGTGATGATCTGATTCTGACCATCCTTTGTTTCGTTGACAAAATCGGTGGTCAGGATCGTGGTTGCTTTGACCAGGTTCAATTCCCCCAGCAGGTTCAGTGTATGCTGCTGCCATGTAGCTCCGGCAAGAGCGGCGGCGTCAACGGCTGCCTGTCCTTTCACTTTGCCGCGGATCACAGTGTGAAGATCAAACAGGAGAAAAACAGCGATCACCACGATGATCATAAAGATCAATGCACAGGCGAGGACCTGTCCGCCCTGCCCTTTCCGGTATTTTTTTCTGATGGTCATTCTGCTGTTCATAAAAAATCACTCGTCAAGAAAAATCGCTGCATGATTCGTCAGCGTGGCTGATTTTTCGATTTGTGCGGTAGAGGTCCGGGTAAAAAGGTCGTAAAGCGGCATTGTCAATGGATAATTATGGAATGCCGCATCCACGGTGGTTTCGTTATTTTTGATCGTTTGTGAAATGCTGAAGGATGGCGGACAGTCCTTCACGCAGATACTGCACACCAGCCCGGTACTCATTGTAGATCCGTACAACGGGCATTTGTAATTGGTATGAGTGGAAACGCCGCCGGACCAGTATTCATAATTGATCCAGCGTTCACCGGTCATATAGAGTTCAGCATGAATGGTTTCTGCTGAAAATTGAGCTTGCGGTGAATCAAAATTCAAGGACGATTCCGGCTCGATCATTTTGCCGGATGCGGGAATCGCTTTGATCCGGGCTTCGCGTGATACCAGGTAATCATCGAACCCGACGGCGGAGGATCTTGCACCGCGGAACGCGGCGTATTCCGTGACCATATTTGCGACGGTCAATTTATAAAGCTGTATGCAGCCGAAACAGATCAGCAGCAGAATAAAGAAAGCCAGGAACGCTTCCAGAATGGAAGCATTCCTGCGAAAAAACTGTGTTGTTTTACGGGTGCGGCCCATCTTCACAAAATCCTGTCAGATCAAGGATGGAAGAGGATCATGACCGCAAGATCAATCATCGCTGCCGGAGGCATCCAGCTCTTTCAGGGCTTCTTTGGAGTCGCCGTCATTGATTTCGGTGGTCGTACCGCCCAGGTCACCAGTCGCACCGGAGAACATCGCTTTGATACGGTCGCCGAAAAGACCGATCACGGTCAATGCGCCGATCGCCACGATCGCCACGATGATGATGTACTCAACGATTGCCTGTCCGGCAGATTTCTTGTGTTTCAAGGCATAACGAAGTTTCTTGTCCATATTTTTTTCTCCTTCCGGATTGAGTTGTCAATTATAGGGTTCCCACGCCACCAGCGAAATCACCCGCCAGCCGTGATCCATCAAGGCTCCGATCAGAAATGCTGACGCCAATGCCACCATTGTGAACACGACCAGAGTCAATGCGTATTCGCTCATGACCTGTCCGCCCTGCTTGCGGCGGCGTCTTTTGATGTCATATTTCATTGATCATCTCCTTGTCTTTCTCACACCATAGCACAGCAAAATACACTTGTCAAGAAAAAAAAACAACAATTTTTCATTTTTTTTACATATTCATATAATAATATGCAAAAATTCGCAAAAAAAAGACTGTTGGCTGAAAACTGACGATTGAAGACTTTAAAAAAGAGAGAATATTGCACACTCCGCCTTGAAATTTGCATATTTGCAAGTATATTTAGCGTATAGAATATTATTTTATACATTAAATAAAAGTAAAACCACGGAGCAGAAACATGGCTTACGACTTCAGTGCCATCGAAAAGAAATGGCAGAATTACTGGGACGAACACAAAACTTTCGCCGCAGAAGATCTTTCCCCGAAACAGAAACTTTATGTGCTGGATATGTTCCCCTACCCAAGCGGAGCCGGTCTCCATGTGGGGCATCCGGAAGGATATACCGCCACAGATATTTTCTGCCGTTTCAAACGCATGAACGGCTTTAATGTGCTGCATCCCATGGGATGGGACGCGTTCGGTTTGCCCGCAGAACAGTATGCCCTCAAGACCGGGACGCATCCGGAGATCACCACAAAAAAGAATGTGGAAACCTTCAAGCGTCAGATCAAAGCTCTCGGTTTCAGCTATGATTGGGACCGTGAGATCAATACCACCGATCCCGCGTATTACCGCTGGACACAGTGGATCTTCCTCCAGCTCTACAAAAAAGGTCTTGCCTATCTGGATAACCGGGAAGTCAACTGGTGCCCCGCCACCCGTACCGTCCTTGCCAACGAAGAAGTGGTGGACGGCAAAGACGAACACGGCAATGAAGTGGTGCGCCGTCCCATGAAACAATGGGTGCTGAAGATCACCGAATATGCCGAACGGCTTTTGAATGATATCGACACGCTGGACTGGTCTGAAGGGATCAAGGAAATGCAGCGCAACTGGATCGGTAAGAGCGAAGGCGCGGAAGTCACCTTCAAGATCGACGGAACAGATGAAACGGTAACGGTTTATACCACCCGTCCCGACACGCTTTTCGGCGCGACCTATCTGGTTCTTTCTCCGGAACACGCGCTTGTGAGCAAGATCACAACTCCGGAAAAACAGGAAGAAGTGGCGGCTTATCAGAAATTTGCCGCCTCCAAGAGCGATCTTGCCCGTACTGATTTGAATACCGAAAAGACCGGTGCATTTACCGGAGCGTATGCCATTGATCCGGTGAACGGCGAAAAGATCCCCGTGTGGATCGCAGATTATGTGTTAAGTTCCTATGGGACCGGTGCCATTATGGCTGTTCCCGCCCACGACACCCGCGACTTTGAATTTGCGGTCAAGTTCAATATTCCCATCAAGTGCATCATCGAACCCACACAGGCAGATTGCGATGCGGCAAAAGTCAGCCGCGAAGATGTCCTTGCCGGAAAAGTCTGCTGGACGGGTGACGGCAAGAGTTTCAATTCTGCCAACGATGACGGTCTGGTTCTGAACGGTATGGGTGTGACTGAAGCCAAAGCCACCACTACTGCATGGCTGGAAGCACGGGGCATCGGCAGAAAGAAAGTCAACTACAAATTGCGCGACTGGCTGTTCAGCCGTCAGCGTTACTGGGGAGAACCCTTCCCCATTATCATCATGGATTCCGGCGAGATCCGGCTGGTGGATGAAAAAGATCTGCCGGTCACCCTCCCCCACCTTGACAAATACGAACCCGCTGAAACCGGGGAATCTCCCCTTGCCAACGCGGGCGACTGGCTGGATTATATCGACCCTGTGACCGGTGAACACGGCCGCCGGGAAACGAACACCATGCCCCAGTGGGCGGGTTCCTGCTGGTACTATCTGCGCTATATCGACCCGAAGAACGACAAATGCTTTGTTGATCCGGAAAAAGAAAAATACTGGATGCCGGTTGACTTGTATGTGGGCGGTGCGGAACACGCGGTGCTGCATTTGCTCTATGCCCGTTTCTGGCACAAAGTGTTGTTCGATATCGGCGTTGTTTCCACTCAGGAACCCTTCCAGCGTCTGGTGAATCAGGGCATGATTCTTGCCACATCCTACAAAAATGACCGCGGATTCCTTGTTCCCTCCGACGAAGTGGAATTTACCGCAGAAGGTCCGGTCCACAAACCCACCGGAGATAAACTGGTGGAATTCCCCGCAAAGATGTCAAAATCCCTGCGGAACGTGGTCAATCCGGATGATGTGATCCGGGATTACGGTGCGGACAGTATGCGTCTTTATGAAATGTTCATGGGGCCGCTGGAAGCCGTGAAACCGTGGAATACCAAAGGGATCGAAGGGATCTTCCGTTTCCTGAAACGCACATGGAAAATGATTGCGGAAACGCCGGTGCAGGATATTGCATTGACAAAAGATCAGGCGCGGATGCTCCATGCCACGATCAAGAAAGTGACGGAAGATACGGAATCGCTGAACTTCAACACGGCGATCAGCCAGATGATGATTTTCCTGAACGATTTTGCGAAACTGGATGTGATGCCCCGGGAAGCAGCGGAAAAATTCACGATCCTTCTTGCCCCCTACGCACCGCACATGGCGGAAGAAATGTGGGAGATCCTCGGCAATAAAGCTCCGGTCTCTCTGGTGGAATGGCCGAAATTCGATGAAGCGGTACTTGTTGAAAACGAAGTGGAAGTGCTGGTTCAGGTGTTGGGCAAACCCCGCGCAAGGATCATGATGCCGGTGGATGCGGATGCTGCACAGATGCAGGCTCTTGCGGAAGCGGACAGTGCGGTTCAGAAAGCATTGGAAGGAAAAACGATCGTTAAAGTCATCGCCGTGCCGAAACGCGTTGTCAATTTTGTTGTCAGATAAAACATAAACATAGGAGCGAGCGCATTTTATGGATCATCACAGCCCGGACAAAGATTATATCCGTTTTCTGGATTTCTACGACAGGACCAATGTGGTTTTCGGCAATGCGGCATTTACGCAGTTGAGCGAAGAAATGCTTTTGGATAACTGCAATGTCATGATGCTGATCCGCGGTCAGGAATCCGCCATGAAAAGCGGTGCATACGAAGCATTTACCAACATGGCTTTCGGGTTTGAAATGGAAACGCCCCTTTACAACGGTGTGCCTGCTGAACCGGATGTGGAATGTGTGCGTGATATTGTCCGCATGATGGAAACCATGCAGCCCGCAGCAGTGGCGGCACTCGGCGGCGGCAGCGTGATGGATGCGGCAAAAGCAGCATATCTCTCCTGGCAGACCGGGCTGGATGTGACGGAACTTTTCGGAGTCAATGCGGCATCGCAGAAGTTTCCCGACCGCAAATTCAAACGGGTGATTTGTATTCCGACGACTGCGGGGACGGGTTCCGAAGTGACTCCATACGCCAATATTGTGGATAAGGCTACCGGCGTAAAATGCCTGATCGCAGAACAGCAGATCACTCCGGAACTGGCTCTGGTCGATCCGGATTTCACCCACTCCATGCCGAACTCCCTTACGGCTGCTACGGCATTGGATGCCATGACTCATGCTGTTGAATCCTATTTGAACTGCTCCGCGAAAGATTTTGATCCCATGGCGGAACAATGGGCTTTGGAAAGTATCAAACTGATCCGCTATGCCCTGCCGAAGGTCCTGCATCATGCGGATGACGAACAGCCCGTACTGGAACGGGAAATGCTGGCTGCCGCCGCAACGCTGGCGGGGATGTGCATTACCGCACGCCCCACGGCATTGCCGCATCTTTGCAGTTATTCCCTCTGGGGAAAAGTTCCCCACGGATTGGCTGTGGCATTGTTCCTGCCAATGTTCTGGAAGTTCTATTTGAACGGAGAAAACGGCAGGATCATTGCGGAACGGACCATGAAGCTGGCAGGTCTTTTCCCATCGGAAAGTCCCCAGAAGAAACCGGAGGATGTGATCGCGGCGTGTGCGTCATTCGTTTCTGAAATGAGCGGCGGCGCGACATTGCCGCTGGATGAAATGACAGTGAAAAAGATCGCAGAAGATGCTGTAAAAAATCCGGCAAAACTTGCCACTGCACCCCGTCAGATCACGGTGGAAGATGCGGAAAAAGTGTTGACGGAAATCTTAAAAAAAGGGTGAAATAAAATTATGAAAATCGTGCTTGCTCCGGACAAATACAAGTCCAATATGACCAGTCCCGAAGTTTGTGAAGTGATCGCAGACGCGTTCCGCTCCGTCATCCCCGATGTGCAGATCGTTTCCCTCCCCATGGCGGATGGCGGCGACGGCACGACCCGCGCTATGGCAGCGGCATCGGGAGCAGAATTGCGGACGGTGGAAGTGACCGGTCCGCTGGGCGGAAAAGTTCTGGCTGAATATGCTTTTCATCCGCAGAAAAAGATCGGCGTGATGGAAATGGCATCGGCAAGCGGGATCGCGCTGGTGAAGGCGGAAGAGCTGAACCCGTTGCGCGCTACGACCTACGGGACCGGAGAAGTTCTGAAAGCATTGTTGGACGATGGCGCGGAACAGATCACCATCGGGATCGGCGGCAGTGCCACTGTTGACGGCGGTGCGGGCATGGCACAGGCTCTCGGCTATAAATTGCTGGATGCAGAAGATAACGAACTTGCCACCGGAGCTGCAGAACTGGCGAAACTTGCCCGGATCGATGCAAGCGGAGCGGATCCCAGATTGAAAAATGTCCGGATCGATGTTGCCTGCGATGTGACCAGTCCCCTGTTGGGCAAGACCGGTGCGGCAACAGTATTCGGTCCCCAGAAAGGAGCCACACCGGAAATGGTGGTGACTCTGGAAAACAATCTTGCCCGATTGGCGGAGATCTGGATGAAGCAGGGCATGATCGACCGCGTGGATGCACCCGGTGACGGAGCTGCCGGAGGATTGGGTGCGGGTTTGCGCGCATTTTGTTTTGCAAAACCGCGTTCCGGTGCGCGCCTGGTGATGGAAACACTTGATTTTGAAAAACATATTGCAGATGCAGATTTGGTGATCACCGGCGAAGGCAAAACGGATAATCAGACGGAAGCCGGAAAACTCTGCGGAGAGATCGCGGCGGCGGCACACGCAAAGGGCGTCAAAGTCATGTTGGTCTCCGGTTGTCTGGACGACAATGGCGGCGATATCAACGATTTCAATACGGTTTTTGATTATGTATTTACCACCTCAAGCGGCAGAACGGAATGGCAGGATATCAAAGCACACGGACGGAGCGACCTTGGTTTTCTTTGCAGAAACATTGCAAAAATTTTCCGGAATGGAGTAAAATAATATGGATAATATCCGGCGTAACGGTATGGTGCTGATCCTTTCCGGTCCCAGCGGATCGGGCAAAAGCACTTTGTATAAACGGGCATTTGCCCGGACTGGCGGTTTTGAATTTTCGGTATCCTGCACCACCCGTGCGCCCCGCGCCGGAGAACAGGACGGGATCGATTATCATTTCACCTCCAGAGAACATTTTGAAGAATTGCTCCGGGATGACGCTTTCGCCGAATATGCGGAAGTCCACGGCAATTTTTACGGCACATTGAAAAGTGAATTGACCGGACGGCTGGATCGGGGGATCGACGTGCTGCTGGATATTGATGTTCAGGGAGCGATGCAGCTTCGGAAACTCTGTGAACGGGATCCGCGTTTTGCGGCGGCGTGTGAATTTGTTTTTGTGATGCCGCCCTCCTATGAAGAATTGGAAAAACGCCTGCGGGGACGCGGCTCGGAAACGGAAGAAACGTTGACACGCCGTTTGAAAAATGCCCGTATGGAAATGGAATACTGGAATAAATATGATCATCTGATCCTGAACGATGATCTGGACGCGGCAACGGAACGATTTGTTTCCCTGATCCAGACTATGCGTCTGGCTGTAAAACGGATCAAAACAATGGAGATCTGACAGGATGAGTGAAGAAAAGAAAACGATCATTCTCGGCGTGACCGGCGGGATCGCCGCCTATAAATCGGCGGATCTGTGCAGCAAACTTTCCAAAAAATACAATGTGCTGGTCATTATGACCGCCAATGCACGGAAACTGATCTCCGAAAAAATCTTTTACACCCTCTCCGGCAATCCCGTACTGCTGGATGTTTTTGATTCTCCGGAACCCCGTCCGGCACATGTGGCATGGTCCAGCCGTGCCGATCTGATGGTGGTCGCTCCGGCAACTGCAAACTTCATCGGAAAATATACATACGGGATCGCAGATGATGCGCTGACAACGACCGCCCTTGCCTACCGCGGCACCATGCTGCTGGCTCCGGCGATGAATTGCAATATGCTGCAAAGTCCTGCCGTTCAGGAAAATCTGGAGACATTGCGCAAACGCGGGGTATTGATGATCGGGCCCGATTCCGGACACCTTGCCTGCGGCACTTCCGGAGCCGGACGCATGAGCGAACCTGCCGACATTGCGGAACAAATCGATAAACTCCTTGCGGCACAATGAATCTTTTGCTGGTCAAAGCGGATCAGATCGGTCCGGATGGGATATTTACGGCGACAGCGGAACAATCCGAACATATCGCCTGTATTCTCCACGCACAAAAAGGGGATCGGATCAAGACCGGTATTTTCGGGGGAAAGATCGGTCTTGCGGAATTGGTGGAGCCTTCCAAGAAACAGGCAAAATTGAAAATATTGTCATTGGATCGTGAACCGCCGCAGAAAAAAAATCTGCGTTTCGTAATCGCCCTGCCCCGTCCGCAGAGTTTCAAAAAGTGTTTGCATTTTCTGGCTTCGGCAGGGATTCCGGAAGCGTGTTTCATTCAGACTGCCCGTGTGGAAAAAAGCTATTGGAACAGTGCAGGGATGACTGCAGAAGCCATTGAAAAAGAGATATTTCTCGGATTGGAACAGGGCGTGGATACCATCCCGCCGCAACTGCATTTTTTCCCTTCTTTCCGGGATTGGAAAGATTCTGAATTCTGTCGGGATTTTTCCGGAAGACGCCTGATCGCTCATCCGGTCAATGCTGTTTCCTGCCCCGTTTCCATGACTGATCCGGCATTGGTCGCCATCGGTCCGGAAGGCGGTTTTATTCCCCGGGAACTGGATGTGTTCCGCGAATTGGGATTTGAATGTGTGGAGCTGGGTTCCTACATTCTGCGTGTGGAGTTCGCCCTTGCCTACATCTGCGGCAGATTGACGCCGTAAAAAATTACAGTAAAACACCGCCCGGCATGGGGATGATGTCGGCTTCAGGATGCTGGTGAGCAAACCATGTGATCTGACGGCGGGCAAACTGCCAGGTGGAGATTGCGATCGATTCCGGCAGTTCCGTCCGGGAAAGTTCTCCCTTCAGATACCGGGCAATATGGGAATAACCGAGAGCCTGCCACGCGGTGGGAGATTCCAGCAGACCGGCTTTGATCAATGCTTCTGCTTCATCGATCCAACCTTCCGCCAACATAATATCCGTTCTCTGCCGGATGCGGCGTTTGAGTTCATCCCGTTCCCACATTAGCACATAACTGTGAATGTCAGGACGGGGCTTTTTTTCGCCGGACTGCAATTCCGTGATCTGTTTTCCGGAAAGCATAAAAACTTCGCAGGCGCGGATGAGTTTCCGGCGGTGCTGCATGAAACGCGCACAATCCTGCGGGCAATGAGTCTGCATGAACGCGATCAATTCCGGAAAATGTTCATCATTGTCATATTTTGCATCCAGTTCATCCCGCAAACTCTGTTTTGCAGGAAGGGGATCCAGACCATAGATCAATGCCCGGAGATAGAGCCCGCTTCCGCCCGCCACAATGGGCAGATGCTCTCTGGAACGAATGTCCGCAATGGCATTTTCCGCATCATCAACAAAATGGAAAATATCGGATTTTTCCGAAATATCCATGGTATCAAGAAGATGGTGCCGGACTTTTTTCTGTTCATCAGCTGTCGGTTTGGCTACACCGATGTTCAAGCCGCGGTAAAACTGCATGGAGTCTGCCGAAACGATTTCCCCGCCGCAGGATTCCGCGATCGCCAATGCAAGCGCGGATTTTCCGGAAGCAGTGGGCCCCATAATGACGGGGATCCTGCCGTCGGAAAGAAAATCAGGCAGCTTTTTCGGATTCATTTTTCGCGCCGTTCTTTGTTTTTTCCGGACGCAGGAAATTGGAGAGGATAAAAATTCCGACCCCAACACAGATCGCACTGTCCGCCACATTGAAGGAGGGCCAGACCGCCCAGGAGATATCGCCGATATGGAAGGAGAGGAAGTCCACCACCTGACCATCACAGAGTTTTCCATAGGAACTGCGGAAGATCCGGTCGTAGGAATTTCCGAGGATCCCGGAAATGATCATGGCGATAGCGTAATAGCGTTCGCTCCAGCCTTCCGTAAGGAACCGGTAAAAAAGAATCATGCCGATCATCACGAAAAAAGAAATAGAAATCAGCATAAGTCCTTTATTTGCAAACATTCCCCATGCCGCACCCGGATTCGTGATATAGGTGAGATCAAAGAACCCCGGAATGATCGTCACAAGCGAAAACTTGGGAATGAAATAGATCACCAGTTCTTTGGTAACCTGATCCAGCACCGCCAGCAGAAGGCAGAGGATCAATGCCTTCACAAAAAGTATCTTCTCCCGGGGACTGTCTTTTTCAACGCAGGAAAACATATCAGGATTTCATCCCGTCAACGATGGCGTCTGCCGGGATCTTCCATTTCTTCATGCCGGGATTTGCATTTTGTGCAGAACCGTGCATAGGGTTTTGCTTCCAAGCGGGCGGGAGCGATGAGACAGCCGCATTCAATACAGATCCCGTATTCGCTGTCTTCAATGCGCTGGAGTGCTTCATCGATCATCAAAATCACATCCGCTTCATCAGAAAGCAGCCCCAGTTCCACATCATGACGGAAATTATCGCTGCCGAGATCCGCCATGTGTGTTGCCATTCCGGCGCGTTCTCCGGCTGCATCTTTTTTCGAGGAAAGTGCATCATCCTGATGAAAACGGAGCTGACTCACAAATTCTTTCCGGAGATTCTTCAGCAGTTCAATATAATGCTTCTTTTCGCCTTTGTTCAGTTTCAATTTTTTGATGCGGCTGCTTCTCACCGGTGCTTCTGCTTCTTTTTTCGCAATGGAAACCGCTGCTTTCTTTGCCGGAGCTTTCTTCACAGCAGTTTCCTTTTTTGCAACAGGCTTTTCCGCGGCGACTTTCTTTGCCGGAGCTTTCTTCACAGCGGGGGCAGCTTCTTTCTTTACGACAACTTCCTTCTTTGCTGCCGGTGCGGATTCTTTCTTCGCAACAGTCTTTTTTGCAGCGGGGGCAGCGGCAACTTCTTTTTTCGCGACAGTCTTCTTCGCAGTCTTTTTTGTC
>JAZNXT010000112.1:0-17971 GCA_045594005.1 Victivallales bacterium
CCCATAGGTCAAGCGATCACCCACTATCTATGTACGCGCGACGGGCGGCACCTCACCTGCACCATCGGCGCAGGTGAGGATTGCTTTTATTCAGCAGGAAGCCGCTGGCTTCCTGCTGAATAAAAGCAAGTTCCGGCGGAAAAATTTTTCCGCCGGAACGCCGCCCGCCGCGCAAGTAATGAATACAATCCGTAACCTGTGGGCAAGCCCACAGGCTGAAATCCCGCGCTCCTTCAGAGCGCATTTATGAAACTGTACAATAAAATGGTTTTGCAACAGCCCGTGTCGTATTCATCAGAGGATGATGTCAGATCAATAACGGTAGGCTTCGTCTTTGAAGGGACCGTCCACCGGAACATTGATATAATCTGCTTGTTCGGGGGTGAGTTTGGAGAGTTTTGCACCCAGTTTTGCCAAGTGGAGGCTTGCGACTTCCTCATCCAGTTTTTTGGAAAGGCGGGTGACGCCGATGGCGTGTTTTTTTGTGGCAAATTCGATTTGCGCGAGGGTTTGATTTGCGAAGGAGCAGCTCATCACAAAATTCGGATGCCCCGTGGCGCAACCGAGGTTGACCAGACGCCCTTCCGCCAGGAGATAGATGCTGTGACCGTCGGGGAAAGTGAATTTCTGGACGGGACATTCTGCGCCTTTGATCTGTGTCATTTTGATGCCGGGCCATGCTTTCAGACCGGCAACATCGATTTCAGAATCGAAATGGCCGATATTGCACACGATCGCCTGATCTTTCATCTTTGACATGTGTTCGGCAGTGATGACGCGCACATTTCCGGTACAGGTCACATACAGATCCCCGGTGGGCAGCATATCTTCCACTGTCGCCACCTGATATCCCGCCATGCACGCCTGAAGGGCGCAGATGGGATCGATTTCCGTCACAGCCACCCGTGCGCGTTCGTTGTTCAACGCTTCGGCACAGCCTTTGCCCACATCGCCGTATCCGCAGACGACAGCCTGTTTGCCGGAGAGCAGCACATCCAGTGCGCGTTTCACGCCGTCGGTGAGGGAGTGGCGGCATCCGTAAATATTATCGAATTTGGATTTTGTAACGGAATCATTCACATTGATCGCGGGGAAAAGGAGAGTCCCTTCTTCTTCCATGCGCAGCAGACGATGCACACCGGTGGTGGTTTCTTCGGAAACACCGCGCACATTTGCGGCAAACCGGTGGAACCGCTGCGGATCTTCCGTACGGATCTTTTTCAGAAGCGCGAGGATCACGGCTTCTTCGTCTGAACCGGGCGCATGATCGAGAAACGCGGGATCGTCTTCGCCCTTCACACCCCAATGGATCAGGAGTGTGGCATCGCCGCCGTCATCCACGATCTGATCCGGACCGGTGCCGTCGGGCCAGGTCATGGCTTCGGAAGTACATTCCCAATATTCCTCCAGACTTTCCCCTTTCCATGCAAAAACGGGGATCCCCCGTGCCGCGATCGCCGCTGCCGCGTGATCCTGTGTGGAGAAAATATTGCAGGATGCCCAGCGGACATCTGCCCCCAGTTCAGCCAGAGTTTCGATCAGCACTGCCGTCTGGATCGTCATGTGCAGACTGCCCATGATTTTGACGCCAGCCAGCGGTTTCTGTGCGCCGTATTGTGCGCGGACAGCCATCAGACCCGGCATTTCGTATTCTGCGATCTCAATTTCGCGTCTGCCGAAATCGGCAAGGGAAATGTCTTTTACGCGGTAAGGGGCTCGTTCATTCATTGTTCAATTCTCCTGTAAATATTTGTTTCAATTCGTTCAAATCCTGTTCAGAAAGGCAGGCACCCAATGTGGCGACCGCCCGTGCCGCAGAAAGACCGGCAAATCTTCCGCAGATATCCAATGGCAGACCATGCAGAAAACCGAAAAGGAATCCTGCCTGCCACAGATCCCCCGCACCGGTGGTATCCAGCGCACGGCACGGCTCTGCCTGAATGGGGATCACTTGTTCACCGGTACGGATCAAGGCTCCTTCCGCACCCAATTTCAGTACGACTGTATCCGCGTATGCCGCAAGTTTCTCCAGAAGTTCTTCATCGGATGCCGCCGCACCGGAAAATGCCGTTGCCTCCTCCCGGTTGGCAAAAATGATTTCTGCGCGTTTCATCAGCTGCGGCAGAAGCGTATCTTTGTATTTACCAACCAGCTCAAAGGATGCCAGATCCATGGCAATGGGAACATGACAACGCTGTGCAAGATCGAAAAGATGCAATGTAAGAGCTTCATTGTAAAGAAGATAACCTTCAAAAAGCATCAGAGCGATCCCGTCAAGATCCTGCTCTGTGATCTCCTGCGGCCGCATCTTGTCGGACGCTCCGAGAAAAGTCCGCATGGTGCGTTCGGAATCCGGTGTCACAAAAGAAATACAGCGGCCTGTGGCAAGGGAATCGTGATATTTCACTGCCGAGGTGTCGCGGAAAGTCGCACGGCAGAATTCCCCTTCCTCATCGTGTCCGATCATTCCCAGCAGACGCACCGGAACACCCCAGTATTCCAACGCCCGCAATGTATTCGGCGCAGAACCGCCCGGAACGCGTTTGACTTCGATTTGTGCCTCTTTCAGTGATTTCAGAAGCTGTCGGGACTGTTCCGCATCCACAGTATCGGAGCCGCCTTTCGCGCCGGGTACATGTTCATTCAGAAATGACTCATCCACCAGTGCAAGAAAATCCAGCAGGATCGTACCGGCACCGAGGATGGATCCCACCTGACGCTGTGCGGTCATTTTTTACAGATATTCCGCAGCGGCAGCTTTGACGGCATCCACCGCAGTGAGTTTTTCCCACGGGAAAATATCTCTGCCGAAATGACCGTAACTTGCCGTATCCCGGTAGGACCAGCCGTCGGGATGACGCAGATCCAGCGTTTTCATGATCCCTGCCGGAGAAAGATCAAAGACTTTTTTCACCACATCCGCCAGCTGATCGTTGGAAAGTTTTCCCGTGCCGTAGGTATCCAGATTCACAGAAACCGGTTCCGGATAACCGATGGCGTATGCCACCTGGATCTCGCATTTTTCCGCAAGACCGGCAGCCACAATATTTTTTGCGATGTAGCGGCACATATACGCAGCAGACCGGTCCACTTTCGTGGGATCTTTCCCGGAGAACGCACCGCCCCCGTGGGAGCCGACGCCGCCGTAAGTATCCACAATGATCTTTCTGCCGGTCAGCCCGGTATCGCCGTGAGGACCGCCCACCACAAATCTGCCGGTGGGATTCACATGATAGATGATATCATCGTTGAGAAATTCCGCGGGGATGACCTTCTGCACCACTTCGCGGGTCAGTTTTTCCAGAACACTGTTCTGCATATCCGGTGTATGCTGATGGGAAAGAACCACTGCCGTGACTTTCTGCGGCATTCCGTTTTCATATTCCATGGAGACCTGACTTTTCGCATCGGGACGGAGGAAGGAATATTTTTCCGGTTCCTCGTGGCGCAGACGCGCAAATTCAGCCACGATCTTGTGGGCATAATAGATTGTTGCCGGCATCAATGCTTCGGTTTCATTGCTGGCATAGCCGAACATCATTCCCTGATCGCCCGCACCCTGGGCGTGGTTTTCCGTTTCCGTCACACCCTGCGAAATATCCGGCGACTGCTTATGAATACAGATCAGGACTTTGCAGTTTTCCGCACAGAATCCGATATAGGGATCGTTGTACCCGATATCTTTCACCACATTCCGGGCGATTTCCGCCCACGGAACCATCGCTTTGGTGGTGATCTCGCCGGAAACAACGATCAGATCGGTGGTACAGAGCGTTTCGCAGGCAACACGGCTTTCCGGATCTTCCGCAAGACAGGCATCCAGGATCGCATCGGAGATCTGGTCTGCCACTTTGTCAGGATGTCCTTCGGAAACAGATTCTGAAGTAAAGATATGTTTTGTACGGATCTTGCTCATTTTTTTATCGCCTTATCGTTGTGCTTTCTGTATCATACATTTTTTCGGGGGTCATGTTCCTTAACCATGATCTTTAATCTATAATATAACGCACTTTTCCGGAAAAACAAACGCCTTCTCCCATTTTCGGCGATTTTTGATCAATAAAAAATGCGGCTTCCGCCGGATCGGCAGAAACCGCTGTAAAAAGAAAACTCACACCGATTGCAGGATCTGGAGTTTTGTGGAGATCCGCAATGGAGTGACCTGTTCCCGGAAACGCGCCATGTGAGGCGTGGCAAGGTGTGCATCCAAATGCGCCTGACTTTCCCAACATTCCACGAATGTGGCGCAATCCGGATCCGTTTCCGTGCCGCCGCAATCGGTGGCAAGCTGATACATGATACAGCCTTCTTCCGCCAGCACATTGGGGATGTTCGCTTTGCAGATCTCAATATATTTTTCCAGCATACCTTCTTTGAGTTTTGCCCGTGCGATCACATAAATCATCGTTTCTTCTTCCTTTCTTCAGATCATTATTTTATTCTGCCAATGCTTCTTTGACCATCTGCGGCAGTTTACCGCGATATTCCCGGTTCGGAGAGTTCAGCACATGCTGCGCGTAGAACATGGTGAAATCGTTTTCCGGATCCACTGCAAGGAACGCGCCCGCAGCTCCGCCCCAACCGAAATCCGAGGAAACTCCTTCCAGAGGACAACGCACACCCAGACCGTAGTTGTGCAGTCCCTTGTTCCAGTAGGTATTGTCCTGTTCCGGAGTCAACTGACTGGAGATCATCATACGGATGGTATCTTTTTTCAGGATCTCATCGCCTTTCCGCAGAGCCTCCAGAAAACGGATGTAATCTTCCACCGTGGAAACGCATCCCGCACCGCCGCTGGCATATTCCGCACCCAGACGATAGGTATGCTGCAATGCGTCTGCCGCGGACAGCGGTGTGATCACATTCGGGTGGTCGTCCAGCTGACGATACATGGTGCAGGTGGTATATTGGTCTTCCTTCTTCAGCAGGAAGGTGGAATCTTTCATTCCCAGCGGGTCAAAGATATTTTCTTTCACATATTCTTCAAAGCGTTTGCCGGAAACGACTTCCACAAATGCCGCAAGCACATCATGGCAGAGGGAATACTGCCACATCGCGCCCGGTTCAAAACTCAATGGTTCCTGTGCAAGATATTTCATGGTCTCACGGGTGGGACAGGCACCGTGAGTTTCATCGAACGCGCGGAGCAGGGATTTACTCTGGGTATTGTAGTCAAATCCGGCGGTCATCGTAAAAAGATTGCGGATCAGGATCGGATTCTTTGCCGGGACGATCCCGTTTTCCGACCAGACCGTCATTTCTTTGAATTCCGGCATATAATCGCTCAGTTTGTCATCCAGCTGGAAAAGTCCTTTTTCCCAAAGCTGAAGTGTCGCAGTACAAGTGATTGGCTTGGAACATGAGAAAAGATGATAACGCTCCGTACCATTCATGGGGATCTTTCTGCCCAGATCGGAGAATCCGTTGAAACGGCGGAATACGGTCTCACCGCTTTTTTGAACGATGCAGTCATAGCCGGGGACCCCCATTGCGAGGAAACTGTCCAGCATTTTTTCCAGTTTTTCAAAATTCATAGCAGGAAATTCCTTTGCAGTTTAATTTTTCAAGTAAACATGGGATTTAAGATACCCGCACTACGCAGAAAATCAAGCCTGTTCTCCACTTTTCTTCTGATTTTTCCGGAATACTGTCGGGGAACTGCCGAACCGCTGCTTGAAAAGCCGTGTGAAGTACCGCATATCGCTGATCCCGCAGAACATGGCGATTTCTTTAACACCCTGATCTGTTTGGCAGCATAGCGCACAAGCCCGTTCCATACGCATCCGCAACAGGCTGTCGTACGGAGCTTCACCGAAAAATTTTTTGTAAAGGACTGACATTCGTGCGCGGCTCATATTGACTTCTGCCGCCATATCTTCCACCGTGAAAACACAGCTGCATTCTTCGTTCATACGGTTGCGCAATCTCAGAAAATCAGGATAGTGATACCGTTCTGCCGGAGTCAGACTCCCCGTTTGACGCTGATAGCGCAGATATCCCTGCCGGATATGGAACACAATACTTTTCAATGTGTTGCGGATGATCTCGTCTGTAAAATCATCTTCTGCACCGAGAGCTTCGGCAATCGTTTTGGTATCGTTCCGGATCAACATGGGATCGCCGGTATGGATCAACATATTTTCCGGCAGTGCCAAACGCCGTATTTCCGGCAGGATCACTTCTTCATCAATGAACAGCCAGTCGTTGGAATACCCGCCGGAACCCGGAATACAGCGGTGTTTCCGGTGAAACGGGGGAGTATTGATGACACAATCACCCGCAGAACCTGTTTCCATTCCGTTGACCGTAAGGATTTGAAACGGAGTCTGAAAACAGGTGATCAGCACGCCAGGGTATGCTTCGTATGGCGAATCAAAGCAAAAGGATTCCGCCGGACGCGTGGCATACCCTATGCTGCGGATGAGTTGTTTTGCTTTTGTCATAAATTATTCAAAATCGCCGGGATATGCCGCTTCCGGAAGGATCGCCGAGCGTTCGCAAGTGGATTCGATTTCCACGATCCGGTGTTCCTGTGAAGATTTACGGATCGCAAGCATCACTTCCAATGCGTGATATGCAAGTTCGCCGCTGCAGCGGTGCGCACGATCATTGCGGATGGCAGAGATCATATCGGCTGCACCGACACCGCGTGATTCTCCACGGTAACAGAAAGGTGTGGGGGCAGGCAGCCATTGATTGTCATCGCGGCAGCAGATCTTGTTGGGTTCTGTACCGAAGGCAACCGGATTTTCCACGCGGATCGCACCGGTCGTTCCGTAGATCTCCTGACCTGTGAGAGAGGTCTGATACGCTTCATTGCTGGCAATGTAGGTCAATACCACGCCGGACTCAAATTCAATGATCGCAGTATCGTGCGTCATCACTTCCACCGGATAAGGATCGTAGGGTTTGTAGCGGTCTGCATAAGCATCACTTACCACCGGACCGAATCTGCGCGTTTTATCGCCCTGAGTCTGCTTGGCGGAAACAGATTTGACCGGGCCGAAGAAATCGATCATCGTTACAATATGGTAGATCCCCTGATCCAGCGTGGGACCTGCATTTGCACCGTAGAACATCGGTGCGTGGGGAAAACCATCCGGACCATGCCAGATCCACATGGTCATTGCCGCGATGGGACGCCCGATCAAGCCGTCATCAAGCATTTTACGCGCGCCCTGGTGACTTGCTCCGAGGATCGTATCCGGAGCAGATCCGATACGCACATTGTTTGCCTTTGCTGCATCCAGAATGGCTTTGGCTTCTTCCAGAGTTCCGGCAAGGGGTTTTTCAGAATATACATGTTTGCCTGCGTTGATCGCCTCCAGATTCAATTTTGCATGGAAATTGTGCGGTGTGAGGTTGATCACCAGATCCACTTCCGGATCGGCAAGCATTTCATCCCAGCTGAGAGCCTTGCAATTTGCTTTTTCTGCAAATTGTTTCGCCCGTTCCGGCATGGTATCGCAGCAGCAGTAGATCCGGTATTGTTTTGCAAACATGGGGGCGGCTGCAAGATAACTGCCGCTGATCGCGCCGCAACCGGCGATCGCAACATTAAAAATACGGTTTTTGTCTTTCATTTTTTCAACCTCTGTTCAACAATTTTTTCAGATATTCAATACTGGCAACGGTGCTTTCCCAAGCCGTGGTCTCATAGCTGTCCTGTTCATAGATCAATGCGTCACAGGGCGTATTTTCCAATGCGGCAATACAGGCGGGCAAATCAAGTGTACCCTGTCCCAGCGCGGCGAATGTGCTGCCTGATTTGGTGTTGTCGCGGAGATGAATGATCGGAATATGCTGACCATACCGTTTGATGAATTCCACCGGATCATATCCGGCGCGTGCTATCCATCCGATATCAGGCTCCAGTTCCAGCGCGGGTGCGGCAAAGCCGGCATCGATGAATTTATCAAAGGCGCAATCCCCTTCAGCCGTACGCACAAATTCGTGGTTGTGGTTGTGATAAAGGGTTTTGCGGCCATGTGCCGCATGAGCATTCACCGCGGGGACCAGAGCATCTGCCAGCTCTTTCCATTGGGTTGAAAAATCGCCATTCTGACCGATCGTCATATAAGGGGCGTTGAACGCAGAAGCATATTGTGCCACAGCGGAATTGCCGTCCGCAATATCTTCCAGACTTACGGCATAAACGGAAAGGACATTCCATTTCAGTTCCTTGAAGAACGCTGCGATTTCCGCCGGTTCCATGCCGCCGTAACAAAACGCGGGTTCCACCAGATTGATTCCCAATTTTGCCAGATCGCGGCAAACACCTTTGAAATCCTGCTGCAATTCATTCCGGAGCGTATATAGCTCCACGCCGATGCGATATTGTTTCATAATCTTTCCTTTCGGTTTTTTGCGGTTTGCACATAACATACTGCCGATGAGCGAAAAAAGCAAGCAAAAATTGTTTTGAAAAGGTGGACGATTGTATTATTTTGCTTTTTTTAATCGTTTTCGCCATATCAGGTCACTGATAAAAAAACGGATGTTTCGCGATATTTTTTCTTGTAATCATCCGGTTTTATCGTTATAGTATTTCCGGACGAACACAAGGAGACCGCAATATGTATCTATCCCAGTTCAATTCCGGCAGGATCCCCGCAGAACGGATCATAAGTCACAGTCCGTGCGGCTGTTATTGCATCATTCATTTCGGTCTGAACACCTATACGGATCGGGAATGGGGGTATGGCGATGAAGATCCCGCGTTATTCGATCCGGTTGATTTTGATGCGGAAAAGATCGTGCAGACCTGCAAAGATGCAGGGCTTTCCGGTTTGATCCTGGTATGCAAACACCATGATGGATTCTGTTTGTGGCGTACCGCGACCACATCACACAATATTTCAAAATCACCATTCCGGAACGGGCAGGGCGACCTTGTCCGTGAGTTTGCCGATGCCTGTGCGAAGGTCGGCTTGGATATGGGCTTTTATGTTTCTCCGTGGGACCGGAACCACCCCGATTACGGCAGAGCGGAGTATGTGGAGGTCTTCCGTCAGCAGTTGCGCGAACTCCTTTCCGGTTACGGTCCGGCATTTGAAGTATGGTTCGATGGTGCCAATGGCGGCGATGGTTATTACGGCGGAGCTTGTGAAAAGCGTCAAATCGACAATACCGTTTATTATGATTGGGTGAATACCTGGAGGATCGTTCGGGAGCTTCAGCCTCACGCGGCAATCTTCAGTGATGTGGGGCCGGATTTGCGATGGGTCGGCAATGAAAAAGGTTATGCGCACCGGGATTGCTTCGGATCTTATTCCCCCGAATCCGACATCCCCGGCAATGATCCCGTTCCCGGCGGGACTGCCTATAAACTCGGGGAGACCGGTCATGCGGGCGGTAAGTTTTTTATTCCGCCGGAATGTGATTTCCCGCTGCGCAACGGCTGGTTCTGGCATCCTCACGAGGAGAATACACAAAAGTCAGTTGCGGAGTTGATCCGGATCTATCTTCACTCTGTCGGATGCGGTGGTTTTATGAATATCGGACTCGCTCCGGACCGCAATGGAGTCCTTTCTGAAAATGATGTAAAGAGCCTGTTGTTATTCAAAGAAGCGCGCTCCGCTCTTTTTTCCAATGAAGTGTACCGTGGTGAATGGCGCGTTCCTGCCGGTGGTGATGCCATTGTCCGCTTTGCTTCTCCCGTCAATTTCAATCTTTTGGAAATGACAGAGGATCTGGCGAATGGAGAAAATATCTGTGATTACGAGATTTTAGTTGAGCAGGCGGACGGCTCAATTTTTCCGCTGATCTCCGGAAATGCTGTCGGTTTGCGGCGATTGAAAGCGTTGCCGCGACAGACTGCATCCGGGATTCTGATCAGAGTCACGAAATCGCGTGCAGCTGAAAATGTGATCCGTTTTGCGTTGTATCATGCCGTGTACCCGGTATCAGATCACGATCCTGTATTGACAGATGAGAAATTTCACATGGCGGAACGCTGTCACGATGGTTGGGAGATCGATCTTTACGGCGAACACGCGATTTGCGGTTTTGAGTTTATTCCTGCGGAGTACGATCCCGCACACATCCCCACACGCTACTTCTTCCGCGCCGTCGATCAAAACGGGAACGAGATCGTACTGTCAATCGGTGAATTTTCCAATATCAGAGCCAATCCTGTTTTGCAGAAAATTATGCTGCCGCAGTCATTCTCTACCGCCCGTTGCCGCATCACATTCCCTGATGTTTCGACGGAACACTTCCCCGGCAGGATCCGGATCCTGTTCGCATAGATCATATTACAGAACAATGTTCCGCACGGAAACGCAGCGGTGATTTCCCGGTATGTTTCCGGATGAAACGGGAAAAATAAAATTCATTGGCAAACCCCAATTCCTGCGCGATCTCCTTGATCAGCAGATCGTTGCGCGAGAGCAGATCGTATGCCTTTGCCAACAGCAGCCGGGTGAGAAAATGTTTCGGCGGGATCCCGGTTTCCGCCGTAAATTTCCGCGTGAAAGTTTCCCGCCGTTCCCCGCAGAAATTCGCAAGATCTGTCACCGATAATGATGCCGAGCAATTTTTCTGTGCAAAACGCAGAACTTCTCCGTAGTGGGAATGAGCGTGGAACGGGGTCTGCTCTTCCTGCCGCGTCAGCGAAAGCAGATGTGCCGCAATATCAAAGACTGTGTTTTGCAGCTGCATCCCGCCGTGAAAAATCTCTTTTTCTTCAAAGATACGGAGCAGGGCAGTGCGCCATTCCTGCATATTTTTCAGTTCCATTACGCGCTTTACGCCCGAAAAAAGATCCTGTATCCGGTGCAGTTCAAGACGGAATTGCACCGACAGGAATACCAGATCGCGGCTGAGTCTGATCCGTACCGGATGATACAGGGGAATGAAATACGCCATTCCCTCCCGCAGAGGGAAATGCTGTATGGCATCACTGATAAAATTCTGTTCACCATCGGGATTTTTCAGAATGAACAGAAGGCGGTTGACAGGCAGGCTGCTGGTGTCTTTTCCATCCGCCTCGGGAAAAGTCCCCAAAGCAAAATGTGCGATGTTCAGAGAGATGCTGTTGACCTGTTTTGCAAGATCCGGGCGGGTCGTTACCGGCATAAGATATTCCTTTCCTGTTGTATTTCAAGGATACCATAGCACGGATCTTATGGAATGTCAAATCACAAAAGTATATGTTTTTGAATTATATTCATATCGGATACGGGTTGATTTTTGATAACGGCTGTATTATTGTATCCGCAGAACAGAAATTTTTACCGGAGATCCATATTATGCCATACAAAACTTATGCAGAAGACCGCACATATCTGACGGAAAAATTCCGGACTCTGGAATTGGATTCCTCCACCGGGGCGGATCAGGAATCCATCGAATCCGGCATTGAAACGCTGGCGCAGGATCTTGAAGCGCAGGGAGTCCACCGTGCAGTGGTCAAAGCGCGTCTTTTTGAATATATCTGCATGAATGTACGGCTTGGATTCAGCAGACACGATTTTTTCCCCGCATTCGGCTGTACCGACCGCAACCGCAGACCCGTCCGGAAAATGTTGTGGAAATGGGCAGATGAAGTCACTGCGGAAAATTGTGCGGAACAATGGCTGGATGCCGCCGCGCGCAACCGGGCGGGGATCCACACCGTCTGGCGGGATTTCGATCACTCCGTCCCCGATTGGCACGCCATTCTGGATCTGGGGTTCACCGGATTGCGTGACCGGGCGCGGGAGTACCGGAAAAAACGGGAAGATGCTTCCCAACTTACGGCAGATGCCGCCGCGTATTTTGACAGTCTGGAGATCACAGCCAATGCCATTCTGAACTGCATCGACCGCCTGATCGCTCTTGCACAAACGCATCCGGATGCCGCGCATCCCCGGATCGCAGCACAGAAAAACGCGTTGACTCATTTGCGCAACGGTGCGCCGCGTTCCCTTTACGAAGCATTGCTCATCAGCTATCTCTATTTTATTTTCGGCGAACATTTTGATCATATTCAGGTGCGTTCGCTGGGAAATCTCGACCGGATGCTGCTGCCGTATTATGAACGGGATCTGAAAAACGGGACGCTGACAACGGAAGGTGCGCGGGAACTTTTCGCCTGCTATTTCATGCAGTGGGGATCCATCAATAATTACTGGGGACACCCCTTTTATCTCGGCGGGACAAAAGCGGACGGTTCCACGGAGTACAACGATCTTTCTTATCTCATTCTGGATGTGTACGACAAACTGGATATCACCACTCCGAAGATCCAGTTGAAGATCGCTTCCAATACACCCCGGAAATTGCTGGATACCGCTTTTGAAATGGTGCGGAAACGCCAGCGCGCCCTTGTGTTTGTTTCCGAAGAAAATATCCGCCGCATCATGATGAGTTACGGCCATACCGCCGAAGAAGCACGCACCTGTGACATCCGCGGCTGTTACGAGATCGCTGCCCGGGGCACGGGAAATGAAACCGGATCATGCCACATCAATCTGCTGAAGATCGTGGAACTGATCTTCAATGACGGCGCGGATCCTGTCACCGGATACAATGTTGCCTGCAAAACAAAAAAACTGGAGGAGATCGGCTCTTTTGATGACTTTTTCCGTGTCTGGCTGGATTATGCAAGATCCGTCACGGCTTCGACATTGGAGCATTGCGATGTGCTGGAAAAAGATCTTGACCGGATCAATCCCGGCGGCGTGGTCTCCCTCACCGTTCAAAACAGTCTTGAGACCGCGCTTGACGCATTTACCAGAGGTTATGTTTACAATAATACCGCCATTCTGCTGTGCGGACTTGCCACCACTGTGGATGCCTTGATGGCTGTGAAAAAATTTGTGTTCGACAGAAAAGAAGTTACGCTTGCAGAATTCAAAACGATCCTCGCTTCCAACTGGAAGGGACACGAACTGCTCCGTTTGAAAGCATTGCGCAGTAAAGAAAAATTCGGAAACGGGGTGGATGAAGTCGATCATTACGCCAATGTGATCGTGAAAAATCTTACCCGTATGATCAATGGCAGACCCAACGCACGCGGCGGAGAATACCGCGCCAGCGGTCATTGCGCACGGCAGTTCATCACCATGGGTGAATTGACCGGAGCCACTCCGGATGGACGCAGGGCAGGGGAGGAATTTTCCAAAAATCTTTCTCCCGCGATGGGTGCCGATACCAATGGCGTGACCGCCCTTTTGAAGTCTGCCGGAAAACTGGATTGTGTGGATCTGCCCGGTGATTTTCCGCTGGATATCATGCTGCATCCCACAACAGTGCAGGGCGAGGCGGGCTTGAATGTGATGCAAAGCGTCCTTTTTGAAGGATTCCGCCGGAATTGCCTTTCCATCCAGTTCAATATCATGGATGTGGAAATGTTGAGAAAAGCACAGGAAAAACCGGAAGAATACGAAGGTCTTCAGGTGCGTATCTGCGGCTGGAATGTACGGTTCAATGATATCTGCCGCAAAGAACAGGATGCTTATATCGAACGGGCAATGCAGATCTGCGAATGATGGAGAATCAGAATATGGACGCGATTTTATTAGACCACAAACGGATGGCGGTTCACGATGGACCGGGGATCCGCACCACATTTTTTTTCAAGGGCTGTTCCCTGAAATGCCGCTGGTGTCATAATCCGGAAAGCAT
This sequence comes from Victivallales bacterium, assembly GCA_045594005.1. Lineage (GTDB taxonomy): Bacteria > Verrucomicrobiota > Lentisphaeria > Victivallales > UBA1829 > SIG77. The sequence goes on from JAZNXT010000112.1 coordinate 13,612, forward strand.
TTCTTTTGCCCCGCAAATGGGATATTTTGAACACAAATGTATCAACTGCGGCGAATGTGGAAGTGTGTGTAAAAATTCCGCTCATATTTTTGACGCGGAACAGCACCGGTTCGTGCCGGAAAAATGTACCGTCTGCGGCGCGTGCGAAGATGTCTGTATCGGACAGGCAATGAAACTGTACGGAAGACGCACAACTTTGGAACAGGCATTGGCTCTTGCGCTGGAAGACGAACCCTTCTACCGCAATTCCGGCGGCGGCATCACCGTTTCCGGCGGCGAACCTCTGCTGCAGATCGATTTCGCAGAGGCTTTTCTGAAAGCCTTGAAAGAACACGGTCTGCACACCGCTGTGGATACCTGCGCCAATGTCCCTGCGGGATCCATCCGGCGCGTGATGCCCTTTACCGATCTTTTTCTGGTGGATTTCAAACACGCCGATCCGGAACAGCATAAACGCCTGACGGGGGCGGATAATACTCTGATCTGCAAAAATCTGAAAATGCTTTCCGATGCCGGTGCGGCGATCGAGATCCGGATCCCCTTTGTGCCGTTCTGCAATGATTCGGAAGAAAATCTCCGTAAAACCGGAGAATTCCTGAAAGATCTGAACATCTCTCTGATCCGGATCCTGCCTTATCACGATCTCGCCAGAGGAAAATATAAAGCTGTTTCCATGCCCGATACCATGCCGGAAACAGATACACCCACCGATGAACAGATCCTTCATGCCGCAGAGATCCTGCGTCAATACGGACTCAATGCCCGTTCCGGAAAAGAATGAACGGTCATAATATATAAGGAATATACAATGAAACAGAATTGTGTGAAATGGCTCCTTGTCGGACCCGGTGATATCGCCCGGACCCGTGTCGCTCCGGCGTTGGCAACTGCGGAAAATTCCCGTCTGGTCGCGATCTGCGGCTCCAAACGCAGAAACGGCACCGATGAACTCGCCGCCCGTTTTCAGGTGGAACAGACCTATGATGATCTGGATGATGCTCTCGCAAAAACTGATGCCGATGCCGTATATATCGCCACACCTCACATGTATCATGTGGATATGCTCAAACGCGCACTTGCCGCCGGGAAGCATGTCTTCTGCGAAAAACCCCTCGGGATCAATGCGCAGGAATGTCGGGAGGCAGTGGACGCGCTGCGGCAGAATCCTCATTTGAAAACGGGATGTTCCAATTACCGCCTCTTCACAAAACAGTTCCGCACCATGGAAAAGATCCTGCAGGACGGCACTGCCGGAGAACTGTTGGGCGCGTGGCTGCACGATGAAGAAGGCTATTATAATCCCGGAAACGCCAAACTCCTGAAGAAACTCGGTGCCAATCCTGAACACGGTTTCGGTTTTTATCTGATCAATACCGCACAAAAACTTTTCGGTGTGCCGGAGGACGTGTTCTGCGCCGCATCTTCTTTCAACTGCGAAGGAAAGGAGGAATACGATATTGACGACCTTCAGAATATCATCCTGCGTTTCCCCGGCGGAAAACAGGTTTCCATCCTGCTGAATTTTACGGCGCAGAATATCCCGTTGCGCCACTCTTATTCCTTCGCGTGCAGCAAAGGCAGGATCTACTGGCAGGGATGTCCTCCCCACTTCGATCAACCCATACAGTTGATCACATCATACAAAACGGAAATACTGGAAGATTCCGTTTCCGGCTCCGGTGGCAAACATCCGAACTGGCATTTGCCCATGGTGCAGGATTTTGTGGATGCGGTCCTGAATGATACCACACCTTTCTGTACTGTGGAAAGTGCCGCGGTCACCGCAGTCATCACAGAAGCCATTGAGCGTTCCGCAAGATCCGGGCGTTTTGAAAAAGTGGAAAAACTCTGATCTTTCTTTCAATCTCCGAGGATCGCAGCCAGTTCAGAAATGTACGCGGCACGATCCTTCCACGCAAGCGCAACACGGCAGACCGGAGCGGAGTCTTCCTCCACCCAGCTGCCGTCGTCGGCAATAGCGATACGCATTTCGCGGATCACGCTGCTTTCTTCCCCGCCGGGTGTGGCAAGTTTCACGGCTGCTGTATCAAAAAGAATACTGCTTTTGCTTTTTTTATCTTCTTCCGAAAGCCATGCTGTCCAGTCGCGATATGTGGCGATCAGCTCCTTTGCCACCGGATTTTTTGCGGTAAAGACTTTCTGATAATCCGCGCCGTCCATAACAAGTGCGCCGCAATGATCCAACGGAGTCAGCAGCAGATCCTGCCATTGTGTGGAATAAACGATCTTCGCCGCCGCGCAATCACTGTAAACATTGAATTCCGGGATCCTTCCCGGTTTGTCCATAAAACTGCCGTCATAAGAGCCGCTCATGGCAATAATGCGGCATTTTTTTGTCAGATCAGGACGGCGTTGTGCGATCTGTGCAATATTTGTGAGAGCCCCGATGGCAACGATCGTTACGGAATCCGCTTTTTCGATCATCGCGATCATCCGTTCCACTCCGTCGCAAACTTCCTGCGCATCCAACTCATCTTCCGGCAGAATATGCCGCAAGGTTTCCGGGATATCCTGATCCTTCCGCAATTCTCCTGCCGCAACCGGGATGTGGGAAAAACCTGCATTTTTGAGAAAATGCCGCGTCACCGCCGCACGGTACGGCGTATCCCCGGAAGTTGTCACAATCAGATCCGGTTCCATTCCCGGTGTGCGCAGCATCATTGCCAATGCCCAATGGTCATCGATGTCGTTCCCGATATCCGTATCAAGGATCAGATATTTATTCATATTCATGGATTCACTCCGTGCTGTTGTGCCGTATTCATCGTTACTGTATGGAATGTATCACGGCACATCATTTTTTGCAAATGATTTTCAGCGGTATCTGTCATTATTTTTCATTATTTTCACGCCGGCGGATCCGGATGCTTCCTGATCCGTTTCCTGTACCGGTTCATGTAACCGTGCAGTGCTTTGATAAATTGACTGTGCCGCTTCCGGAGATAGTTCCTCGATGCCGGTATCCGCTTGATCCTTGTATGTTCCTGTCTCATAACTGCCTCCCTTATTTTACAGCTTTTTTTCTTCCTGTGCTTGAAAGATCTCTCAAATGAAGTACATTACTCCATAAAAATGTATATCCAATTATTCCATTATAGACAACGGAGCAGAACGCATGAGCAGCGGAATTTCAGAAAAAATCATGACTTGGCAGCCCGATGAAGGTCCCGGTTTTCAGATCCGGAAACTTACGCCCGACATGTTCGGAGATGGATTCGTGGTCCGTTCCTCCAACTGGCTGGGAGATGCCGTCATGTCTTTCCCCGCACTCAAACAGCTCCGGACGATCCTGCCTCCTCATTGCGGTCTGTTTGTTCTTTCTCCTGCAGGTCTCGCTCCCATCTACCGCGCCATGAAAGATGTGGTGGATCAGGTGATCCCCCTCAAAGACGCTCATTCCTTCCCCTCAAAAGAGGAATACGCACAAATGCAGCACCTTAATGCACGCGCGGGAATGCTCTTCAATAATTCTTTCCGCGATGCCCTCGCTATGCGGTTCGGCTGTATCAAATATCTTTACGGCGCAAAAGCACGACACCGTTCCATCCTCCTCAAACGCGCGTTCCCCTTTGAGAAACGCCGCGACCATGAACTCAATTATCCCCATCAGTCAGCAAAATACCTTTCCATGGTCTATGCTCTCGGTGCGGAAAAATGGGATGGCATCATGCCGCAGCTGTATCCTTTCACCGCTCCGGAAAAACGGGAAGACAACCTTTATACATTATTGGAGTCCCCTCATATCCTGGCGATCGCTCCCGGCGCGGCGTACGGCGACGGCAAACGCTGGAATGCGGTCAACTTTAAAAAGGTGGCTGAAGCATGGCTGGAAAAATACTCCGACGGCGTTGTCCTCGCCCTCGGCAGCAAAGCCGAGCGCAACGGAGCAGAGGAGGCTGTGGCAGAACTTGATCACGCCCGCGCCGTAAATCTGGCTGGTACCACCAGCCTGGATGAACTTATGGTGATCCTGAAACGCGCTCACCAATGTGTGGCAAATGACAGCGGGATCATGCACCTTTCGGCTGCGCTCGGTTCGTCCGGTGTGGCTGTGTTCGGCTCCACTGACCCCGCCGCAACCGCTCCGCTGTCGCAGAAATGGACAATGCTGTACGATAAATTACCCTGTTCCCCCTGCTTCAAACGGGATTGCCCTCTGGGTACAAAGGCATGTCTTGACCTCATCACTCCCGATGATGTGAAGCATGTTTTAGGCTTGATTTGAGCGTGGATTGAGTGTGGATACAAACTTTTTTGCGATTTTTTTGCAAAACTGATTTGACAAATCGTGATTGAGGTGTATAGTAATGTCACAACGAAGCAAGAGTGCTTCACCGGT
>JAZNXT010000113.1:0-34682 GCA_045594005.1 Victivallales bacterium
AGTTGTCTTCCTAAGACCGCTTGGCCTCCGACTTGCTGATTCGGTCACGGATGTTTAATCCGCTTCCTCATCATCACCTTGCAAAAACACAAATCTCCTGCGCGATACTTCCGCGCCCGGCGGCAAACAAGCGTCAGCGCAGTTGAGCCGCCCGAGAAACGGGTGCTTTGCACCCCGCGGATGAGGCGTAATCCGAAGATTTTTTCATCCGCTGAACCGGAGGGCGGGAGCCGCACCACAAAAGACAAATTTAAATAAAGTAGGCCATTCGGTCAGCCTTTGTCCTATAAGTCCCATAAGTCCTATAAGTCCCAGAAATGCGCCTGCGGCACCGTTTGAATGTCCCAGCCAGTGAGCTTGCCGGTAGGCGGCAAACAAGCGTCAGCGCAGTTGAGCCGCCCGAGAGAAGTGCGCTTTGCGCACCCCCGGCGGAGCCGTTCATCCGTCCCGCCCGTGGCAAAATCAGCTGCCGACTGCCGACTGAAGACTGAAGACTTTCTCAGCGCAGCACCTTTACTTTGGAGAGATCGCCGTTGATGGTGATCCCGCCGTCGGCGGCAATGATGGCACCATTGAGATAGGTGGCATCGTCGCTTGCAAGAAAGATGGCGATTTTTCCGATTTCTTCGGGAGTTCCGTACCGGCGCAGCGGAGTACGCAGATTCAGGAATGCCGTTTCGTCGAAAGCATCGCAATCGGGGGGATTGCTTTCCCGTACCATAGGCGTCATAATGGCGGCGGGTGAGATGCAGTTCGTCCGGATATTATATCTGCCGTATTCGGCGGCAAGACTTTTTGTCAGCTGCACGATGGCACCTTTTGTTGCGGTATAGGCATCGCAATTCGGGATCCCGATCATACCTGCGCTGGAGGCGGTATTGATGATGGATCCGCCGCCCCGTTCCATCAGGAGCGGTATCCCGTATTTGCAGAACAGGAACACGCTGCGCAGATTGACGGCAATGACTTTTTCCCAGATATCCTCTTCAATATCTGTGATCCTGCCGTCGCGGTTCGCCAGATAGACTCCGGCATTGTTATAGATCACATCCAGACCGCCGAATTCTTTTTTACAGACCTCGATCACATTCCGGACAGATTCACCTGATGCCACATCGCACTTGACAAAACGGCATTTTCCGCCGCCGGCAAGGATTTTTTCTTCCAGAGCCGATCCGGCGGATTCGTTCAGATCTGCGATCACCACAGCGGCTCCGGCTTGAGCAAAAAGTTCAGACGCCGCCGAACCGATGCCGCCTGCGCCGCCGGTGATGATGACAACTTTATCTTTCAGACGCTGTTCCATGATCTTTTACTTCCCGCTCATGGATTTGACAGCGGCGATGATATCCGCCACGCCCATTCCGTACTGATCCCGCAGCCAATCCTGAGAACCGATGAGAGAAACATTCACATCGGGCAGGGCGATCCGTTTGAATTTACACGCACCCACACCGGAATCCATGATGGCTTCCGCCACAGCACTGCCGAGACCGCCGCAGATGTTGTGTTCTTCCACCGTCAGGATCCCGCCGGTTTGTGTGGCGGCTTCGATCACGGCTTCTTTATCCACGGGTTTCACTGTGTGCATGGAAACGAGGGAAACATGGATCCCTTCCGCCGCCAATGCTTCTGCTGCAAGTTTGCAGTTGTAGCCGATGGTGCCGCTGAACATGATCGTGGCATCTTTTCCGTCGGTGATTTTGATGGCTTTGCCGATCTCAAAATCGACCGGACCGGGATGGATGTTCTTTTCGCCTTTGTAGCCGCAGCGGTAATAGACCGGGCCGTTGTAGGCAAGCATGGCATGGACAGCACTGCGGGCTTCATAAATATCGCAGGGCGCGATCACTTTCATATTCGGCAGAGCGCGCATGATCGCCAAATCTTCCGTACTGTGGTGTGAGATCCCCAGCGGACCGTATGCCATACCGCCGCCGATAATGACGATCTTCACATTGGCGTTGTGGTAACACACATCGTTGCGGATCTGTTCCAGACAACGCAATGTGGGAAAGTTTGCGATGGAGTAGGTGATGGCGATATTTCCTTCCATAGCCACACCGCACGCCACACCGGTCATGTTCTGTTCCGCCACACCGCAGTTGATAAAGCGTTTCGGGAACGCATCGGCAAAAGGTTCGATTTCGCCGTAACCGATATCCGCCAGGATCATGTGGATCCGTTCATCGGCATGTGCTGCCTTCAAAAGTTCTTCGTTGAATGCTTTTCTCATTGTGCAGCCTCCACTTCCGCTACTGCTTTTTCGTACAATTCATCCGTCAGCGGACCGTAGTGCCAGCGGTAGTCATCTTCCATGAAGGAAACACCTTTGCCTTTGATGGTTTTGCAGATGACCGCCAGCGGTTTATCCGTGCCGGGAAAATGTTTCAATGCTTCATAGATCTCTTCACAGTTGTGACCGTCCCGGACTACAATGGTATCCCAATGGAACAGACGCAGTTTCACATCCAGATCTTCCAGATCGATGATATCTTCGGAGCGGCCGAGTGCCTGAAGCCGGTTGTAGTCCACGATCATGCACAGATTATTGAATTTGTGCTGTCCCGCCAGCATGATGGCTTCCCATGTGGAGCCTTCATCCAGGTCGCCATCGCTGACCACACAGAAATAACGGCGGTTTTTACCGCTGTTTTTACCGTAAAGAGCCATGCCCGCCGCCACGGGAAGACCGTGTCCCAGACTGCCGGTGGAAAATTCCACACCCGGCACATGGTGGGAGATATGGCCGGAAAGTTTTCCTTCATCCTGATAATAGGTCCCCAGCCATTCTTTGGGGAAATAACCCAGTTCCGCCAGCGTGGCAAAAAGAGCGGCTCCGCCGTGACCTTTGCTGAAGATCAGCCGGTCGCGTTCGGGTGCTTTGGGATCCGTGGGGGAGACCTTCAGGATCTTTTTGTAGAGGACGGCGAGAATTTCCGCGCAGGAAAGCATACTGCCGATGTGGCCGCTTTTTCCTTTGTGGACCATTCCCAGACAATCGAGGCGCACGGTCTTTGCCAGTGCTTCACAATCTTTGAAGTCCATTTTTCTGTTCCTGTGTTGTTTTTTTATTGGTTTGAGTTGAGAATTGCATTCAGTCTTTTCCGGTACTCTTTTACATTGAAACGGTACCGGTAAACATTCTGGTGCTTTTCGATCATCGTGAGTGTGTCGGCGGCTTTCTGATAATCGCCGTCCATACATGCCAGACGCATGGTCAAATCGTAATGATCTGCTTTCTGCCGCGGCAGCAGTTTTTCCGGATCACTCAATTTCAGCCAGGTTCTGGTGTTGGCAAAATCTTCCATTTCAAAATATGCCCGTGCCAATTTCAAAGTCATGGCATTTTTTGTGTTTTCACCGACACTTTTGTTGAGAGAAAGTTTACCGTATGCCGTGAGCGCGGATTCCATGTGATGTGTTTTTGTACTGAGTTCCACGATCGCTTCGTATGCGGCAGGCATATCTTCTTTCATTTCAATGGCGCGGCGGTAATACAGCATGGCATTGAAATAATCCCGTTCATCGGGGATGTTATTCATGTAGCGGGCAGGCTGGGAAAGAATATTGCCGGCACTGATGAAAAGATATGCGGCAAGTTGTTTATCTTTGTCTGCCAGTTTTTCCGCTTCTGTTTCACAAAGAAGCAATGCTTTCTTATGATGCCCCAGAAGCAGCAGCACGGTACGGTACTGGTTAATGATATTGAACCGGGTACGGGGCGTCAGATCCTGCTTCAACGCCTCATCCAGCAATTCCGGAGCGTCCGGACTGATGGGCGTATAATAGTTGTGATGCTGTACGCGTGTTGCAAATTTTTCCCAGATGCGGGAGCGGGCTTCCAAATCATCCCCGACGACCTTGAGTGCGGCGCGGCAGATTTTTTCCACTTCGGCGATGGGCATACTGACCAGATTGCCGTAATTTTCGATCGGCAGCAGATACGCCGTAGCAAGCTGGACTTTGTTCAGACCCGGTAATTTGAGGACATCGGCAAAAGCCTGATCGCGCATGGCATTATCTTTTGCCTGTGCTGCGATATCTGCTTTGCAGCGGTAGAAATCGATCTTTTCAAATACAGTTCCACCGGGTGTGCCGACAGTGATCTCTGCGGCAAGCCCGGCTGCATTTTTGCTGTCGATCTTCAAAATCTCCCGGAATGTATTTCGAGCTTGAGGATATTTTCTGTTCTGCCATTCCTGTTTCGCGCGGATCTTGAGCGCATTGATATCCGGGGCAGGGGGATTCTGTGTATTTTCAGCGGCGGCAAGGGTAATGCTCATCCATGCGGCGGCAAAGAGAGAAAACATTGATTTAAGGAAAAAGTTTTTCATATTGATCTGCTCCTTGCTCATTTGCTGAAAAATTTGTTTTTGAGATAATCGGCATAGGCTGTCTGCCACACAAATGAGAACTGTTTGAGTCTTTTTGCTCTGATGAGCAGAGACTCTTTCTGCGTTTCTGTAAGTTCATCATAGCGGGCAATATCTTTGCCGATCTGTGTAAATTCCGGCAGGATCGCGGGCATGACTTCCGTCATGAACTCCCGTTCTTCACGCATGGTGATGTAGCTGCGGGGGTGTGCTTTATCCCGTTCCAAACGCCACGGTTCTTCCATACCATCCACACCATTCACCACCAGATATTGTTCCTGAAAATCATTCCAGGCACGGAGCAGAATATTTTTGCGGATGGCATCTTTCTGTGCAGCGGTGAATTCCGGCAACCGGAAATAACCGGTGCTGGTGACAGCCTGAACTGCACCGCCCCAGGTTTGACTGGTTCCCGGACACCAGCGCATGATACCGATCCGCCAGAAATTATCTTTTTTCGCGGAGAAAGGCATCCGGTTGTCCAGCAGACTCCACGGGATGAAAACTTTGCTGATATAGCCGGTGTTGATGATTCTGGTTTCTACTTTCAGTTCATGTTTGATGCGTTTGAAATTGCGATCCCGTTCCAGCCAGGGAAAATCGGAAGCATTTTTATCCACATCGGTCTGACCGAAAATGAATTGATACCAGTGCTGAAGATTGTTGTTGTCGGCATCGCCCGGTGCAAAATACATTTCCAGCATGGAGCCGGGAAGAGCTTTGGCTTCGGCAAGACTTTTCTTCAGCTCCGGTTCTGCACAGAAAACAAGAATAGTCAGCCCCTGTTCATTGCATGCGCCGAACACGGCGGTGACGCGTTTTGCATTGTCCGTGCCTCCGCTGATGGCATCGCGGCGGACGGCGGGATCGCTCCAGAGTACGCCTTCATCTTTGCCGTAGGGCATGAAATTGAAGTTCCATTGATCCGCATGAGTTTTCAGCAGGGATTCAAAATTTCCGGGAACATCGCAGTACCGGACATCAAGAATATTTTTTTCGTACGCGCCGAGTATTGTCATTGACAGCGCAAAAATTGCAAAAAGGATGATTTTTTTCATTTTTTACCTCCGTGTGCCGCAAGGCGTTTCTGCAGGATGATGATCCGGTCGATCATGCTCATGCGTGCGTAGTCCAGATCACATTCTCTGCCGTCAAGCATATTCAGCCATGCGAGCTGGCGTTTGCCTTCCCGTTCCAGTTCCAGATCGCCGGTGGCAATGGCTTTTTCAGCCTGTGTTTTCAGAAGTGTGGCGTACCGGATGTCGTCCAGACCTTCCCGCAAACCGCACATAGCCATTGTTCCAATGGGACCGTTCTGTGCCGGATAGCACATGCCGAAGTTACGGTAATTGCCATCTCCGCCGGGATCATTTGCAAATTCGTTCCAAGCCACGCGCCATGTGGTGAAGGAAAGCAGGAAGAATCCGTCATAATTATCCTTATACATCATAAGTCCGCATTTTCTGCGGAAGAAGAAGGGGTTTTCCGGACCGGAGAAGGGATCGGCATAGTTCAGGCAGCGTGCGCCGACACTGTGCCACATATCCGCCTGGGCTTTATCGATCACCACCGTGGCAAAAAGGTTTTCCAGATCTGCGGCATGCTGGAAGGTATTGACCGTGGATGCGGCAGAAATTTTACCGCCCGCTTCGCGGATCGCAGTCCAGAACGGTTCCTGATTGCTGTGGATCCCGCGGTATCCGGCGGCTTCATCGTTGCCGTAGAAATGCAACTGATCATGCCCCAGATGTTTTTTTGTCCAGCTGATTGCTTTGAATACAGTTTCTTTTTTCTTTTCCTTCATCTTCAGATATTCTGCCATTGTGCGTTTGGAAAGCCATTTTTCATACTGGACATTGTGGCCGCCTGCACCACCGGGCCCACTGAGGATGATGGAGGTGTCGAACCCGTATTTCTTCATAAGTTCCACCGATCTTGTGAACGCTTTTTCGCTGTCCCACTTATACGCCTGAAAATGACGGATGGAGTGTTCACTGAGGAACTTCAACTGTTTTTCAGCATAACTTTCCGGACCGTTGGTCGTACCTGTGAGCCAGGAAATAAAATTACGGTTGGAATCATAGTAGGTTTTTGCCTCCGGCAGTTCAAAGGGCAGAATACGCACCTGCACTTTGAGAACTCCGGCTTCCTTCCCATCGGCAAAAATCCGGATCGAACCTTCATACAGCCCCGGAACAGCCTGTGCCGGCGTTTTGAAATTGATCCACATTTGCTGGGTTCTGCCGCCTTCCGGGATCGTGACTGGCTGGAGTTCATCGGCATCGTTCAGCGGTTCCTGCAGCGGATTGTAGCCGGGATCGTTGGACCGTGAGAACTGGCTCACATCTGCATAAACGGTCTTTTCCGGATAGGTCAGACGCAGTTCGTTGGTGCGGCGGATCTCATCCACGCGGATCATGTTTTCATCTTTCAACAGCAGATCCGGCACAAGAAGACGCTGATATTTATCCGCATGATAACTCATCCATGCGCCGCCGCAGCGGATCCAGCGTTTGACCATATACATATCCAGCGCATCGGCGTTGATCGCTTCATCGCCGCAATAGAGATCGCTGACTTTGAAGGTGAGTTTTGTTTTGTTGAAGGCAAAAAGCAGGAATGATGCGGATTCCACTTCATTTTTTGCTGCAATGATCTGCAATGTGTCGGTGAATTTGCCTTCTTCGGGGAGTTTGTATTCCGAAAGAAATTCCTGCCCCGTGGGGGGAACGGAATACACGGTCACCGCCTTGCCGGTGATCCCTTTGCCTGTCTGCATCTGTTTCGCAAGTTCGGCGGCGTTGGCAAGATCGAGGCGGAGTTTTTTTACTTCCGCAATGGTACTGCCTTTTTTGAAAACGAGGGAAGCGATCCACTGTTTGAAGGGAGAGTCATTTTTCTGCGCTGTCAGAAGATCCTGCTGCTGTTTTGCCAGTTCTGCGATCTCCTGTTCCGTCGGATATGCGGGCGTCAGATCTTCACTGTAAAGAGGCGCATCATAGACTTTGATATTTTTCACTGCGCCTTTGAATCCGCCCAGCGTGAAGGTATCCGGATGCTGGATCTCCAACGGGAAAGATTCCACCATATCTTTCTGCAGTTTACCATCCCAGTAAAGAGTGGCGCGGCGGCGGTTCATGGAATAATTCACTGCCACATCATACCAGCGGTTGAATTCCACTTTATCCTTACTGGTGATCACATATTCTTCCGGTCCGACTTCGCCGCGTCTGACCATAAAGCGGATCTGCATTTTTCCGTCTTTCGTGAGAGAACAATCGAAAAGTCCCAGTGAATAAAGATCCTTGTTCTGCGTATATGCGTTAAATGCACCGTCTTTGAAACAGATGGAGAAACCTGCGGAAAACTCTCTCATTTTCTGTGATTTACGCCATTTGAGATACGCTGCCGGGTCCGTGCTTTTCAGCAGAGTCGCATCCGTTCCGTCAAATTCCAGAATACCCGTTTGATTCGTTTGAACATCCAGAGCTTTTTCCGCATCCGGCGTCAGCGGCAGAGCGATGGGACTCGCTCCCGGCAGAGTGGCTGGCAATATCATCCCCAATGATACTGCTGCAAGGATCGCTTTCCAATTCATGTTGGACCTTTCTGTTGTATGGAGTCTTATTTTATCTGTCATTCATATCTGTTACATAATGGAATAGCCGCCGTCGATGATGATATCCTGTCCCACCATGAAGTCGGAAACTTCGCTGGCAAGAAAAATGACCGCTCCCTGATGATCGGCGGGCGTACCGGTCCGGTCGATGGGCGCAGTCTTGAAGAACATTTCCACCACTTCCGGAAACAGATCCTCCACCTTTGTGACACCGGGGCTGATGCTGTTGACGCGGATCCCGTGTTTGATATATTCTGCCGCTGCGGCTCTTGTCATCTGAAGGATCGCGGCTTTGGAAACACTGTACGGCAGCTGCGGCTGGGGATCGGGCCAGATGATATGACCGCAAATGGACGCGATATTGATGATCTTTCCATAGCCGTTGGGGATCATGACTCTGCCTTCTTCCCGCAGACAATGCCAGGTGCCGTGGAGATTTACCGCCATTTGTTTCTGCCATTCCGCTTCGGTCACATCCAGCATCCCTTTGATGGGAATGGAAATGCCCGCATTATTTACGGCAATATCCAGTCTGCCGAATTCCGTCACCACTGTATCGATGGCGCGCGTCACATCTTCTTCTTTTGTGATATCTGCGGTGATTGCAATGGTTTTTCTGCCGGTGGATCCCGCGATCTCCTTTGCGGTGCGTTCCGCATTTTCTCCGATCACGTCAATGACTGCCACATCGCAGCCGGCTTCCGCCAGCGCATTGGCAAAACCTCTGCCGAGACCGCGTCCCGCACCGGTCACAAGTGCTTTTTTTCCATCCAGTCTGAATCTGTCAATAATATTCATTTTTTATTCCTTTCAGGTTGTCAATTTTTACTTTGGACTTAATAACTCTTGAATCCGTATTCCACGGAAAAATATTCTTTCTGTGCGTAATATGCCGCCCCCAGCGCCGAACAATCTTCTTCCTGCTGATTGATCTGCACTTTCACATCCCGGCTGAAGGGATAGATCACATTCTTTGCAATGGTATCCCGTACCGCATCAAAAAATACGGGGCTGACCTTGCAGAGAATACTGCGGAGCATCACATTGGTGATCGCTGTGAAAGTGATCACATTGGCGATCGCCACACCCAATGCCGCACCGGCATCCCGCAACACCAGTTCGCACAATCTGTCACCATCTGCTGCTTTGCGGAAAAATACATCTTTATCTTTGATCTTGCCTTTGCTCAATTCATTGATCCGCCGCAAAATCGACGGAACGGAAACCAGCGTTTCCACACATCCCCGGTTGCCGCAGTGACAGAGTTGTCCATCCGGTTCCGCAATGGTATGTCCCAGCTGACAGGATGAGGGTGTTTCCGCACCCCAATAATGCCCGTTGTGCAGAATGGATGCCCCCACACCGTTGCCTACATAGATCTGAAGAGAATTGCGGACCAGCGGGTTTTCCGGATTGGTGCGCAGCTGATCAAGGGCACTCGCGCCGGAACGGTCCACCACCCGGGCGAACAACCCCAGTTCCTGTTCCAGGATCCGCCCCACCGGGATATTTTCCCAATCCGGCACATGGACGCTGTAAACGCCGGTCCCGCGTTCCGTATTGACGATCCCGATATCGGAAAAGCCGATCCCGGAAATCTCCCAGCCCCGCTGCAAGGAACGGAAATCCTTGATATATTCTATGATCTGTTTGATCCGGTCCCGTCCCCCCAATTCCGGATCCAGCGGGAATGTGGCACTGGAAACTTTTTTCCCGTTCACATCCAGCAGCACGCACAGAATATGATCTTTTGCATGTTCCACGCCGATAAAAGAAAAACGCTTCGGATTCAGCAGCAGCGGCACATTCCGTATCTGCTGGCGGCTTTTGCGCTGAATATAATTTTCCGCCTCCAGCTGATTGCAGATCTCCACAAGGGAGTTCAAACGCATTTTCAGCCGTTCCATGACCTGCTTGCGGGTCAGCGGACCACACTTATAAAGTTCATGCAGAATCGATTTTGCATATTTATCATCCAACAACATATTATTCCGGTTCCTTCCGTAACAGTTGTATTGATTTTTTTTGTTATCCGGGATAATTTAGCATGTATGAAAAAACTTTTCAAGCAAAAAATTAGTTATCCGGTAAATAAAAATTGAATTTTTTTACAGAATGTCCTGTCTTCATCATGTAGGGCGCAGCGTATTGACAGATTGCACGCCGGGGTCTGTTTGCGGAGAGATATGAACAGGAAACAAAGAGCCGGTGAAAAATACAGAAAAATATTGCGATCCTGGAAAATCGGGACAAAAAAAGATCCCGGCGGGAAAAAAGGGAGGGAAACCCACCGGGATCAGGAGGGGCATATCTCATTGATCTCTGTCTTTAATATAACATCTTTCAGTCAGATGTCAAGGGAAATTTGCAAAAAAAATCAAAAAAAAGTAAATTTTGCAAAAACAGATTGCAATTTTGCCTCAATTCTGCTATTTTATAGCATGAGAGGTAATTGCAAAAGTCCTCAAAAGTTCTGAATCGCTTTCGCTTCGATTGGCAAAAGGAGCATTTTCGGTGATTACTCTACGAGTAGTCACGCTCAAATTACCTTTCGCCACTCATTGCGAACAGCATCTTCATCTTTTTTTGAATGACTTTTGAAATCACCTCATGACTTGAAGAACAAATTCAAATCAGGAGAAAAAAACATGGATTACCGCATTATTCTCATCGGAGATACCCATTATGATACCGCCACCGAAGTGTATCACAGCGATTACAACGAACCGGACGAACGCCTGAACCGCATCCAGCGTGCCGAATTCGCGCGCAACGCCAAACTCTGGAGCGGCACATCCCCTCTGATGATGGCTGCCGCCGGACGCCGTCAGACAGATGATACCGCTTTTGTGATCCAGGTGGGTGATCTGATCCAGGGCGATTGCGGCAATCCGCAAGTCCATTCACGGATGATGCTGGATGCTCTCGCTCTCTTCAAAAAGAATTTCGGCTCAACACCTTTTCTGACCGTCACCGGAAACCACGATATCCGCGGTACCGGTGCCGCCGAAGCATACCGCCAGACCGCGCCCGCGTATCACGCGCGGGAATTGGATATGGAGATCAAATCCACCACCTACTATTTCCGGTACGGGGAGGATCTGTTCCTTTTTATTGATTTCAATGATCCGGCGGAAGGTGTGATCCGGGAGGCATTCGCCGTACATGGCGATGCCCGGCATAAATTCGTGATCACCCACGGACCTGCGCTCCCCTCTGATTGCGGCGCCATCGCCTGGATGCTCTTCGGTTGGGAAGATCAGAAGGAAAAACGCGCAGAGTTCCGTTCACTTTTCGCCCGCAACAATGTGATCGTGCTGACCGGACATACGCATACTGTGGAATATACCGTTTATAAAGAGGACGGCGGCACCATCACCCAGTGCATCGTGAACAGTGTGTGGGAACGGCAGGAACAGAAGGATATGAAGATCATTGCCGACGATCCTGCATCATACGGTACGCGGCAGGTGCTGTTCGACCGCGATACCCACCCGCTCATCGGAGAATACCGTCCCGGCATACAGCAGTATCACCGTTTCGACGGGGCTGGTTATGCTACGCTGGATGTGACCGGTGATTCGGTCACGATCCGTTATTACGGCGGTGATTCCGATCAGCCTGCGGCAACTTTTATCATCTGATTTTTATTCCGCGCTTTCCGTAGCGCGGTTCTTGCCTTTGGCTGTTCCGGCTGTGCGGCGGGGGAGGCGTTCGTACAACATTCCCGCGCGTTCCACGATATTGAACAGGTGGCGGGAAACTTTGTTGATCTCTTCCAGCAGTTCCAGATAAAGAATACTCACTTCCGGCAGACAGGTCCCCTGATTGACTCTGCTCATGTGATCGGCTTCCACTTTGGCAAGCTGTCCGGAAAGTTCCCGTTTCATACGGTTGGCTTCCGCAAACAGTTTCGGATCATGGGATTCCAGCAGATTTGCCGCCATCTTCGCCAATGCGTTCAGGGATTTATGCAGATTTTCAAACTCCACTGTCCCTTCCGCACTGAAGGAATACTGATTGCTTTTGATCGTTTCCATGATGGAACGCACGATCGACGCATGGTCCCCGATCCGTTCCGCATCGTTGGTACAATGCAGCAGCAGGGGGATCTGATTGGCTTCTTCGCTGTTCAGATTCCGGAGCATGAGCTTGGATAAGTAGTCGGCAATATCCTGCTGCCGCGCATCGATATCCGCTTCCCGTTCCTCCAGTTTTGCAAGAAGTGTTTTGTTTTTGTTGTCATTTTTACTGTACATATTGAGGGTGCAGTTGACATTTTTCCAGGAGCGTTTGAGCATTTTCCGCAGGGCGGAAACGGTCTGTGCCAATGCGATGGACGGCGTATCCAGCAGATGCGGTTCCAAACGCTGATATTTGACTTTTTCGTCTTTGACCGGGATCAGTTTTTCGCAAATCTTCGCCAGAAGCGGGATGAAGGGAAGCAGCAGCAGTGTCGTGACCACATTGAAGATCGTATGGGCGTTGGCGACTTCGCGGGCAACGCCTTCCGAGCCGGAAAGAGCCGCCACACATTTGAAGAACACCGGTTCCCCGTCGATCCTGAACAGGAACGATACAAGAATGATCAATACCCCGATACAGTTGAAAAGCGTGTGTGCGGTGGCTGCCTGTTTTGCCACACGGTTCGCCGTGAGCGCGGCAAGCTGTGCCGTCACGGTGGTCCCGATATTGGATCCCAGTACGATGGCAACACCGGTATAGATATCCAGCAGTCCGCTGGCTGCAAGGGCGATCACGATCCCGCTGGTGGCGGAACTGCTCTGCAGGATCAATGTGGCAACAACGCCGATCCCGATGGCTCCCAGCAATGCTCCCGGCGGCATGACACCATCCACCGGTGCGCAGTTGAAGGTCTGAAACACCCGGATGAAGGTCTCATTTTCAGAAAATGCCTTCAGCGGTGCGCTCATCGTTTCCATCCCGAGGAACAGGAAGCCGAAGCCGATCACCGTCCAACCCCATTGATTGACGGTGCGGTTGTTGAGGAAAATCAGGATCAAACCGGTGATGATGGCGGGCATGATGACCCAGTCGATCTTGAACGCAACCAGCTGTGCGGTGATCGTTGTCCCGATATTGGCACCGAAAATGATCCCCAGTGATTGCTGCAAAGTGAGCAGACCCGCGTTGATGAAACCGATGATCATGACCGTGGTGGCACTGGAGGATTGAACCACCGAAGTGACCACTGCGCCGGAAAGGACGCCCACAAAACGGTTGGAACTGAACAGACTCAGAATGGAACGCATCTTTGCGCCTGCCACCTGTTGAAGCCCGTCACTCATCAGTTTCATGCCGAAAATAAAGATCGCAAGTCCGCCAAAGATATTCATCCATGCCATCATCGTGTTATGTTTCCTCTCTGCAAAGATTTGAAATACATGAAAATCGGAATTACGGGTAATATACATGGCAAAACACATTTTTCAAGCCGGAGTGTATGAATATGACACAATGATCATCCGGCTGTCTGATGCGGAAAAACAGCAGAAGAACAGAAGATGATTTTTTTACTTTTTTTTCGCATATATTTTTACGGAAAAAATTTGAAAGATACACTTGATTTTTTGTAAAACGGCTGTATTTTCTTTACTTGTTGATTCTTTATAAATATTCCGGAGTGAAATGGATGAAAAGCGATTGTATCCAGCTTGAAATGAATTTTGAGGGTAATACCGAAAATATTTTCCGGAAAAGACTCAATAACGGTGAATTTCAAGTCCTTGCCGAAATCGCTCTGCCTTCTGCAAATGCGCGGGTCCGGGAGGAGGCGGAAAAATACGCTGAATATGAAATGATCGCGCTTCGCAGTAAAATGCCTGCCGGTCTGGCGTTTGTCGATGAATATCCTTCGCCGGAAGGATCTGTGGATCCTGTGCTTTTCGCGATGGAACTGTGCCATACGAACAGAGATCATCACCTCTTTTATGTGAACGGACGGAACCGCAGCGTACAGAATCAATACGAGATCATCCGTGTTGCGCGGGGGGAGGGCTTCAAAAACTTCTGTGCAGTTTCCGGAACTCCTGTCGCCTATGAGGATGCAAAGGAAACAGCCCGCCGCCGGTTCGCAGAAAGTGTATTGCTGCTGGACCGGCTCCGGCAGGATCCCATTGACGGTGTTTATGCGGGATGTTCGGTCAATCCTTATAAATATACTGCGTCCGATTTATGTATGCAGAATTTCAAACTGATAAAAAAGATCAACTGCGGTGCCGCATTTGCGGTGACACAATACGGTTGGGATCTGATGAAACTGCAGGAACTGCGCTGGTATCTTTCCCATCGGGCAGCACATATCCCCATGCTGGCAAGATTGCTTTTTCTGACTCCGGAACGGGCGGAGACCATTTGTGCCGGACGCGTTCCGGGGGTGCATATTTCTCCGGATTTTGCAAAACTTCTCGGCAGGGAAATGCAGCATTCCCGCTATCAGTTCGAGGCGGCACAGCTGCGTCGTCTGGAAATTCATGCGGTCGGCGCGTGTCTGCTGGGATACAGCGGTGTTCAAATCGCTGGAATTGATCGTCCGGAACAATTTTCTGCACTGCTGGAACGGATCGGAAATGCCATGCGGGAATTTTCCGATTTTGAAAGTTGGCGGACGATGTACCGGCAGTATTATGAACGGCTGGATATGGCTCCGTATCCCCACAGATTCTATTTTTTCAAAAATCTTTTTTCCACCAATCAGCCGCCGGATGAACCGCAGATCAATGATTCCGGGATCCCGGATTGTACTTCATCGGAACGCATTGCATATAAAATCGGGAATGCGATGTTTTCCCATGCCGGAGAGTTACCGGCGTCGGAACGGCGGCTTACCAAAAAACTTCTTTTCAACTGCAAAAGTTGTAACTGCTGCCGTCTGCCGGAAACATTTTATATCTGTACGGAAAATTGCCCGATGAAACTTGCCAATGGTCCCTGCGGCGCAAGCAATGCAGATGGCAGTTGTTTCTTTTCCACGGAAAAGGAGCAGAAAGCATGTATTTATCAGAAGCAGATGCGGATCGTGAATATGTTGAGAGGATATCCCGCATTGGAAGAAAGGATCGTGCCGGACGGCTTGAATAAAATATAAAAACAATCGGGTGAAATATATTTGTAAGGGGTTGAAATGGAACAGAATGAAATGAAAAAAGCTCGCTATAACTGGCCGGATGTAATGAAACTGCTGGGGATGGTTTGCGTATTTATCATCCATTCTCAACGGTGTGGTGATTACATTTTTTTCTGCCGCAGTATCGCTCTGGCGTTGTTTTTTATCCCCGCAGGTGTTTTTGCCGGCAAGTCTCTGATGCAGCCTTTCGGGGAGTTCCTGAAAAATAACTTCCTTCGGATCATGGTCCCGTATTTTATCTTTTCTGTGGTGGCTGCGGTTTGTAATGTCATTGTTTACGGAACATCGCTGCCGGCTGTTTTTTTGAAGGTTTTGTATGGCGGACGCGAACATCTGCCGGGGGCGGCATTATGGTTTCTACCGGCGTTATTCTGTGTGCGTCTGTATCTTTATGCCGGGAACCGGATCGCGCAAAAACTTTCCGCAGACAGAAAAAAACAGATGATTTATTTGTCGGGCTGGGTGATCCTGGTGTGGGGGATCTCCAGCGTGATCCGGCATTTTTTATCTCAAATGGAAATCCACGGCATCAGTGATCTGCCGTTGCCCTGGAGTGCGGATTGTGCAGGTGTTTTTCTGCCGATTTATTTTACCGGATATCTTCTTGCGGATCCGCTGAAAAAGTTTTCGTGGGGAACTTGTAATATCCTGTGGAAGATCGCGTGGTGGCTTTGTATCGGGATCGTACTTGTTTTCAGCATAAAACCTGACTGGTGGAAAATCTTTTACCGGATGGTCAGTACCGGTAATGATGTGTTGGATTGTATGGTGCCGGAATTTTTGTGTGCTGCTCCGCTGCTGTTCGGGATCTTATGTATTGCGAAGATGCTGGATAAAGTCAATATTTTCGGAAAATTGGGCGGCGATACGCTTTATTATTGCGGACTGGAGGGCGTTTTTGAACTCACACTCGCAGGGATCGGCTGGATTTGCAGTGCAGTTTTCGCCGGAGCAATCCTGTTTGAGCCGTCACAATGGCATTTCGCGGTGTATGTTGCCGTGGAAATGCTCCTGATGATATTGTTCCTGACTCCTGTGTTCAAGAAAATTTTGCACCCCGTGTTGTCTTGCGGGCAATCCTGACCGCGCGGCAAACAAGCGTCAGCGGCTTGTCCCGGCGTAATGGAATGAAGCCGGAAGCCGCCCGGGAAACGGGTGCTACTGCACCCGTTGTTTTTATAAGTCCTATAAGTCTTATGAGTCTTATAGAATATCAAAAGAATGTGCCTGTCCGGAGAGATTTCGCGTGGAGCTTTGCATCCGTTGGACTTTTTCTTTTACATTCCCGGCTTGAGTGATTTCCGTCACCATGGCGATATGGCGGATACCTGCGGCGATCAGTTCATCCAGATGATGTTCCTTGATTCCACCCATAACGGAATACGGACACTTTACCAGTTTCCGCCATTCCAGCATATTTTTCAGTCCCACCACGCCGGTGGGAACGTCTTTTGTTTGTGTGGGATAGACCGGACCGATATTCAGATATCCGCAGCCGTCTTTTTGTGCTTGCAGGATCTCATCCGGATTGTGTGTGGAGGCTCCGATGAGCAGAGCCGGCGCGATTTCTTTTGCGACCCGTACCGGCAGATCACTCTGCCCGAGATGCACGCCGTCAGCTCCCGCTGCAAGGGCAATATCCACCCGGTCATCAATGATGAGCAATCTTCCCGCGGTCAATTTCCGGCATTGTTCCGCCAGTTCATACAATTCCTGATCCGGCAGATGTTTTGCGCGCAACTGCAGGATCATTGCACCGCCCGCCATGATCGCCGCCACCACATCGGTGACGGCGCGTCCGTTGCAGAATTCCGGGCTGACCACAGGATAGATGCTGCTTTCTTCAAACATCTGTATGCGTTTCGCCAGAGTTATTTCTTCAACGCTCATTTTTTCAATTTCCCGATGATAAGGTCTGCGGCTTTTTTTCCGGACATGAGCATACCGCCGAAGATCGGACCCATACGGTATCCGCCCATCACATTATTTGCGCTCATCCCGGAGGCGAAAAGACCGGGATAATATTCCCGTGTATTTTCCACGGTGGAGGCTTCGCCGCTGTCCACCCACATGGGTTTTTCGCCGAGGATCCCGCCGCTGGGGGTATCCAGTTTGATCTGTGCCTTATTGACGGCAAGATTCATGATTTCGCTGGGGTGGCCTGTTCCGTCCAGCACACATTCGGCGATCACGGTAAGGGGATCCACATGCATCCCCAGCCGTTCCACAGGAGTCCAGTTGATCACAAGACCATTGACTTTTCCGTTTTTGAAGACCAGATCTTCCACGCTCACGGAATTGAAGATCCTTGCTCCCGCTTTCATGGCACCGAAAATCAAGCCGCTTGCCATTTCCACGGTATCCAGCGTGTGATATCCTGCCGCGTTTTCGATTTCTTTGTGACGGATCCCGAAATCGTCCAGAATGGCAAGGGCATCATCCTGCACCACGGCTTCATTGAACAGCATCCCGCCGCCCCATGTGCCGCCTCCGGGAGCCAGTTTCCGTTCAAAAACCGCAGTTTTCAATCCGGCATCCGCCAGATATTTTGCAGCGACCAATGCGCTGGGACCGGCTCCGACAAGTGCCACATCCAGATTCAGATTTTCCAGAAATTTTCCGCTGAAAGAGCGTACGATCGCTGCACTGATGGTGTTTTCGATGGTGGTGGTTGTGTTGGTGTTAGACATTTTTTCCGCATTCCTTTCCCGGAGCCATTTTCCTTTTCCGGCTCCGTGTTGTCCGCAAAACGGTACATGCGAAAAAAATTGCACCGCCGCGGCTTGTTCACGGAAATTGCGCCGCAGTCAGTGCTTCAAAGCTGTGACATGTTTCGTAATTTCCTACGCCGGTATTGACCGGATCAGGTTCAACGGGTATGATCTCAGCCGCCCGGAAGCGGCACCCCGACTACTGACAGAACTTTTCATTTCGGAGAAGTTCCGTCGTTTTTACATTACAACCGGAACACGGAAAAATCAAGGAAAAATTGCAAAAATGATGAAATTTATTTGGAAAACGGGATTTGACGGTGTATATTAGGCATCACGGAGCAAACCATTTTTGTACAAAAACAACTAACACAAGAAGGAAAAAAACAATGTTTGCAAGTATTGATGCCAATGCGTATCTGCCGATGCTGGTCAACATCGGAATGACGATCCTCAAAACGGCGATCGTGATCGTTCTCGCGTATGTAGCACACAAACTTTTTGTCTGCCTGCTGATCAAAGGTCTGGCAAAAACAAAAGTTGCCGATGAAACCGTCCAGAAAGTCGCTACCAAAGTTTCTGCGTATGTGATCGTGTTTCTGGCGATCCTGATCCTGCTGGAAATCTACGGTGTCAACACCGCAAGTCTGATCACGATCCTCGGTGCCGCCGGCTTGGCTGTCGGTCTGGCTCTGAAAGATACGCTGGGCAATATCGCTTCCGGGATCTTTCTGCTGGTGATGCGTCCGTACAAAATCGGTGATTATGTGGATTGCGGCAGCGTCAGCGGCAGCATCCGCGATATCGGCTTCTTCTGCACCGTTTTGGGTACGCCGGACGGAATCGATGTGGTGGTCCCCAACAGCCTGATCGCCGCTGCACCCATTAAAAACTATTCTTCCAGCGACCGCCGCCGTGTGGATGTGACTATCGGTATCGCGTATGGCGATGATCTGCAGCTTGCTCTGAAAACTCTGTTGGAAGTGGCTGCCGCCAATGAACTGGTCCTGAAAGATCCTGCCGCTTCCGTGCATGTGCTGAAATATGACGACAGTGCCATTAAGCTCCAGCTCCGCGCATGGTGTGCCAATGCTGATTACTGGACTGTTTACTGGCAGATCCAGGAAGCACTCAAGGGTGCGATCGCTGCCAATGGGCTTAACATCCCGTTCCCGCAGCGCGTTGTCACCTTCACAAACAAAGCGCAGTAAGCATACAAACTCTGTTGAAAAACAGAGAATGAAAAAAGACCGGCGTCATTACGATGCCGGTCTTTTTGTGTCTTGAAAAGAGAGGTCAGCGCACTGTCAGGAGCGTGACGGAATAGGGATTGAGTTTTCCGGTGAAATTGCAGAGCCCGTAGTTGTATGATTCGTCTGTCAGACGGCAGGAAGTGATTTCTTTTCCGCCGAGATCCAGTTCCAGATCCAGCGTTTCGTTACGGAAGTTTACGATCAGGATCGCGCCTTCCGGATCACCGGCGGCTGCCGCCACATACAGATCTTCCGTATCGGATTCCGCCAGTACCTGATCCCCGCGGCGGTACAATTCATTGAAGGCGGGGAATGCCCAATAGGATTTCAGCGGCTGAAGGGTCATGGGGTTGAACAAGCCGCCGTAAACACTGACCCCGCAACGGGCATCGTAGAACATCCCGATATCCACCGGAGAATTCTGCATGGAGATGATGAAGCCCGCAGTTGCCGCCGCATGACAGGCCTTGTCGCGGTTGGCGGGTCCGCAGTTCCATTCATTCAAATGCTGTTCGGCGTGTCCGTAGCCGTATTCTTTCAGTTTTTCCGCCACGAAATTGGCATAGAGAGCCGTATATTTCGGTTCATCATAAGCGTGCCAGGAGAAAAAGTCCATCGGGCAGTTATGATCCTTGATATACTGCATAAACTGAAGGAACAGATCCATGTAACTCTGGCAATCTCTGCGCCAGTGCCCCTCGGGAAGATCTTTCAGCGCATAGAACCCGATGGCGGCATAGCCGCCGATCCTGATCTCCGGAAATTCCGCTTTCAACAGCTTGGAGGTCACATCATAAAGTTCCAGATACTGTTCCCAGGTGCCGGTCCACATGACCCGTCTGCCGTTTGTGGATTCCGGTTCGTTCCAGATCTCCCAGTATTTCATATCGTAATGAAAACCGTTTGCCCAGCCTTTGGTATAATGGCGGATCACGCCCGCACAGATCTTTGCCCATTTCAACGGATCTTCCGGCGGATTCACGCGGTAGGCTTTGCGCCAGACTTCATTTTCAATGGTCACACCCAGACGGTAATACGGTTCCACTTTCGCTTCCACCAGACTGGTGATCAATGGATCGGTCCAGGTGAAATCGTAGGATGCCGGATCTTCCGGATCCGCATTGAAATCGGGAAACACATTGGGGATATCCACAAAACGACCCGCACCGAGACCGCCGCCCACATCGTGCAGACGGGCGTATGGGATCCCTGCTTCCGTCAGAAAATGGAACATGGATGCGTTGCTCCATCCAATGATGGGCGGTTGACCCACTGCATGGACAGGTTTCATTTTTCCGGTGATCTTTGAGAAATCGACTTTGATTTTTGCCATAAAAAACTCCTCCATAATAAATGTATATTTTCAGGATCCCCGGTAAAGTATCATATCCGCAACTGCTTGTCAAGCGTGAAATGAGCTTTTCAGCATTTTTTGCGGACAGGATCAGCGGATGAAACCGCCGCCGAGGATGCGCTCGTCGTCCTCACAATAAAAGACTGCCGCCTGACCGGGTGTGACTGCACGGACGGGTGAATCGAAATTTACCGTGCAGGTGTGACCATCTTCCGTTACAGAAACTTCCGCAGGGGCGGCACCGCTGCGGTAACGGATCTGCACCCGGGCGCGGAAGGTCGTGCCGGGGGAGGGGGCTGCTGCAAGCTGCCAGTTGACCCTTTCTGCGGTCAGCGTGCCGGTGAACAATGTCTGTTCATCCTGTGTGACATATACGGCGTTGTGGAGCGCGTCGATCCGGCTCACATAAGCCGGTGTCCCCAGCGCGATCCCCGTCCCCTTCCGCTGTCCGATGGTATAAGCATGGATCCCTTTATGCCTGCCGAGAACTTTACCGTTGTCCGCATGAATGAAACAGCCGGGGCGGACGGGCGCATCAAATTCGGTCCGCAGCATTTCCGCAAGAGTGCCGTCCGGCGGCGTGAAACAGGCATCCTGACTTTCCTTTTTCTGTGCGTTGGGCAACCCCAGTGAATCCGCCGTCATGCGGACTTCCTCTTTGGTCATGCCGCCCAACGGAAAACGGGAAAATGCGATCTGCTCCTGTGACAATCCGAAAAGAAAATAAGACTGATCTTTTGCCCGGTGGATACCCCGTGCGACAGCACTGCTTCCATCAGGATTATTCCGGATTTGAGCGTAATGTCCCGTAGCCAGAGCTTCACAACCATTCTGCAATGCAAACTCCATCAGTTTCCCGAACTTGAATACCGGATTGCAGATGGCACAGGGATTCGGCGTCTTTCCGGAATCAAAGACTTCCCAGCAACGGTGCATGACGCAGCTGCGGAATTCTTCCCGCAGATCCAGAAAATGGACTTTCAAGCCTAATGCAGAAGCCACACGCTCCGTTTCCGCGCGGCTCTGTTCTTCCTCCGGATCCGGCAGAAAACGCATATTCACTGCAAAAATATCCCAGTTCGCCGCACCGCAAAGATACGCTGCCACTGCGGAATCAACGCCGCCGCTGAATGCAAGTAATATCTTTTTTTTCGTCATCGGTTGTCCGTTGCCAGTTTTTATGACATCGTCTTACAGCAATGCCTGTGCCGCATCTTCCGGAGTCACATTGGGGATGAGAACCGTTTTATCGCGGGATGTATCGCCGGAAACGACGCAGACACTTGATTTCGGTACACCGCATTTCTTTGCGAGAAATTCACACAGCGCAGCATTGGCTTTCCCATCGACCGGAGGCGCATTGAGCGTGATCTTCAGGAAATTTCCATAGATCCCGGATACCGCAGTTTTAGATGCACGCGGCTGCACATGACACGGCACCAGCGTGCCGCGGTCATTTTTGCGCAACAGCGGAATGATCTCCTCAACAGTCATGATCACTGCCTCTCCGGATCATTATTCCTGCACAGGTGCGGATACCGGATCATTGTTCGCGTCATCCGTATCGGTGGTGATGACCGTTCCGGCAGAGGTCCCGTTTTCTGCACCGGGCAGAGGCAGATCCAGCAGTTCGCAGACCTGTTTCACATCCAGCGTTTCCTGATCCAGCAGGGCATTTGCCAGTTTTTCCAACTGGTCGCGATGGATGGTCAGAATCTCCGTAGCGCGTTTCTTCTGCGTTTCCATGATCTCCTTGATCTCCAAATCAATCTCACGCTGGGTGACTTCGCTGCAGGATTCATTCCGCGTGATGTCACGCCCGAGATAAATGTGTTCTCCGCGGTCGCCATACTTCACCGGACCGATCTTATCGCTCATCCCCAGTGAACAGACCATCGCTTTGGCGATCGCTGTGGCATGGGCAATATCCTGTGACGCACCGCCGGTAATATCGTCCATGACCAATTCTTCCGCGACCCGTCCGCCAAGACTCATGGCAATGGTATCCAGCATTTCGCCGCGTGTCCGGCTGTAACGGTCTTCATGATCCATCATCATGGTAAGCCCGAGAGCCTGTCCACGGGGGATGATGGTGACTTTATAAAGCGGTGTTCCGTGTTCGCAATGCAGATTCACAATGGCGTGACCCGCTTCGTGATATGCGGTCAGTTTCCGCTCCTTTTCGGGAATACGGCGGCTGCGGCGTTCTCTGCCGAAACAGACTTTATCCCGCGCTTCTTCCAAATCCAGCTGAATGGCTGCATCCCGTTCGTGACGCGCCGCAAGGAGCGCGGCTTCGTTCAGCAGATTGGCAAGATCGGCTCCGCTGAAACCCGGCGTACTGCGGGCAATGGCATCCAGATCCACATCTTCTGCCAGACGGACATTTTTCGCATGGACCGCCAGGATCTGGCGTCTGCCGCGGATATCGGGCAGGTCAATGACGATCTGCCGGTCAAAACGCCCGGGACGGAGCAATGCCGGATCCAGCACGTCCGCACGGTTGGTCGCCGCAAGTACGATCACTGCGCCTTCGTGAGATTCCAATCCGTCCATTTCCACCAGCATGGCGTTGAGCGTCTGTTCCCGTTCGTCATGACCGCCGCCGATCCCCGTAAAACGGGATCTGCCCACAGCATCGATTTCGTCAATAAAAATCACACTGGGTGCATTTTTCCGCGCAAGATCGAACATATCGCGGACACGGCTTGCACCCACACCCACGAACATTTCCACAAAATCAGAACCGCTGATGGAGAAGAACGGCACACCCGCTTCCCCGGCGACCGCTTTTGCCATGAGAGTTTTTCCCGTCCCCGGCGGACCTGTCAGCAAAGCTCCCTTGGGGATCTTGCCGCCGAGGAGTTTGAATTTCAAAGGATCACGGAGATATTCCACGATCTCAAAAGTTTCTTCCTTCGCTTCATCGCAGCCTGCCACATCGTCAAACCGTGTCTTGATCTCATTCGGCATCAGCATACGCGCTTTGCTTTTGCCGAACTGGAACGCGCCTTTGTTCGCGCCCCGCATCTGACGGGCAAAGATGAAATACAGAAACACAATGATCAGCAGCCCGATCACGATATTGGCAAGCACATCTTTCCACCAGGTCTCCTCCTGCACATAGTTGAGATCCCGGATCTTGAGATTCAGTTTGCGGATCAACTCATCCGTGGCAGGCAGGCTGACTCTGTATTGATTTTTCTGTGCCGTACTGACGATCTTTCCGGAAGAATCCGCCGCAGGCAGGAATTCCCCTTCGATCACAAAGAAACGGTCTGTTTTCCGGTAGGCTTTCGCGTCAACGATCTCCCCTTTATCCAATGCCTCCAGAAATTCTGCCGGAGTCATTTCCTTGACCGTAGCGGAATCTTCGCTGAACATAAAAAATGTGATCGCGGCAAAAATGATCACTCCCCAGATCACCATAGGGAGAAACGAAAAGCGTTTCGGTGCCATATCGGAACCGTCCGGACGCTGCCGGTTCTGTTCATCACTCATAAAAATATCACCTTTTTTCAGCGGCGGATCTCAAACCGCCGCACGGATTCAAAAAAACACGGTCACTGCTGCTGCATGACCATGTAAACAAAATACGCAGCCACACCCAGCACGGCAAGCGCGATCAGTGCGATCACAATGTTGAAAATCGTGTGGGAGGTTTCGGGATTGTGTTTGCGGGTGAACTGGGAAACATCAATGCGTTCGATGGTCTGGGTATCTTTCCCGGCATCAAGGTCGATCCCCGCAGTGGTACGCATAACGGTGGTAACGGATTTATCATCGTTGTCAAACAGCAGTTCGATCCCGCCGACCAGCAGTACATCGGTATTGACCAGTTCCTGTTCCACGCCGGGTTCCAGCGGATTGCCGTTGATGCGGGTCCCGTTGGTGGAGCCATTGTCCCGGACAAAGAAAGAACCGTTGCGGCGGATGATGGTGCAATGATCGGTACTGACGGTGGGGTCTTTGATGCAGATATCACGCTGATCCACGCGGCCGATGCTCATTTCATCCTTTGTGATCTCAAAGATCCTGCCTCTGAACTGTTCTGAAAGCGTGAAGAATTTCGGTGTTCCTTCCATAATGTCTGGTCCTTTACTTTGTATATCCTTAATAATGCTTAATGATCCGTCCTTCGGAAAGAGTTTATGATTACCCATACTATACAACCACTTTCTGAATAATAAAGCGCGAAAGTAATAAATTTTGAGATTTTTTTTCGGATTATTCAGAAAAAAATGAAGATTCTGTCTGGAAAATTCGCAGAAGTGTGATATATTACCCATTCGTATATTTGAACAAATCAGAAACATAACATAAAACGAAAGTGAAAGAAAAGATGGCTGAAGTTCAGAAAAACATCACCCTTACTGTCAGCGAAATCGCTCCCTGTGAACAGAAAATCGAATTCAATGTGGCTGCCGAAACGGTTTCCGCCGCATTCAAAAAAGCTGCAAAAACCGCTCAGAAACATGCTCAGATCCCCGGCTTCCGCGTGGGTAAAGCTCCCCTGGAAATGGTGGCAAAACGCTATGCCGAATATATCGTGGAAGATGTCCTGCGTTCCCTTCAGGGCGCGGCTTTCGATAAACTTTCCGCCAACGAAGAAAATGATGAACTGGATATCGTGGCTTTCGGCAAAATGGACGATGCCGGCAAACCGGAAGACGGCAAAGATTACAAGTTCTCCATCGAAGTGGAAACCGCTCCCGTGTTTGAACTGCCGGACTACAAAAACTTCCAGATCGATACCGATCCTTCCGCAGATGATGTGGACGCACGCGTGGCAAAGCGTTTGGACTACCTCAAAGGTCTGTATTCCGACTATGTCACTGTGACCGATGCCGCACAGAAGGGCGATATGCTCAAGGCTTCCTATGCCGGTGATTTTGAAGTCGCCGAAGATGCTTCTGCCTCCCTCAAACGCGCAGTGAAAGCCGACGATGCCTGAATGTGGCTCAACGAACCCGAACAGTTCCCCGGAATCATCGCCGCGCTGGAAGGCAAAGCCCCCGGCGAAGAAGTCGCTGTGACTGTGAATTTCCCCGCAGACTGGCGCGAAGAAGCTCTCCGCGAAAAAGCCGTCAACTATAAATTCACCATCGGCGAGATCCAGCGCAAATCCCCCATTTCCTCCGATGCGGAACTGGCTGAAAAGCTGAAAATGGAATCCGTGGAAAAAATGATGGAAGAAATCAAAGCGGAAGCCGGTCGCGAACTGGAATACGAACAGAAAGAACAGCGCAAAGCCAAAGCAATGGAAATGCTGCTGCCCTGCATGGACGGCGTGGAACTGCCGAAAGGCGTGGTGGCTTCTGCCGTGCAGCGTGAATTTCAGCACATCGCAGAACGTCTGGTCCGCAGCGAAGCTGATGTGGAAACATTCAAAGCCGATCGCGAAAAACACATGGAAGAAGCCAAGAAGAATGCCGATGCTTATATGCGCAAGTTCTTCATCCTCCGCAAAATCGCCAATGTGGAAAAAATCTATGTCTCCAACGAGGAAGTGGATGCACAGATCAAAGGCATGAGCGCGTATATGGGTTACAAAGAAGCCGATGTCCGCAAAATGCTGGAACAGCGCGGCGGCACTTCTGAACTTCAGGCTGAAATCCTGATGAACAAGGCTCTGGAAGCGGTCGTTGCCGCTGAATAAGAGTGTTGATCGCTGACAGGATCGCGAAGGTGCGGTCCGTTTGAAAAATAAAAGAATCCGGATCGTCCTCCGTTGTCAAAAAAAACAGCGGGGGACGCTTCCCGTCTATATAGAGGACTAATCAAAATAAAAACAAAGAGGAATGAACAGATGAAAGTGAAAGCTGGCAGTTATTTTGTGCCGACTGTGGTGGAACAGGTCGCAGGCGGTGAACGCGCGTATGATATTTATTCCCGGTTGCTGAAAGACCGGATCATCCTTCTGGGAACGGGGATCGACGACAGTGTGGCAAATCTGATCGTGGCGGAACTGCTGTTCCTTCAGAGCGAAGATCCCAAGAAAGATATCGACCTTTATATCAATTCTCCCGGCGGTTCCGTGACCGCAGGGCTGGCGATCTATGATACCATGCAGATGCTTTCCTGCGATGTCCGTACCTTCTGCATGGGACAGGCTGCAAGCATGGGTGCGGTGCTGCTCTGCGCGGGCGCAAAAGGCAAACGCTTTGCACTCCCCAATTCCCGGATCATGATCCATCAGCCGTGGGGCGGCGCGGAAGGAACTGCGGCGGATATTGATATTCAGGCAAAAGAGATCCTGAAACTGCGTACCCAGCTGAACGGGATCCTTGCCGATCATTCCGGTCAGTCCATTGCAAAAATCTCCAAAGATACCCAGCGCGACTTCTTCATGTCTGCCGCCGAAGCCGCAGAATACGGTCTGGTGGATACGGTTCTCAACGCGGGGAAGAATTGATCTATGAATGGCAACGACAAGAAAAACAACTGTTCTTTTTGCGGCAGACCCTCCAACCAGTGCGGTCCGCTGATCACCAGCCCTTCCGGCGCAAACATCTGTAAGGATTGCGTGGGGATCTGCGATGATATGCTCAACGGCGATAAAAAGAACGGCGGCTCTGTTTCCGGCACGATGAATGGATTTATCCGTGGGCTTGCTGTGCCGAAACCGGCAGAGATCAAAGCGGAACTGGATAAATTTGTGATCGGACAGGAAGAAACAAAAAAAATCCTTTCCGTGGCTGTTTACAATCATTACAGACGCTTGCAGAGTCAGGTGGACGGCAGAGATGTGCTGGATCCGGAAGTGGAGATCGAAAAGAGCAATGTGCTGCTCATCGGACCCACCGGAAGCGGAAAAACATTGCTTGCCCGCACTATGGCAAAGATCCTTTCCGTTCCGTTCTGTATCACCGATGCCACCACATTGACGGAAGCCGGATATGTGGGCGAAGATGTGGAAAATATTATTCTGCGTCTTGTGCAGGCAGCAGACTACGATGTGGAAAAAGCACAGCTGGGGATCATTTATGTGGATGAGATCGACAAGATCGCCAAGAAAGGCGAAAATATGTCGATCACCCGGGATGTTTCCGGCGAAGGCGTACAGCAGGCTCTGCTGAAGATTTTGGAAGGAACTGTGGCAAATATCCCCCCGAAAGGCGGCAGAAAACATCCCCAGCAGGAATATCTCCATGTGGATACCTCCAATATCCTGTTCATTTGCAGCGGCGCATTCGTGGGGCTGGATAAGATCGTACAGCGGCGCGTGGGACACCATGTCCTCGGATTTGCCGCTTCGGAAGAAGAATCCGAACAGCGGATCGCCGATTTTGAAAAGGAAAAACAGGACGGCGAAAAAATGTATCCCACGCTGGAACCGGAAGATTTCGTGCGCTTCGGGCTGATTCCCGAATTCGTGGGGCGTCTTCCCGTGGTGACTGCGCTGGAACCCCTTTCCAAAGACGCATTGCTGAAAATTCTGGTGGAACCGAAAAATGCCGTGACCAGACAGTATGCAAAACTTCTGGCTATGGATGGCGTGAAACTGACCTTTGAACAGGATGCACTGGAACGGCTGGCTGATCTTGCCGCCGAAAAAGGAACCGGCGCACGCGGTCTGCGTTCACTCATCGAAAAAGTCATGGCTGATATCATGTTTGAATTGCCCACTGCCACCGGCGTGAAGGAATGTATCATCACCCGCGCGACTGTGGACGGCGGTAAGCCCACACTCGTCCGCGACGGCGAAGACGCTCCGGCAAAGAGCAAAACTTCCCGCCGGAAAGTGTGAGAGGTTTAGTGATATTGCGGGGTGTGCAGGGCACACTTTTCAGATCGGGCTTTTCAGCTTCGCAGACGCTCGCTTAAAGCCTGCTTGCAAACTAACGCTTTTTGAGTAAAAACATAAAACGGGCCGAAAGTGCATCTGTCTTCCGGGCAGATGCGCTTTCGGCTCTTTAAAGGCTTTTTATTCCCCAAAAACTCTTATTTTCCGTTGATCAGACTTTCTGTGAGCCAATC
Source organism: Victivallales bacterium (assembly GCA_045594005.1). Lineage (GTDB taxonomy): Bacteria > Verrucomicrobiota > Lentisphaeria > Victivallales > UBA1829 > SIG77. Next base: position 28,441 of record JAZNXT010000113.1, read on the forward strand.
GTTGCGGAGTTGATCGACGCGGAAGGAAAATTCGTTCCAATCGGCGACGGATTCCTTGAACAATTTTTCCACCGTTTCATCGGTCATATCGGATTTGACTTCTTTTCCTGCGTCATTGAGGCGGGTAACAAGCACCTGGAGTTTTTCTGCCATGAATTTGGTATCGCCCCGCACGGGATCGCGCCAGAACGCGAGGATATTGACAGAATCTTTTTTGTATTTTGCCCATGCTTTCATAACGAGCTGCCGTTTGATGGCGGGCATGATCTTTTCGATCCCCGGGAATTTGATCGCACCGAATTTATTGAGTTCGTGAACCTGACCGGTTCCCCAGGTGAAACCGCCTTCAGCAACCCACGGGATCACGCCCAGTTTCCATTCTGTTCTGCTGTCGGGCAGACGGTCATAGAGAGCCGCCCAGTCGATGGTGAAAAGGGTGCTGATGCCGTCCGGTGTTTTGACCGAGGTATATTTGATATGTTGATCCAGAGGGCGGTAATCGGGGGATTGATTTGTCCAGTCGATACTCCTGTATTTTTCCGGGCTGGTGTAATAGAGCCACTGATAATAAAATTCGCCGTGTCCGGGCTGGATATACATTTCGTACATTCCGCCATTGACGATCCCGGCGAAGATCTCATCGGCTTTCGCGGTTTTATATTCCATGTAGATATGGAGTCCGATGCGGTCTGCCATTACGGAAAAGCGGACAGGGCAGGCAGTTGCATCTTTTTTGACCATGGAGGTGTCGCGGACTGTATTGACATCGTTGATAAGCAATGCGGCGGCTTTTGCATTGTATTTTTCAAAGCCGTCTGCAAATTTGATCCCTTTGGTTTGACGCCATGCGGTGACATCTGCGGGTGCATTTTCCACAACGGCACATTCAAAGACCGGCGGAGTTTTCAGTTTTGCTTCTGTCAGTTTCCGGGCGATTTGATCCTGATAGAACGCCATGAAGATCTTTGCGGCATTGTAAATGGCACTTTCCCTGGCATTATTATCCAGATCTGCGGGCGGGGCAGGCAATTTGAGTTTTGCCGCATCTCCATTCGCGGCAAATCCGGCTTTGATCACCTGACAACAATAGACCATACTGCCGTTGAACCGCTTGTCCGCAAGATATGTTTCCACTTCGGCAAGGAGTTTTTCTGTATTGCGTTCTTTGGCAATATTCAGCAGTTGATTGAATTTGCTTTTGTGTGTATTGGCGTTGTAGAGCGGCAATGCTTTTGCTGCGGGAGCAGCGGAAAGAGGCATAAAGACTGCCGCCAGCAGAGGGAGAATATAAAAAACTTTTGTTTTCATAAGCGTGTTCCGGTCCTTATTTGACATAGTTGCGGAGTTTCAGGATATAACGGATCATTTCCAGACGGGCAGTATTCAGGTCTGCTTTCTGTGCGTCCAGCAGAGCAAGATACTGCAAAGCCTGTCTGCCGGCATACAAATTTTGAGTTTTGCCGGAGTTGATGGCTTTTTCGGCGAGCTGACGCAGAAGTGTTGCGTAGCGGACATCGTCAATGGCTTCCCGGAATGCTTCAAAGGGCAGGGTGTTGACCGGTTCGATGGTGCCGGGAAATGCCCAGTTGAAGGTTCTGAAATTGTATTCTGCACCGTTAAAATCGTTCCAGCCGTTTCCATCCGCACCGTAATTCATTGTGGCATCGAAATCCTGCAGATAAAGGATCAGCCCGTGTTTACGGCGGACAAAATCCGGATTTTCGATTCCGGTATGCGGCTCGGCGTAATTGGCGATCCTGCTTTTCATCGCGTGGACGGCAGCAGAATCTTCCCGTGTGTAGAAGCCGCCGAAATTGATGAAATCTTCATTGTAGGCGTTGTAGTAGAGATGGTTTTTCTGTCCGGTGGTATAGATCTTCATTCCATGATCGTGGAGAAATTCCCAGCATTTGCGTTGAGCCTGAAGCAGACTCATAAAGGGTTCATCCCAGCCGAAATGGTAAATAACTGTATTTTTGCCGAAGATCTCGTCGGCGATTTTTTTTGCTTCCAGAACATCTTTTGCCCAGTCTGCGGGGACAGTCTGCTCTGAAAGCGGCAGTTTGCGGTCTTTGTGGAGGAAATATTCAATGGGAGCCAGTCTGCCCACTGCATCAAAAAGCGTATCTGTTCCCAGTCCGGCTTCTTTATAGATCTCCAGCTGACGGCGGTAGATCCGGTTTGTTTCCGGATTGGAATTGCGCAAGGGCGAGAGGAGAGGATAATAAAGATTATGGCGTTTATAGTTCCGGTAAACTGCTTTCAAACGCTGTTCCGCCAACGCCTGATCTTTACCGTTTTGAGCCATAAATCCGCTCAAACTGGAATTGCAATATGCAGAAGCATAAAAATTTCTGGTCAGATCGTAATTGGTTTTCGGGGCAGGCAATTCAAAGGGCAGAACGCGCAGAGAAACATTGATCGATTCAGCGGTTTTGCCGTCGATGATCACATTGATTTTCCCCTGATACAATCCTTCCGCATCAACGGGCGCATCCACAGTTACCCAAATCTGTTTCCAGGCATTGGCATCCAGACGGAAGGGCTGGAGTGTGGGCGCATCGGCGATCCTGTTTTTCCAGGTGTCCAGCGGGACATCGATCTCAACATAATTGCTGATCCAAACATATTTTGTTTCGCCTTCCGGCGTGGTGATCCGCAGATAATTTTCCTTTATGGAATCGTCGGTTTTGATCAGTGTTTCATCGTTCAGCAGCAGCTCCGGGGCAAGCGTTCTGCCGGTGCTGTCTGCAAAATAGCTGTGCCAACCGGTTCCCGGCAGATACCAGATCTTCACGATCTTCAGATCAAGTGCAGAGGCGGGAATGGTTTTGCCATCGGCAGTTTTCAGGTCAGAAGCCTTGAGCATGACTTGATCGACTGTTTTTTTTGACCGCAGCACAAAGGATGCCGATTCGATTTCTCCTTTTGCCGCAATGATGGTCAGCGGGGCGGATTTCTTTCCGTCAATGGGGGCCGTATCTGCCAGCCGTTTTACGCCGCTCATTGCCGGAACAACGGAATATTCCAGACTCTGCTGTGCGTTCAAAGTTGCGGCGAGGCAGAAGGCAAGCACTGCACTTGTCAGTGATCTTTTCATCTGTTACAACTCCTTGAAAAATGTTATGTGTTTGTGTAAAAAAACTCATTATAGGGTAATACACACCATGATCGTGTATTCTTACACAATATCATCCAAAACTGGATATTTCAACTCTGTTATCAATGATATTTTACAGATTTTCTGTTTCTTTCCGGAAGTCCCTTGTATTTTTTTCTGTGATATGTTACATTATCAGGATAATCAAAACAGGAACAGGAGCGAAGTAGAATATGTTTTTTTTCAGTCGGAAATTTTTTCCGTTTTTCGGGACTTTTTTTCTCGGTGCGCTGAACGACAATATTTTCCGCTATGCGCTTTCCATTATGATCGTGTATCAATGCGGTTATACGGAACAGCAATCTTCGGAGCTGACATTTATCGCCACGGCACTGCTGATGCTGCCGCAATTCCCTTTTTCCGCACTTGCCGGAGAGATCGCAGATAAATTTCCCCAGCAGAGACTGTTCCGGTGGATCAAACTCATTGAAGTGATCCTGATGGTGCTGACTTTCGGAGCGTTTCTGTTCAAGCAGGTATATGTGCTGCTTTTTCTGCTCTTCCTCATGGGGACGCAATCTGCTTTTTACAGTCCCATGAAATATGCCTACATCCCCCGGAATATGCCCGGTGAACTGGTGCGCGGAAATGCTTATGTGGGCGCGTGGACCTATATCGCCATCCTCGGCGGAATGATCATGGGGATCTATCTGATCCGCGTGGAATCCTGCGGCGCGATCCTCACCGGCGGCGTATTGATCCTGATCGCTCTGCTGGGATATTTTTCCGCCCGGAGCGTGCCGGAACTGCCTGCGGCGAATCCGGAACTGCAGATCTGCTGTAATCCGCTGAAAGGTGCATTTGAGATCATCCGTATGAATTTTTCGGACAGGATCATCCGTCATTGTGTGATCGGGCTTTCCATTTTCTGGATGGCAGGTGCGTTGTATGTTTCCCAGCTTTCCGTGTTCTGCAAAGAGGTGATCGGCGCAAATGAAGAACTGGTGATCATCTTCACATTGCTGTTTTCGCTGGGGGTGGCGATGGGTGCTTTGATCTGTTCCCTGATCCGGAAAATCGCCAATGTGATGCACTTTGTGTCACCCGCATTGATTCTGATTGCTGTGTTTACGCTTGATTTGTATTTTGCCTCCGGCGCATGGAAAAAACTGACAGATGGTGAACTGGTGGGGATCATGGAGCTGATCCGCGAAAAAACATTCTGGCGGTTCGTGCTGGATCTGGTGACTCTTGCCGCCTGCGGCGGATTTTATTCCGTGCCGGTTTCCGCATTGATGCAGCAGACTGCCGGACGCGGATCGGTGGCGCGGGTGGTCGCGGGCAATAATATCGTCAATGCCTTTCTTATCGTTGCCGGATCTCTCGGAATGGGACGGCTGACAGGCAGCGGTCTTGTATCCATCAAGGGGGTATTCGTTGTGATCGCCATCGTGAATGTGTTTGCAGCTCTTTATTTATTGCCGTTGCGGAAACAGGATTTGAATACGGAAAATACCGTGAAGGAATAAAAAAAAAGCAAAAAAGTATATGATTTTTCAGGAATATTGCTTGTTTTTTCCGGTGCGCGTGATATACTACAACGGTAAGATTATAAAAAACAAGTGTCCCCACACAGAAGGAAAATTTGGATATGAAGTTTTCACTGAAAAAATTTATGGTCGTTATGGCGGCAGTTATTTCCGGCGCATTGTTCACCGCATGCGGGGATTCTCCGGAAGATTCTTTTGAAAAATGGCGCGCTGCCGTGCTGGATGGCGATGAAGAAGCCGCATCGGAACTCCTTTATATCGATCCCAATGGTGACGGGATCGGTGTGAAGCATTACAATGCCAAAGTGATCGCCAGTGTCAAACAGAATCCCGCAACCAAAGCACGATTGGAATCTGTGAGTGTGGATGATGAAGAGGATGTGGATACCGATGTGGTGATCCTGACACTGGCTTATGAAGAAGATGACGAAAATAAAGAAAGCAAACTGGCAATGCGGAATGTTGACGGCGTATGGAAACTGGATCCCTATGCTTCCATGCCTTACATGAATCTGTTTGTCAAAAAAGATGAAAAAGCAGAAAAGACCGAAAATGCAGAATCCGGCACTTCCGCGTACGGCGCAGCCGGTGAAAAGACAACAGCCGAATCCACCCGCGATACCAATCTGACCGGCGGTAATCCGAACTTTGAGGAAAATACCGAAAACGTTCAGATCGACTTTGAAAACGAATAAATTCCCAAACAAATTACAGTAAGCATAGGAAAGGTAAACACATGAAACTCAAGAAAATTTTAGTCGTTGCTTTTGCGGCAGCTGCAACTGTTCTTTTCGTAGCCTGCGATTCTCCGGAAAAAGCAGTAGCCACATATACTGAGGCTATGATTGAGCGTGATGCAGAAAAACTGGCATCGGTACTTTATTTCGATAAAGATCGTCGGGAATCCAAAAAGGATAAAAAACAGAGTGATGCTGAATGGGCTCATGATTTTCTTGACAAAGGACGCGGCGGACAGGCAAAGGTTGAAGCCCGCAAAAATATCAAGATCATCGGCAGCATGATCAATGGTACGAAGGCAACGGTTGTTGTTGGCTATATTCCCGAAGCCTGGGAAGATATGGGAATGCCGGGTTTTATGGAATATGGCATCTTCACTTGCGAAAAAGATGAAGGCAAATGGAAAGTCTTTGAAGAAAAAGGTCTTTGATCGAAACATTCCGGAATTTGAAAAACAAGATATCTGAAAGGTTTTATAGATGAATATGAAAAAAATGTTTGTTGCCGCGTTTGCCGCGCTCGCCGCTCTTCTCTTTGTCGCTTGCGATTCTCCGGAAAGAACTGTGAAAAATTTTCATGAAGGAGCTATTGAACGGGATTCTGAACTTCTGGCAAAGTCCATTTACATTGATCGTTCTGCCCGTAAAATAATCAAGGAAGTTGGCGAAAAGGATTACTTCAAGAGTAAATACGAAAAAATCCACGAAAATGAGGATGATCTTGCAGAGCTGAAATCTTATGAAATCATCGGTTCCGTGGAAGATGGTGACGATATCGTATATGTCTTTGTCGCTTACAAAAAAGAAGGTAAGCAGGACAGCGATGTCAAGGTAAGAAAATACACTTGCGAAAAA
>JAZNXT010000114.1:0-7414 GCA_045594005.1 Victivallales bacterium
GCGCTTTGCCCACCCCTTACACGGTCAGTCACAGCACGAATTCCACATTTGTATTGATTTTTTTCAATTTGCTGATGAGCAATTCCATAGCTTCCACCGGGGGGACGCCGTTCATGGCTTTGCGCAGCGTCCACATCCGCTGGAGTTCCATGGGATCCAGGAGCATTTCTTCCTTACGGGTGCCGCTGGCTTCGATATCAATGGCGGGATAAACGCGTTTATCCACCAGACTGCGGTTCAGATGCAGTTCCATATTGCCAGTGCCTTTGAATTCTTCAAAGATGACTTCATCCATTTTGCTGCCGGTATCGATCAATGCGGTGGCGATGATGGTCAGACTGCCGTGACCCTGAATATTTCTTGCGGCACCGAAGAACCGTTTGGGTTTGTGCAGGGCATTGGCATCCACACCGCCGGAGAGGATTTTTCCGCTGTGCGGCTGAAGAGTATTGTATGCCCGTGCCAGACGGGTGATGGAGTCCAGCAGGATCACCACATCTTTTTTGTATTCCACCATGCGTTTGGCTTTTTCAATGACCATTTCCGCGATCTGCACATGGCGTTCGGGCGGTTCATCGAATGTGGAACTGACCACTTCCGCGTTGGTGCTGACGCTGCGGATCATGTCGGTGACTTCTTCCGGGCGTTCGTCGATCAGCAGAATGATCAGATTCACATCGGGATTGTTTTTAATGATGGAATTAGCCATTTTCTGCATCAGCACGGTTTTGCCGGTACGCGGGGGAGCCACGATCAATCCGCGCTGACCCATCCCGATCGGCGTCACCAGATCCACCACACGACCGGAAAGTTCATCCGGCGTTGTTTCCAGAATGAGCCGTCTTGTGGGGAAATCGGGCGTGAGATCGCTGAAGGGGATGATGCCTTTTTTCTTTTCCACGGGTTCGTTATTGATGGAATCCACGCGGAACATGGCAAAGAAACGTTCTTTTTCTCTGGGGAAACGGATCTGCCCTTTGATGAAATCTCCGGTCTTGACCGCAAAACGGCGGATCTGCTGGGGAGCCAGATAAATATCTTCGCTGCTGGGCATGTAACTGTATGCCGGGGAACGCAGGAACCCGTATCCGTCGGGCATGATTTCCAGATAACCGCTGCCGTACATGATCCCGTTCTGTTCCGCATTGGCGCGGAGGATCTCGAACACCAGTTTTGATTTTTCCAATGCGCCGACACCTTCGATCCCAAGTTCATTGGCGACTGCCATCAATTCTTCGGCGGATTTTTTCTGAAGATCTGCGATATCGATGCTGGGCAACAGACTGGGATCGATGTTATCCATATTCTGCGGCTGGGGCAGATTGCCGTTGTTCTGCATAAAACCGTGCTGATTGCCGCCCTGTTGTTCCATGCGCTGGTGACGGCGGAATTCCGCATAGACCTGTTCTTCGTAGGAACGCTGATTGTTCTGATTATTGTTGTTGCGCCGCTGGTTGTTGTTCTGATTATTGTTGTTGCGCTGCTGATTGTTGTTGTTGCGCCGCTGGTTGTTGTTCTGATTATTGTTGTTGCGTTGCTGATTGTTCTGATTGTTGTTATTGCGCCGCTGCTGATTGTTCTGATTGTTGTTGTTCTGCTGACGCATCTGCCGCCGCTGCTGTTCCAGTTCGCTTAAAAGCAACGCTTCTTCCGGCGTCAGTTCCATATTTGCTGCCGCAGGCGGCAGGGGAAGTTGAGCCTGTTCCGCAGAGTTGTATTTGCTGTTCAGCGACATGGTGCGGACTTCTTTCAATGCACTGTTTTCCGCAGTTTCTGCGGGCGCAGGATTTGCGGGCATTTCCGCTTTCACTTCCTGCACGGGCGCAGGATTTGCGGGCATTTCCGCCTTCACTTCCTGCACGGGAGCGGGAGGTGCGGGCATTTCCGCTTTCACTTCCTGAACGACGGGCGCGGTATTTTCTGTATTTTGCGCGGCAGCCAGATCTTCAGCAGCGCGGCGTGCGATCGCTTCCGGATTTTTCGGGGGTCTTCCTCTGCGTTTCGGAGCTTGTACCGGAGCGGCATCTTCCGCAATGATTGGGGTGATTTCTTCGTTTTCCATCATGTTACCTCAATTCTATCTTAAAATCAGTTGTCAGTTGTCAGTTGTCAGTTGTCAGTTGTCAGTTGTCGGTTTTTTACTTTGGACTTGATCCTATGCTCCCGATACCCTTTCTCTGATCGCGTCAAATATTTTTGCACATTCTTCTTCCAGCTGTGTTCTGCTGCCGGAATTGATGATCCCGTAATCGGCGCGTTCCAATTTTTCTTCTGCGCTCATCTGCTTTGCTTCCCGTCCGGCAAGATCTTCAGCGGTCCAGCCGCGATATTTCCGGACCCGTTCCAACCGGATTTCCGCCGGAGCCCAAACCGCGATGACCAGATCGGCTTTCTGATCCCAGCCGCATTCATACAGCAATGGCACATCCAGCAGCACGATTTTTTCTCCGGCATTTTCATATTCCGTCAAACGCTTTTCCGTTTCAGCGAAAGCCAATGGCTGAATGATATCTGCCAGTTTCTTCAGTTCTTCATCATGACGGAACACGATTTCTGCCATTGCTTTACGGTCAGGTGAGCCATCTTCCGAAAAGATCTCATTACCCCAGTTTTTCCGCAGGCTGGACATCAGACCGGGATTTTTTTCTGCATAGAGCTGATGACAGATCGCATCCGCATCAATACATGGGATCCCCCGGTTTTTGAAATAGCCGGACACAGTGGATTTACCGCATCCGATCCCGCCGGTGACTGCAACAATGATCAAAATAAAATCCTTTCAGAAGAATTCACAAGTACATTCCTTTTCTGCAAAAATACGGACAACCGCATATCCGATCTGTTCCGGAATGATCCATTGATTTTGCAGAATAAAATGAAAACGGAAATACATTCACATTTGGATTGATACGGCAGAATAATTCAAATGCCCGGGAGAGTTTTGGATTTGAAATGCCCGGTTCGCAGAAAAAATCCTGATTTTTTTGTCATTTTTGCAGACAACCGGATCAACCTGTGCTATATTATACTCCGTGAACGGTATTTTTTCAAGTCCGCAACATAAAAAAAACAGAATTTTCTTTGGAGTTTAGACAATGAAACGACTGAATAAACGGGAAATCGCCTCGGGCAAATGGCTTACTCTTTCTGAACTGGAATATTCTTTTGTGGACGGATCAGCACGCACATGGGAAACGGTCAGCCGCCGGAATTCTGCCGGTGCGGTGGTGATCTTTGCCACACTTCAGCCATCCGGCGAAATGATCCTGGTCCGTCAGTACCGTCCCCCCGTGGATGCCTGTGTGATCGAATTCCCTGCCGGGCTGATCGATGGCGATGAAGCCCCATCCGCCGCTGCGGTCCGTGAACTCCGGGAGGAAACCGGTTATATCGGGAAAGTATTGAAAGTTTCTCCCCGCACCTATTCCTCACCGGGGATGAGCGATGAATTTTTGCATATCGTCCACATGGAAGTCCGTATGGACGAGCAGAAAGATTTGCAAACGGATTTTGATGAATGTGAATTTATCGAAACATTCCGTGTCAAACCTGCAGATTTGAATCTGTTTCTTGCCAATGCTGTGGAAAAAGGCGACCGGATTGATGCCAAAGTCATGACATACGCATTGATGGTTCAGCCGTAAATCCAATGAAAAAAGAAGGAGTAAAAAAGACAATGACACTGCGTGAAGCTCTTGCAACGATCGGTTTTGAACCGATGGCCGAAAATTTTCCGCAGGGGTGGGCGGATGCTCCGTTCATCCCCACAGCGGACGATCTTGTTCTGGAGGAACATGCCGTCCGCCGCAACGCTCAATTCTGTTCCCTGCCGCCGGATGTTACGGAAAAAATGGTCGCTGCCGCCGGAACGGCTGTGGCGGAACCGGCATTGTATCTCATTGCCCGTGCCGTCTTCCGTGCAATCTTTCTTTCCGCTCCGGAAGCACCGGTCCGCTGGGCGTGGCAGCCGCTGGATGCCGCGTTGAAAGATCAGGCTGGAGCCCTTTATCTTGCCATTGCCGCAGGATGGGTCCCGTTGATGCTGCGTCATCATCAGAAACTGGGGATCAGTGAAAATGTGACCCGCGATACCTGCTATCAGCTCCGTTGTTACTGCGATAATTATTTTACCGGATGCGGCAGGATCGGGATCTATCCCCAGCAGCTTTCCTGGATGCACAACTATTTCAACCCGGAAAGACCTTATGTGCGCCTCGGCAGATTTGAATATTGCTACCGGATCCATTGTTACGATGGACACGTGTTCCGTCACAGAAAAACAGGTGAAACTGTCTTTTTTGCCATTCCCGGAATGCAGTTCGATGCCGCCGGATTCGCGGTGGAAAGCAAGCCCGATTCTCCGGAACGCGCGTTTGCTTCCATTTATGAAAGCGACGGCGTCACCGCCACGGGAAACCGTGTGGACGATTGCGGAAAGACCTCACCGGAACCATTTACCATTACCCTTGCCGATTATGATGTGGTGCTGGAAATGGGGATGCCGGTATTGGATATGCACATCCCCAATGGCGGCGGTATGACGCCCGATGAGGCGGAGCGTTCCTTCCGCAAGGCAAAAGAATTCTTTTTGAAACTTTATCCGGAAAAAGAAAAACAGCCGGTGGCGATCGTCTGTTCCTCCTGGATCTTCAATCCCAATCTGCCGGAGATCCTGAATCCGGAAACCAATCTGGTGCGACTGCTCAAACGGGTGCATCCTGTACCCAGACCCAGTTCAAACACCGATGGACTCTGGTTCATTTTCCGTCATGAAGGCGCATTTGAATTGCTCAAAGCTCCACGGAAAACAAGTCTTCAGCGTGCCGTAACACATTTTATTGAACGCGGCGGACGCTGGCGGATCGGCGGTATGGTCCTGCCATTTTTTGAGATCTGAATCGTTGAAAAACGGAAAACGGATCTGTTGCAAAAAGATGCAGCAGATCCGTTTTTGTATATCCTGATTGAAATTTGATCAGGACGGCATTTTTTATTTACCGAAGTTCATCACAGGATATTCCACCTTGCGATAGTCAAATCCCATGGGGTCGCGGGGCTTCGGCGGAGTATCTTTTTTGACCTTCTTTACATCCGCTTTTTTCGGAGCGGGCGCGGCTTTCTTCACATCTTTTTGGGGAGCGGGAGCAACTTTCTTCACATCTTTTTTGGGAGCAGGAGCAGCTTTCTTCACATCCTTTTTGGGAGCGGGAGCAACTTTCTTCACATCCGCTTTTTTCGGAGCGGGGGCGGCTTTCTTCACATCCGCTTTTTTCGGAGCGGGAGCAGCTTTCTTCACATCCGCTTTTTTCGGAGCGGGCGCAGCTTTCTTCACATCCGCTTTTTTCGGAGCGGGAGCAACTTTCTTCACATCTTTTTTGGGAGCGGGAGCGGCTTTCTTCACATCTTTTTTGGGAGCGGGGGCGACTTTTTTCACATCTTTTTTGGGAGCAGGAGCAGCCTTCTTCACATCTTTTTTGGGAGCGGGCGCAGCTTTTTTCGGAGCAGGAGCTTTGTCTTTTGCGCGCAGTTCAACGGCTTTCCCCTTGGGGGCTTTTGCGTGTTTCGGCGGCGGAGGAGTGGTGGCGCAACCTGCAAGCAGAGCTGCGGTGACAGCGAGAAGGAGCAATTTTTTCATAATGTTTTCCTTTGAAGTTGATATTTTTCTGAAACAAACTTGTATCATCTATAAACTTATAGCGCAAAAATTGAAAATGGCAAGTATGAAACAGGTGAAAAAACGAAAAAAAATGAAAAAAATATCAAAAACAGGATTTTTTTTGTGCATGACTTGTTTTTTTGGAAAATTGCGTTATTTTACAAACAATAACAAACTATGGAAGGAATTTGAGTATGAAAGTATTTGTTACCGGCGGTGCCGGCTATATCGGCAGTATTTGTACTGAATATCTCTTGGATCACGGATACGAAGTGACCGTGTTTGACGGCTTGATCACCGGGCACCGCAGTGCCGTGGATCCCCGTGCAAAATTCATTTACGGGACGCTTGACAACCGGGAACTGCTTTTCAAATGTCTCTGCGAAGAAAAATATGATGCCGTGATGCACTTTGCCGCATTCTCCCTTGTGGGCGAATCCATGACCAATCCCGGCAAATACTTCCATAACAATACCGGCAATGCCATCAATCTGGCGGATGCCGCTGTGAAAGGCGGCGTGAAACGTTTTGTATTTTCCAGTACCGCCGCCACATTCGGTATGCCCGATGAAGTGCCTATCCGCGAAAATACTACACAGGCTCCCATCAATCCCTACGGCGAATCCAAACTCTGCTTTGAAAAATGTCTCCGCTGGTACAGCGATGTGCATGGTTTGAAATATGCGGCTCTGCGGTATTTCAATGCTGCCGGTGCCACGGAAAAATTCGGAGAAGACCACAAACCGGAAACGCATCTGATCCCGATCCTGCTGCAGGTCGCCGCAGGAAAAAGAGAAAAAGCCATGCTGTTCGGCGATGATTATGCCACGCCGGATGGTACCTGTATCCGCGATTATATCCATGTGCTTGACCTTGCACAGGCGCACGAAAAAGCACTTTTTGCACCGGAAAGCGGTCATTACAATCTTGGAACCGGCTCCGGATACAGCGTGAAACAGATCCTGGATGCCGCACGGAAAGTCACCGGCCATCCCATCCCTGCCGATGTGGTGCCCCGTCGTCCGGGAGATCCCCCGACATTGATCGCGTGTTCGGACAAAGCACGGGAAGTGCTGGGTTGGAAACCCCAGTTTGAAGATCCCGAAATCATTATCGAATCCGCCTGGAAATGGTGTCAGAAACATCCCGAAGGATACGGAGATTGATCCCGTATGGCTTTGTGGCATAAAATGGGACCGTTTACGGTCTTTGACCTGGAAACGACCGGATTGAGTCCTTCCCGCGACCGGATCATTGAGATCGGAGCGGTCCGCGTGGATGCGGATGGAACTCTTTCCCGTTTTTCCACGCTGGTCAACCCCTCCATGTCTATTTCTCCCCGGTTGACAGCTATTACGGGGATCACCAACGAAATGGTGGCATCCGCGCCGCATTTTTCCGATGTGGGATACCGGTTTCTTGATTTTTGCCGCAATTCCAAACTGGTGGCACACAATGCCCGGTTCGATCTCGGATTCCTGCAGGAAAGTCTCGCACGGTGCGGTTTGCCGCTGATCAAAGGCGGCGCATACGACAGCATCGTTATCATCAAAAAAGCCTATCCCGAACTCGGCTCCTACAATCTGGAAGCCCTGACCCGGATCCTGCAGCTTCCGAAAGATGAATTTGAAGGTCATGCACACCGTGCCGGATTTGATGCCGAAATGACATTTGCCGCATTTGCCATGGCTATGAAGCGGTTGTATGAACTCTATCCGGAATGAGTCGGGGGGGGGCGCGTTGTCTCGCTTGGATCTT
>JAZNXT010000115.1:0-59899 GCA_045594005.1 Victivallales bacterium
CCCGTCGGACTTGTCGGACCCGTCGGACTTGTCGAACCCGTCGGACTTGTCGGACCCGTCGGACTTGTCGAACCCGTCGGACTTGTCGGACTTGTCGGACCCGTCGGACAAAACTGATACAGACCGATACGGATCGACACAGACCGATACGGACTGATACAGGGGAGATAAAACTTTTGCAAAAACTCTCCGGATCCCGTTTGATTTTTGACCTGAGTGCGATATAGTAACAGAAAACAATGCAGAAAACAGATCAACTCCAAGGAACCGGATCACTATGAAAAGACTCGATTTTCACGTCCATTGCGACAGTAATGACCCCGTAAAACTGGATATCCTCGCCAACGCCTGCCGTCAGCACAATACCATTGCCGCGCTTTCCGGCGGACTGCGCTATGGCGGACACGATTTTCTCCCCAATGAAGAAGTCGTGGAGATTTGCAAACGTTATCCCGATTGTTTTCTGCCTTTGGCAAAACTGGATCTTTGGGAAACTGCATCGCCGGACGAAGTTTACAAATATGCCGAAATGGGTGTGCGCGGATTCAAATGCATCTATCCCTATTATGAATATGATCACGATATTTATATGCCCGTGTATGAAGCCGCGGAAAAATGCGGCTTGCCTCTCCTTTTCCATACAGGTAATTACCGTCCCAATCCAGCCGATATCATTTATAAAAGACCAATGCTGAAAAATATGAATCCCGTCAATCTGGACCGTATCGCACGGTCATTCCAGAGTTTGAAGATCGTAATGGCTCACATGGGGACGCGGATCTATCACGATGAAGCAAGTCAGTATATCAAGATGCACGATAATCTCTATGCCGATCTTGCCGGGAGCGGACAATGGATGCGGATCCAGCCGGAACAGCTTGCCCGGGATCTGAGTTTTGACATCGGGATCCTGGATGACCGCAGTATAAACAATTTCCGGAAACTCGTCCTCGGCTCCGATGCCTATGTGACACATCCTCATCTTATCGGCGAAGCGCAGAAGTATTACGATGCACTCCTTTCCCGCATCGGTATCAGAGAAGATATCGTGCGTGACATCATGGGTGCGACAGTTGCCTCCTGGATGAATATCACGCTGGATGATTGACGCTGCCGTTTGTATTTTTATAATGATTTATAGCGTTCATTCCACGCTTCAGCCAACCCGTTATTGACGCGTACACCGTCTTCGGGGTGTATTGTGTAAGAATCAGCAGACAGAGTTTTTATTACGCTCTTTTTGTAGATCTGTTCCATCAGATCCACATGAGCGCGGGCAAGTTCAGGCGTGCAGATGCGTTGTGCGGGATCGTTCACGCGATTGATGATCGCATCAAACATAAAAGTGTGATCGGCTCTGCCTGCATAACCGGATCCCTCAAGAGCAGTACCATTGTTATCATATACCTGCCAGGTGGTCGCTTCATCATAAATCACCGTGCCTTTTTCGCAGGTGATGACAAGTTCAGGCGAAAACACAGTATCACAGCAGTGTGTAAGCATGACCGTTGCCGGGGCGCCGTCGGCAGTAAGCTGCACGATCCCGGTATCAAAGTTTTCAATGTCACGGGAGCGGCTCAAATCAGCATGGATCAGTTTCGGTACTGCTGTTGTTTCCCGACCGGAGGAAGCCAGGTACAAAAGCATATTCACATAGTGTGCAAACGCATTGCAGAAGGGTGAATCCAGAATCAGAGAATGTTTGCCGGATATCCTGCCAGCCCAATAATTGCGCTGATAATACGCATCGCCGCGCGGCCAACGCCCCATCAGTTTGATCTTTAAGATTTCACCCATAGTACCGCTGCACAGCAGTTCTTTGATCTTTTGGCAGGCAGGTTCATAAAAATGCTGGAATCCGACTGCCACGAAGCGGTCGGTTCTGTTGCGGGCATCTATGATATTATCCACCGACTGCAAGCAGCCGGAAAGAGGTTTTTCCACCAATACATTGCAATTATGTTCCAATGCCTGGATCGTCAGCGGTTCGTGACTTTCGATACCGACCGGCAAGCCCACAAGATCGAACTGCACTCCAAGTTTGTAAAGGTCATCGGCACTCCCGACGATTTTTACACCGTGTGCCTGCAGCTTTTCGATGCGGTCAGGGTACTTTTCAGGAAAAAATTCGGCAGCGGCGACCAATTCCACTTTGCCCGCTTCCGCCAGACGGCAGAAGTGATCCACATATTTGATGCCGAAGCCGCCGATTCCGGCGATTGCCACTTTGATGCTCATAAAAAAATCCCTTATATGGAAAATGCACGATTTTTATCTGCCGAAAGTTGCGCTGTCAGGACTGCTTCTGTCACTTTGAAGGTCAACGCTGTTTCGTATGCCAAATTGCTGCTTTGAGTCTGCAAATCGCGCACCAACTGTCCGAAACACCCCAGTTCAGGAGATTCCAGTTCCGGAAAAATTGAGCCATCGGCAGTGATCAGTTCCACTTTGCCCTGCGCGATTTCGATCACGCCGTTTTCGCCGACGGCGCGTAAGCGGTCATCGCCGTGCGTACTTGCTCCGGCAGGGCGCATATAATCAATATCTGCCGACGCGATCGCTCCGGAATCAAGCGTAAAAACACAATGTGCTGCAGTTTCCAATGTACCGCGGCTCTTTTCTCCGTAATGCTGAAGCGCGTACACCCTGACAAAATTTCCAGCCTTGCAGCAGGCGATCCAATCAACAGCATGGATCCCCACCCATGGGATCGTGCCGCCGTATGTGGAGCGATGGAAAAAATATTCAGGGCGTTCACCGATCTTGTAGGATTTACGCGCATAAATAAGTTTTATCGCGCCCAGTATACCGGAATCAATTATCCTGAATGCCGTATAAAATGGAGCTTCAAAACGGATGCCCATCATGCCGTAAAGGATTCCGTTGTGTTTTGCAGCAACAGATTTGAGTTCAGAAAGTTCTTCCAGTGTGATCGCACATGGTTTTTCGGTAAAAACTGCGATATCGCGTTCAAGGCAATATTTACACATAGCTGCCCGTTCCTCAAAAGGACCGCCGATAACAGCGATGTCAACTTTGACCAGATCCAGCATCGTCCGGTAATCCGGGAAAAGTTCCGGAGTAGGCTTTTTGAGTTTCTGCAATGCCGACAGAGTCCATACCGGCTGCATCCCGCCGGCGGCACACGCAGCAACAATGTTACATTCCGGCAGTTTGTGCAGATCCTCAAAAAGATAATTCAAATGTCCCGTGTTTCCGATAATGGCTATATTCATAATGTTAAAATTCCCTCTGCCGGACAATGATCGCCATTGTTCTGTAAAACAATATTTTCGAGATTTTTGTTTTCGGATCCGGCGTATTTTTTTATGCCTGATTTAACAGAAAATCGTTCAGGATTCCGGTGATTTTTGCGGTATCCAGGAGCAGGGATTCTTCGCCGAGTTCCAGTTTTTCCCGCAGCGCGATCCCGCCCGGTGAGTCGGGGTAGGCATCTGCGATCTTCCGCATCCGTTTGTAACAGGCTGTCACTTCCGGCAGTTTGCTCCGCAATTCTTTCACATGATCGATCACGATATATTTCTGTTCCGGTTTGACGAACGGATAGACTTTCATCCCGTCCAGTGCGCAGCGGACCAGTTTGAGCAGGGGGATCATATCTTTGCAGACCATACTGAAATGACCGGTGATGCTGATGTCCTGATCGTCCGGGAAGATCCGTGCCGGATCGATATGTTTTGCCTGCCAGTCATCATTCCGGTAACGGTCCCGGACTTCTTTTTTCCGGAAGTCCGGCACTTCCATAGGGGTTCCTTCATAGACGGCACTGCGGAGAGCCTGAATCCCAGCCAGAGTCACATCTGCCGCCGCATAAATGTCCCACGGAGCTTTTTCGCCGGTGAGGATCTGACGCGCAAAATAGTACAATTCCCAGAAATCGCCGCCTCCGTGTCCGGCTTCGTCTGCTTCCTTACCCATTCCCTCCCATTGAGGAGCCATTTCCAAACTCAACGCGGAGCCGTTTGCCCCTAATTTCAGAGTCATGACGCCATCATGGATGAAGGCGGAGGCTTTTGTTCCGAAGAACCGTCTCATCCGGCTGTCGGCAGTGGTTCCGCCCATCAGGTTCCGCACGATCGAACCATTGCTCATCCGGATCAGAGAGGGGCAGAACGCCCCCAGATTCGGCATGATCCCATCCACTTTTCTGCCTTTTCCGTGGACGCAGCCGATATTCAGCACATCTTCCGGGAATGCAGTCACTTTTTCGGGACGCAGACCGGTCGCGATCATCACCGGACCGAGGGAGTGGGTGCAGTAGTAGTGATAATTCAGGAATCCCCGCCAGTGATGCAGCTGGTTTCCCGGCTGAACAGGACTGCCGTCCGGATAGAACGCGCAGGGATTGCTTCCGCCGTGAACGTAGTCATATTCAGCATAAGTCAATTCTCCGAACAGACCTTCCTTGTAGAGTTTGGTCACATACATATTTTCTTTGGAGAAGGGATAATTTTCTGCGAGATTATAGACCAGCCCAGATTCCTCCACAGCTTCCACCAATGCGACGCCCTGTGCGGGAGTGAAGAATGCAGTCACTTCGCTCAAAACATGTTTTCCTGCTTTCAGGGCTTTGATGGTATCCCGTGCATGATTCGGGCAGTATGTGGAAATGAGGACAGCATCGAAATCCATTGCCAGAAATTCGTCTTCATCTTTTGTGAGGGCGGCATCGGGGCAGATCTCATGGAACGCTTTGTGGCGATCCTCATGGAAATCGCATCCGGCAACGACGTCGATATTCAATGCCCGTGCCGAGTTGAGGAATGCCATACCGCGTCCCAAACCCCAAACACCCAACTTCAAGTGTTTTCCGCCGAAAAATTCCGTACTCATTTTTTCTGTTCTCCGTTTCTTCTGTTTGCAGCAGATCGTTTTTTTCTGATATCAATATAATTTCAAAATTACGGAATTGCAAAATAAAAATGTGTGTTATATTTACAATATTGCTATAAAAATTCAGTTTTTGCGGAATTACCGGTATGGAACTTTCCATTGAAGCAGTCGGAAAATATACACAGGCACAACGCGGCACGATGAATCAGTCGTACTGCGGGATCTGTCTGAATATTTCCGGTCTGATCCACTCTACGGTTTATACCGGGGATGATCAATATTTTGCGCTTGTGGTGATTCCGGTTTCCACATAGCCTTCAAAATACGGGTAGCGCGTTTTGTCCTGTTCCGTGATCTCCCGCATAACGCGGCAGGGAACACCCACGGCAACGACATTGGCGGGAATGGAACGCGTAACGACGCTGCCTGCGCCGATCACTGAATTGTCCCCGATCGTCACGCCCGCAAGGATCGTTGAACCCGCACCGATCCAGACATTGTTTCCCACGCAGATGGGCTTTGCGATCTCCAGCCCCTTTTTCCGTTGTTCCGGATCAATGGGGTGTTCCGCCGTGGTGAAACAGCAATTCGGGGCGATGAATACATGATCCCCGAAGCGGACTTCTGCGCCGTCCGTGATGATCAGATTGTGGTTGGCATAGAAAAAATCCCCCACATGGATATTATAGCCGTAATCACACCAGAACGGCGGAGTGATGGTCGTTTCTTTCCCCATGGAACCCAACAGTTTCTGCAGGATCCGGTTCTGTGCTTCAAAATCGTTCGGATGCAATTTATTGTATTGAAAACACAGATCTTTTCCTTCGCGGATCTTTTTTTCATATTCCGGATTGTAACAGCCTTGAAACAGGCAGTTGACCGGGACAACAGGATTTTTTTCAGATACGGGCATAGTCTTTTCCCTCCCCAATTATCACTTCTTGATGGCGACGGAGAGGCAGAACGTGCGGAGTGCCAGTGTATCGCTCACATTGGTGCGGAGTGTATCACACAATTTTTCCGCAAGGGTGAGCATCCGCAGGGCGTCCCGTTCTTTGATCTTTTCCCGTTCCGGTGACTGAAAATAAAATTCCATGATTTCCGGATTCGGCAGGATCTCTTTTCCCATTCCACCGGCAAGCAGGGCGAGCTGTGCAAAAAAGGTATGCACGATGCTGATAAACTGTTCCCGGAGCCGGCGGTATTCGCAGCCGGCTTCTCCGTCACGGCGTTTTTCAAGCTGTTTCAGCCCGGCAGACTCCAACTGCTGTGCCGCTTCCAGACGGGGTTTCCATTTTTCTTCCGCTGCGGCTTTTGCTTTGTCGTTGAGCGTTCCTGCGATCTCCAGCAGAGCCACGGTGCAATCCTCCGCCGCCACAAGATCGTTGGCGGCATTGCAGACCAGTTTTGTGAGGATCTCGCGGATGCGGGGGAAGGGGGTCAGATCGTATTCACAATGATTGTCGGTAAGGGTAAGGATCTGACACCGGGACCGGATCGTGGGCAGCAATGCACCCGGTCTGCCGCTGGTCAGGACAAAGAGGCATTTTTCCGGCGGCTCCTCCAGTGTTTTGAGAAAGGCGTTCTGAGCGTTTTCGTTCATGGAATCGCAATCCTGGATAAAACCGATCTTCCAGCCGGAAACCGTGCTGCTGCTCAAATAAAAATTGTGCTGAAAATTGCGGAGCGTATCCGGGTCATCGTCGGAATCCCCAATGAGGATCTGCCGTGATTTCGAGGTGGGGGAAAGGAGATAAAGGTCCGGATAGATCCCTGCTTCCAGAAGTTTGCAGGAATTGCATTTTCCGCAGGGCGAACCATCTTTCTGCGGCTCCATACAGGCGGAAAGTTGAGCAAGAAAATTCGGAAATTCCATCCGGGTATCGGGATTGGAGGAGACCACCAGAAAGGAGTGTGCCAGCCTTCCGGACAGCCGTGCGGCTTTCAGGGAATCCATCAGGAAGGGGAACTCTTTTTCAAATTTATGCCAATCTGCCACGGACGACCTCCATGATCTTTTTGTGGACCGTATCCACATCTCCGGTGGCATCGACGATGGCGAACCGGTCTTTTTCTTCTGCGGCAAGAGCTAAAAATCCCAGCCGGATGGCAGTATGGAAAGATTCATTTTCTGAGTCGAAACGATCGGCTTCCACGGCATTGCCGTCCCGGGTATGGGTGCGGCTGAAACTCACATCGGTGGGAATATCCAGCAGGATGGTGAGATCGGGTTTGACATCACCGCAGGCGATGGTGTTGATCTCATCAATCAATGCCCGCCCCAGTTTCCGTGCGATCCCCTGATAGACGATCGTGGAATCAAAGAAGCGGTCGGTAATAAGGATCGCTCCCCGTTCCATTGCGGGTGTGATCAGGGTACGGACCATTTGTGAATGACACGCGCCGAACAGCAGCAATTCCGTTTCCGGCGCAATATCTTCACCGGCGATCCGTTCTTTCAATACGGCGCGGATCCGTTCTGCGGCAGGAGTCCCGCCGGGTGAACGCGTGGCAATGATCTCCCGTTCCGGCTCCATTTTCTGCAAAGCCTGTGCCAGCAGCTGCAGCTGGGTTGACTTGCCGCAGCCTTCGCCGCCTTCCAAACTGATAAAAAATCCTTGTTTTTTCATAGTTTTTTCCCGAAAAAATGCGCTGTTCATTTGCGAAACGGCACATTTGAATGTATTTTAAAAGAGAACACAACAATAACATAACACCAAAACGGCAAAGTTCAAAGCCTCTGGAGAAGAAAAAATGTCAAAACTCGGTCGCAGTTCCTATCTCACCGCCAATACCGGCAATTTTGAAGACAAGATCGTTCTCAACGGACGGGAGTTCGTGAAAGTCAACGATCTGCGCTACGGCACCAATCCCCATCAGCCTGCCGCGTTCTACCGCCCTGTGGAAGATCAGGGAGCGATCATGGATATGGAAACTTTGAAAAACGGCAAAAGCGGTCTTTCCCAAACCAACCTGGAAGATATTTCCGGTGCATTGAATATCGTCAAATTCTTTGACCGCCCCGCCTGCGCGGTGATGAAACATGTCAACCCCAGCGGTGCGGCTGTGGCTCTGCCCGGTGAATCTGTGAAACAGGTCTATATCAAAGCGCGTGATTGCGATGCCCGTGCGGCGTTCGGCAGCGTGATCGCATTCAATGTGGAAGTGGATAAGGAAACTGCCGAAGAGATCATGTCCACCTTCTGCGAATGTGTGGTGGCTCCCGCTTATACCGATGAAGCCCTTGCCGTGTTCAACGACGGCGAAACATATAAACTCAACAAACAGATCCGTATCCTCCGTTGCGGGGATATTGCCGCAATGCCTAAATTTGTGGGTGACAACGAAGGCGGCAAGTTCAACACCATGAAAGTCCTTGCCGATGGATCTGTGGTCATTGCCGAACCGCTGCTGACCAATGTCCGCGATGTGGAAGACATCCCTGCGGCAGCCGGGGAAAACAAAGCCTGCGGCGCACAGGAATCCACAGTGGAACCCACCGAACAGCAGTTGATCGATCTGCTGACGGCATGGTATATCAATATTTCCGTCCGCTCCAACGGTGTGGTGATCGTGAAGAACGGTCAGACTCTCTGCGTGGGAACGGGGGAACAGGACCGAGTGGGTGCAGTGGAACAGGCGATCGAAAAATTTGCACAGAAATACAGCGGCGACGGCACGCTGGATGGTGCGGTGATGTCCAGTGACGGTTTCTTCCCCTTCTATGATGCAGTGGAAGTGGCAGCCAAAGCCGGGATCAAAGCCATGGTCGCGCCCTCCGGATCCCTCAAGGATGCGGATGTGATCAAACGCGCCAATGAATTGGGTGTGGCTCTCCGTCATGCTCCGGAACGCGTGTTCTCCCATCATTGATCCCCGGACAGGATCGTATTGTCATGGCAGGATCCTATCATCACTTCAAAGGACAGAAAAATTGGAAACGGCAGGGGGATTTCAAAACGCCCCCGCCGGATACCAATACCATCTGCGGTGAAGTGACCCGTGTGGTCTATTCTGCCGGAGAGGATTCCTACACCGTACTGCGTGTTCAGGATTTCAAACTCAAACGCGAATTCGTGGCTGTCGGTTCCATGCCCGGTGTGGCGGAAGGACAGAATGTGGAGTTGACCGGGAAATGGGAAACTCATCCCGACCACGGACTCCAGCTGCGTGTGAGTGAATGGAATATGACGCTCCCCGCCACAGAGGAGGGGATCAGCCGTTATCTCTGTTCCGGGATCCTGCCCGGTATCGGACCGAAAACTGCAGAAAAGATCGTGCGTCATTTCGGTATAAATACTCTTTCCGTGCTGGATAATGAGCCGCGCAGATTGATGGAAATTCAGGGGTTTACCCGGAAGAAAGTGGAATCCATCCGCGCGGCATGGCACGATAATTCTGAATTGAGGGATCTGCGTATCGCATTGGAAGGATTGGGTATTTCTCCCGCGTATTTTGCAAGGATCTACAAGGTTTACGGAGAAAATGCGGCATCGGAGATCCGGAAAAATCCCTATCGCCTCGCGTCAGAAGTCCGGGGGATCGGTTTTCTCCTTGCCGACAGGATCGCGATGAAAGCAGGCGTGGCGAAAGATGATATCAAACGCCTGGTCGCCGGTGTGTCTTACACATTGGAACAGACCCGTCTTTCCGGGCATGTTTGTATGCCCCGGCAGGAACTGCTGCCGAAGATTGCGGAAACACTGGAAGTGGAGCCGGAAGATGCTCACCGGGCATTGATGGCGGCACAACAAGCCGACCGGGCTGTGACAGATATTGCACCGGACGGTACGGAAATGATCTATACTCCCTCCTTCCTCCGCTGTGAAAATGAATTGCCGCACCTGATCAAAAAACTGTTGCGGCATCCGTCCCCGGACGGAACGCGTATTGCTTCTGTTCCGCTGAAAGCGGCAACCATGTTCAGCGAAGAACAGCTTCTTGCCGTTCATAAAGTGGCACATTCCGCAGTCAGTATCATCACCGGCGGACCCGGTGTGGGGAAGACGACTGTGGTTTCCGAGATCGTGCGCCGTGCCAAAGCAAAAGGGCTTTCTGTGGTTCTTGCCGCGCCCACCGGACGCGCCGCGAAGCGGATGAGCGAAGCTACGGGCGCGACAGCTTCCACTGTTCACCGTCTTTTGAAATGGGATCCGGTGCAGAGTTCTTTTTCCAAGGGGCAGGACGATCCGGTGGAAGCAAGTCTTTTTGTGATCGATGAAGCCTCCATGCTGGATCTGCCGCTGGCTGTGGCATTGTTCCGCGCGATTCCCTTCGGAGCCACCGTGGTGATCGTGGGGGATCCCGATCAGCTGCCCTCTGTGGGGCCGGGAAATGTGTTGAACGACCTGATCGATTCCGGCATTTGTCCGGTGACGCGTCTGACAAAGATCTACCGGCAGGGTGCCGGATCCGGGATCATTCTTGCCGCGCACGCCGTAAATGGCGGTATCCTGCCGAAAATGCAGCAGACCGATGCTGCCGGATTGACCGATTTTTACTGGATCGAAAAAGATGAAGCTGCCGAAGCTGCCGATATCATCAAACGCATGATCGTGGAGCGGATCCCAGCCCGGTTCGGATTCGATCCGGTGAAAGATGTGCAGCTGCTTTGTCCCATGAACCGCGGTGAAGACGGAACCATTGAGATGAACCGGACTCTTCAAGCATTGCTGAATGTCGGAGAAAAACCGGCGTTCAAGATCGGTGAACGGGAATTCAAGCTGGACGATAAAGTGATGCAGATCGCCAACAATTACGATAAAAATGTGTTCAACGGCGATACCGGATACATTGTATCCATCGACACAGAGGAGCGTCTTTTCAAAGTGGATTATGACGGCATGGAAGTGGAATATTCCTTTGATGATACCGACCAGCTGACCCTTGCTTATGCCGTGACCGTCCACAAGGCACAGGGCAGTGAGTTCCCCGTGGTGCTGATGCCGCTGTTGTCCCGGCATTACATGATGCTTCAGCGGAATCTGCTTTATACCGGCATGACCCGCGCAAAAAAACTGATGATCCTGGTCGGCTCCAAACGCGCCGTTTCCATGGCGGTCCGCAATTTTGTACGGGAGCCGCGCCATTCTCTTTTATTACCCAAACTTCAAGCTCGATGAGAGGCAGAACAGACTATGGAACCATTTGAATATACTCCTGTGAATTACACTTTTCCGCTGGAAAAGATCCCGCCGAAAAGCACCATCGTTTCCATCGGTTCCTGTTTTTCCGAAGATGTGATCGGGCGTCTGTTCGGAAACGGTTTTTACGGATCGCGCAATCCCAACGGGATATTGTATCATCCCTTTGCGGTATGCGAAGCCTTGCAGCGGATCGACCTCGGTTACATGGGGAGCGATTTTTTTGAATTCAATTCCCTGTATCACAGCTGGATGCACCACGGATCCTTTTCCGCACCCGCATTGGATGATGCCCTGCAGAAAGCGGAAGATGCCCGCAAACATTTTCTCAAAGCGTTGAAAAAAGCGGATGCGTGTTTTATCACATTTTCTTCCGCCGTACAATATTTTCATAAAACGGAAAAACGGTTTGTTGCAAACTGCCACAAGGTGCCGGGTACAATGTTTGAACGGCAGCTTTCCTCCACGGAAATGTGTTCCGCCGCGATCCTTGCATCCTGCCGGAAAGTGCGGGAGATCAATCCCAAATGCCGCATTATCCTCACATTATCGCCGGTGCGTCATTATCCAGGGGAACTGATGCTGAACGCGCTTTCCAAGGCACGATTGCTCAATGGTATTTCTCTTGCCGTGGAAAAAATTGAAAATTGCGCTTATTTCCCTGCATTTGAGATCCAGATGGACGAATTGCGGGACTACCGCTATTATGCGGATGATATGCTGCATCCCAACGCGGCTGCGCAGGAGATCATATTGCACCGGCTGCTGGATTCCTGTTTCACACCGGAGGCAAAGGAAGTCTTCCTCGCCGCAGAAAAACGCCGCCGCGCCTCGGCACACATTCCTCTGCACGGAGAGAAAAAATGAAACCTTTTGCCGGAACAGTCTGCCGGAAAAATGAGCCGGGATTTTCTTTCGTCTGCGGCAGCGTATTCACATCTGTCTGCGGCAGATTTCAAATGGTCTTTGACGGAACTGTTTTCAATGCTGCGGTACTCCGCAATGAACTGAAGAACTCCGACGGCTGTGTTTTTGAAACGGAAGACGACGCCGAAATGCTCCTTGCTTTGTACCGGAAATACGGCAGAAATATGCTGGAAAAACTCAATGGCAGTTTTACCCTTGCCGTCTTTGATACTCAGATGCAGGAATTATTCCTTGCCCGGGACCGGTTCGGGATCGAGCCTTTGTTTTATCATGTGAGCCGGGAATATTTTGCTTTTTCCAACACCTTGAGTGAATTGAAAAAACAGCCGTTTTTCGACCGGTCCGCATTGCGGCTGGAGGTGATCCCGGAATTTCTGGCTCTGCAATATATTCCCCGGGAAAAAACGATTTACGATCATACCTTCAAATTACTGCCGGGTCATTCGCTGACATTCCGTGTCCGGGAAAATGAGTTTGAACTCCACCGGTATTACAGTCTTTCTTTTGCACCGCAGAAAATTTCCTATGCCGATGCCTGCGTCCGCCTGCAGCAACTCCTTGCCGATGCCGTGATGCTCCGTGCAGAACATACACAGGATCTGTTTCTTTCCGGCGGATTGGATTCCGCACTGGTCGGTTCGCTGCTCGGTGACCGGATCGGGCGCATCACTTCGGTATCTTTCCGGAATCCGGTGTACGATGAATCTGCCTTTGCCCGTGAAACTGCCGATTTTCTTTCCCATCGGGCAGGGCGGGGAATGGAACATCATTTTCTTCCGATGAATGATGCCGCAGGATCGGTGGATACTTTGAAACATCTTCTGACCATTGCGGGAGAACCTTTTGCCGATTCCTCGCTGATCCCTTTCAGCCGTCTGTGTGCTTTTGCACAGCATGATGCGCTTTGCGGAGACGGAGCCGATGAATTTTTCCTCGGTTATGAACGGCTGCGGGCAATGAAGCTGGCACGGAAAATTGCGTTTCTCCCGTTCAAAGATCTGATCCGCAACATGTTTTGCGGAAACGGCAATGGCGAACGGAGCCATAAAGGAAGATTGGCGCGTTTGCTGAAGATCGCCACTCTGCCGGAACATGAACGCTATTTTGCCATCATTTCACACAATGCACCGGAAATGTTTAAAACACTGTTTGACGGCGAAATGAAGACGATCGCCGACCGCATGAGCATCACTGCCGGCGATCCTGTCCGCTTCGATATTTCCACTTATCTGCCCGGCGATACACTCACCAAAGCGTATCTCGGTGCGGCTGTCGGCGGGATACGCACGATGTCACCTTTCCTTGATCACCGTGTGGCGGAGTTTGCCGTATCCCTGCCGCAGCAATACCGTCAGAACGGCGCGCAACGCAAAAAGATCCTCGGCGATGCGTTTTGCGATCAACTGCCGCCCGGTCTGCCTCAACGGAAAAAAAGGGGATTCGGTGTACCGCTGGCGGATTGGCTGCGCGGAGCGTGGCATGATCCTGTTCAGGAATATGCGGTGCGCGGATTGCCTCCGGATCTGTTCCGACGGGATGTGATCGCCGATTTTGTGCGGGAACACAATTCCGGTGCGGCGGATCACTCCTATCTGATCTATTCTTTGTTGAATCTGGCTCTGTTTCTGGAAATAAATCATTGAAAATGAAAGGAAATTCAAAATGAAAAAAGTTTTGCTCCTGGGTGATTCCATCCGTACCGGCTATGCTCCATTTGTCCGGGATCTGCTGGATGGAAAAGCGGAAGTCTTTATCCCGAATGCCAATGGTGCATTCCTTCAGAACACATTGCGTTTTCTGCAGGATTGGCAGGCGGATCTCGGTCTTACCGATGGAAATGTAGATATCATTCACTGGAACAACGGACTGTGGGATTGCGGTCATCTCGGCGTGGGAAAGACCTTTGAACTGACTTGTGAATCTGCTGTGGTCACCAATGCCGATACCCACAATGTTTACGAAGAAGAAAGTCTGACCCCGCCTGATATTTATGCGTATTTTCTTGATCGCGTGTACCGCCGTATCAAAACACTGTTCCCCAAAGCAAAAGTCATTTTTGCATTGACAACCAATATCATGGATGAAGAACTCCCCGGCGTCCTCATGCGTAAAAATTCCGAGATCCGCGAATATAACCGGATCGCCATGGATGTCCTTTCCAAATACGGTGTGGAGTTCAATGATTTGTATTCCTTTACCGAAAAACTCGGTGCCGAATACCGCCGGGACTGGGTCCATTTTAATGATGAGGGATCTTACCTCATCGCTCAAGAGGTTGCGCGGCATCTCGTGTGAAATTACGGACCTTTGCTTGCGGTTCTTTTCGGTCATGGACCATTAGTCCACTCCCTCAAAGCTTCCGCACAAAAATCCGAACTTTCTACACGATATATCCGCGCAAGGCGGCAAGTGAGCGCAGCGAAACTGAGCCGCCCGAGAGTCGGGTGCTATGCACCCCCGCACAAAAATCCGAACTTTCTACACGATATATCCGCGCAAAGTTGCGCGGCATCTCGTGTGAAATTACGGACCTTTTGTTTGTACGGACCTGTCGGACTTGTCGGACCTGTCGGACTTGCCGGACTTGTCGGACTTGCCGGACCTGTCGGATCAGATCTTTTTCACACCGATGATATTTCCGTCGTCATCTTTTTCGGCGCAATAGAAATGTTCGGGGGCGTAATCTGCCCAGGCATCATTGATCGCCGTCTGTTTTTCCGGATCGAATCCGAAAAGATAGATCGGTCTGTTTTCCGGGGGAGCGGTGATATATTCATTCACGAACCAGCTGCAGAATACTTTGCCTTCGGGAATCAGTTCTTCGCGGACTGTTTTTTCGTGAGGTGTCCCCATGAAAATATAGGGGATCTTGATTTTTTTGAAGTGTTCCACTTCTTTTGCGGAGGGGGATCCGAAAACGATCAGACCATCCAGATTATGTTTATGGGAATACCATTGTTTCAGGTTGAGTCCGCCATCGAAATTCATTCCGATGATCATGGTATAACCGTTTTCCTCAAGAGTGGTATAAAGCGGATACAGCACTCCGCAATAGGCAAAGGGATTCTGATTGAGCATGAAAACGCCGATCCGGTAGAAACGGGCAGGCTGGATATCTGCAGAAACATAGACTCCGCGTTTCGGGAAAGACTCCACATAATTCAAAGCCTGAAGTCCCTGCAGAGCCGAGAGGATCACCTGGACGCTGACACCGTATTTTTTTGCAAGAAAACGCATGGACGGCAATTTTGAAGCCGGGCGGTATTCCCCGTCAAAAATCTTTTTTATGATATCATTTGCCACAAGCATGTATTGCGGTAAAAAATCTGTTTTGACATGCTTCTGTTCATTTGTAAAAAACATACCGCGCATTGACGCGTTCCCCCCTTGCGTCTGTCTCATCCGTTTCGGAACTGGTTTCATTATCCTTCTGATCCTTTCATTTCAACCTTATTCTCACTCCATTTCAAAAAAAGGTTAATGTACTTTAGATTGAATTTTTGAAAAGTCAAACGAAATTTAGGCAATATGCAAAAAAAAGAGAAAATTTTTGATCTCATGATTTGATTTTGATGCGTTCTGTACTATGGTATTAGGTATAGCGTCCCCAAAAAACACAAAAGTTATGAAAGGAATCTGATCATGCGGTTCAACTGGAAACATGCTGCAGTCTTTTCCCTTTTGGCTTTGATGCCGGTGAATGGCTTTGCCCAAATGGAAAAGATCACGGAATCAGAAAAAGCAGAAGCAGCCAAACGGCTGCCCGCACTTTTTGAAAGTGCAAAAAATCCATATCTTAAATCATGGCTCGGAGCTGTCCGGCGGAGCAATGATGCAAAAGCGATCGTGAATGCTGTGCGCGTGACTGATGATCTGGCTCCCTCATTTCAGGGAAAGATCGTGCATTATGCCGTTCCTGCAATGGGGGATCTTCAGCGGTTGGGAGATGTTTATCCCATCGACGGAACACCGTTGGGAACGGTTCGCATCATCATGGCACAGGATGAATATGAACCCGGCTCTTTCGTGGTTTATCCGCTGGAAGATTTTGGAAAAGTCGAATTTAAATTGACGGAATTTAAAACAGCAGACGGCAAGATCCTTCCGCCTGAAAAACTGGATATGAAGGTGATCAAAATCTGGTATCAGAATGGGAACGGCTGGTACAGCTATTTCGGCGATACCGGCTTGAAACTGACGCCCGAACTGCTTTTGAACGACGAAGATCTGATCAAGGTCGATACCAAAAACGAACAGAACTATGCCCGCGTCAGATCCGATAAAGGCGGTTATGAGTACATTTGGATCTCTGCTCCGGTGGAAGTGGATAAACGCCTCGGCTATCCCTCCTATCGGGAATTTCAGCCGTTCCAGCCCATGCGCCCGAACTTCACCGATGCCAAAACATTGCAGCCGGTCACGCTCAATCGCGGTGAGTTCAAACAGCTTTTCCTGACCGTCCGTGCAGAAAAAACTCAAGCTCCCGGTCTTTACCGCGGTGCTGTGAATATGGTGAAGAATGGCGCGCAGATCGGCACGATCCCTGTGACCGTGAAGATCATGCCTTTTGTTCTGCCGAAACCGGCAGCTTACTATGACATCAATAAACCGTTCCTCGTTTCCTCTTACAGTTATATCAGTTTTGATCTGATCAAATGTGAAAACGGCGGCGATCTGGAACTGGCGAAAAAACAGCTGGAAGTCGTACTCGCCAATCAGGTCAGTCACAATCAGGATCTGCACATGGTGCGCGGTCGCGCGGGAGAATATGAACACGATTATTGCATCGAAGTCATAAAAAAAGTGGGTATGCGTTCCGATTATCTCATGGGCGGCGGACCCACTTCCGGCGGATCTACTCTGGACCGTCAGCAGAACGCGCGCGCATTGCGCAATTACTACCTTTCAAAAGTCGGACATACCAATGTGTTTTTCGGGTACGGCGATGAACCGCCCGCAAGCTGGTTCGTCCGGAACCGTCCCATGTTCCGCGATTATCAGAAAGAAGGACTCAAGTTCTTTATTGCGGCGAAAGATCAGGCTTTCTATGCCGCCGGTTATTTCTATGACTTCTTCAATACGGCATATTTCCCTGAACAGCGGGAACCCACCCGTAAATGGAATGAAGTCGGTCACGCTTTCGTGGCATGGTATGCCGCCCAGCATATCGGTGCAGAAAATCCCTCCTACAACCGCAGACAGAACGGACTTGTGCCGTATCTTGCCAATTACAGTGCCTTGTGCAATTATGCGCACCATTTCGGCTCCTATAATGACCGCCGGCTGACTTATAAGCCCATGGTGTTCGCTTACGGGTCCGGTGACGGTGTGATCGATACCATTCAGTGGGAAGGTTTCCGCGAAGGTCTGGACGATATCCGCTACGCCACGCTGATGAAGAAACTTGCTCTGGAAGCAAATAAACACAAAGATATTGATATTCAGTATCAGGGGCGTATCGCACTCCAGTATCTCGCTGAACTGGATGCCACCAGCTATGATCTGGGAGCTGCCCGTCTGGAAATGATCCGGATGATCCTGAATCTGAAAAAACTCTTGAACAAGTAATGGAGCAGGGAGAATTGTAATGATGAATAAAAAAGTTTTTATGTGTATTTCTCCGGTGATCCTCGCAACGCTCGTTGCCGCAGGTTGCTCCGGAATGAAAAATGATGACGGCAAAAAAACGGTACAGTCCGCCAATGCCGTTTCCACGATCGATGCCAATGTTTTTCTGAATGCGGAAAAAATCCGTGCCGGAAAAGTGCCGCCGAAAAAAGATGCGGTGAAACTGACTCCGGAACAGCAGAAGATCAATGCGGAGAATGAAAAGAAATTCAGCGATGCCCGTTTTATGATCTGGCAGGGAAAAAATGCGGAAGGCGAGAAAGCATTGCAGGCACTTCTGAAAATCAATACGGTGAAAGACCGTGCCGCATCCATGCTGGTTGATTCCAAGATCCGTCAGAAAGATCAGGATGGCGCACTGAAAATGATCGATGAACTCCTGAAGGATCCGGCTCTGAATTTGAGTTCAGCCACCCGTGCCGCACTCCTTGAACGGAAAGCCGGGATCTTCGGCGGCCGTCGCAAATTTGCAGATCAGGCAAATGTTCTGTTGGAACGCCTTTCCGAAAATATCACCGACGCGGATGCCTTCCGTACACAGATGCAGATCGTGAACTGCTGGGAATATTTCGGCGATGTGAAGAAAGCATTGGAATACTGCAAACTGGTTCGCGCACTCAATGATGCCGATAAAAAAGCGAAAAACTGGCGTCTGATCGGACTTTACCGCAAGCTGAAAGATACAAACAGCGTGCTGAAACTCGCGGAGGAAATGAAGTCTCTCTACAAAGATGATCCTGTGCAGATCGGAAAGATCCGTACCGCGGTTGCCGGTGCCTATGCCGATGTGAGAAAATTTGCAGAGGCTCATAAGGTGTATATGGAAAATATCACCGATCCCAAATTGAGCAACAGCGACCGCATTGCCGCATTCAATTCCCGGCTGGTGTTGATCCGGGAATACAGCGGAGCCAAAAAGTCGGTGATCGATCTTGCCAATGAAACGGTGCTGAAACTGGAAAAACTGACTCCGGCGGATTACGCAAATCTCGTGGGCGGTTTGATGAAATACAGCGAATACCATGTAGGTATGGATTATGCGCTGAAATACGCACAGTCGCTCCTCACTTATCCGGGAATCGCCAATTCTGTGAAGATCGAAGCATTGCGTCATGTGGCGCAGGATGCCGCGAAAAATGGCGATTTTGCTGCCGCAGAAGCCACACTCAAGCGCGCTCTGTCATTCGATAAACTCAATGCTTATGACCGGTTGCAGATCTGCCGTCTTGCCGCAAGTATCTACAAATGGCAGGATAAATGCGATGAAGGGATCAAGTTCATGCGGGGGCAGATGGCTCTTCTCCCGGAAAATGATACAAGAAATAAAGCGCATATCATTTCGGCAATGAGCGATCTTTATGCCGCATTCTACCGCTATGATGACCGCGCTGCGTTGTACCGGGAATTCAAAAATCCCATCGCAGAAGTGGGCGTGTATGCTTCCATTGATACACCCCGCGCAAAAGCTATGGCTCTGAAACTGCTTAACGACGGATCCCAGCCGGATAATGTCCGTAACGCAATGATGGGTTATTTCCTGGATACATCCAAAGAATCCACCGCCATCCGCGCAAAATATCCCCAGTATATGGAAAAACAGAATGTGAACCGGGCGATGGAAACCGCTATTACCGGCGGGAACTGGCAGGTGACTCTGGAATTTACCGATCTTATCCGCAAAAATAATCCCAACATCGACAGTACCGTGTTCTCTTGCGCCATGCAGGCATACGTGCTTGCCGGATCGGAAAAAATCGCAGAATTTGAAGCGTTTGCAAAGGAATGTCAGGCAAATCCGCGTTTGAGTGAAGCGCAGAAACGGGAAGTGGCATTTATTTATGCGGTTTTGAAAAATGTGGCAGATCGTCCCGGTGCATTCCGTGCGTTCTGCAACAGTTACAAATTCCCCACAGAACTGCTCGTGAAAGATCGCGCGGATCTGTTGCTCAAAACGGCAAGAGCAGCCCTTCAGGCAAAACGCTTTGTGATTTCCGATGAAGCATATCAGCTCCGTCAGGAACTCTATCGCCCCGAACCGCGGAAGACTTATAAAGTGGCATATTCCGAAGTTCCTGTGCGCGGGATCCTCGGTTTCATGCAGCTCAAAAATCAGCCGGAAATTCAGATGATGGACCGTAAATACGGCGGAAATATGGACTTCCTGGTGACGGACGTTTCCACCGGCAATCGTGCCGGTAATATCGGTGCCAGTGCCGGCGAAAAGAACCGTCCCACGGAAATGCAGATGGTCTGCGATGCAGATGGGATCCACATGCTCTTTACCGCATACGATTCCAAAACACGGGAAATCGAAATCGGTGCTGCCAGCGCAGGCAGCTACGAAATGTATCTGGCTCCCGGCGTGAATCAGCCGTATATCTGCCTGCTGCCGGATCTGACCACCGGTAATAATCACACCTGGAACAGCAGCTACAACACCGCGTTGTGGCGTAATCCTGACAGCAAAAATGCTTTTGATATGCGCAATGAACGCGTCTTCACTGCCGATGGCTATAAACTCTATCTTTTCATCGGCTGGCAGAAGTTCTACGATAAATTGCCCGATACAAAAGCCAATTACTGGGAATTTGAAAACGTCCATTGGTCCCGTTTCGGCGGTTTCTCCTGGAACGGACTCAAAACGATCCACGGCCGCTCCACATGGGGTAGACTGGAATTCGATCTGACGCCGGAACAGCTCCGCAATATCAAACGGAAGATCATCTTTGCCGCCCGTACAGCATACAATTCGGAAAAACGCACCACCGCCGCTTCGCACGGAGCAATCGAACAGTGGCGCGATGACCCCATGCTGGGCGATCCCAAATTCTTCCGCGAACGTATGGCGGCAACCGCACAGCAGTTGGATGATTATACCAAACTGGTGAAGGCAGATATGTCTGACGAAACCGTGGATATGCTTTTTGACAAAGCTGTCCCCGGCTGGTTCGAGATCAAGCATAAAGTTGCCGACGAACGCCGCAGATATCTGGAAGAAGAACTCTCCAAATAAAGAGAAAACACTTCAACTGAAAAAATCAAACGCCCTGCCGCAAATTTGCCGCAGGGCGTTTTTTTCTATTCAGCAATAGACGCTTATCTCTTCATATCCATCCGTCCCCATCCGTAGAGGCTGTCGGACCTGTCGGACCTGTCGGACCTGTCGGACTTTGTCGGACCTGTCGGACCTGTCGGACCTATCGGACTTGTCGATGGAGCCGCTCATTTCGCTTCGTTGCTTTTGCAGCCTGAAGTTTTTAAAAAGATTTACAGCATCACTTGCCGCATTTTGCGATGAAATCCGCCATTTCTCTGCGGAAGCGGGCGGCGTTGAAACTTTCTGCGTGGGTGCGCAGGGTATTGGTGTCGAAGGAGATGGATTCCGATTCTTCCATGGCATTGCAGAGAGCTTCAGCTGTCGCTTCGTGGAAGAATACGCCCGTTTTGTGATCTTTCACGGTTTCCAATGCGCCGCCGATCCCCAATGCGATGACTGGTGTACCGGATGCTTGCGCTTCCAGCGGGACGATCCCGAAATCTTCCACACCGGGAAAGAGCAGGGCTTTTGCGCCGGCATAGAGTTCCCGCAATTTCGCGCGTTCGGTGCGTCCGAGAAATTCGATATTATCGTGACCTGCCGCCATTTTCCGGAGGTCATTGAGCTGTTCTCCGGTTCCGGCGATGATAAGTTTTTTGCTGTTTCTGATACAGGCTTCCACAGCAAGGTCAGCGCGTTTATATTTTGTGAGTTGACCGGCACAAAGGTAAAAATCCTGTTTTTCTGCGGCATCTGCGCTGAAATAATCCACATCTACGGGGGGATGGATCACGGCGGATTCTCTGCCGTAGATCCGTTTGATCCGGTCGGCAACAAAAGCACTGTTTGCAATGAAATGATCCACACATTCTGCGGATTTCAAATCGTATTTCCGGAGATAATTTTTGAAAACGGTCATAGCGATCTTGCCGCACAATCCGGTATTACGGTAATAATCTTCGTACATATCCCACAGATACCGCATGGGGGTATGGCAGTAGCAGATATGGGTGGTATGAGGCGATTTCCGGATCCCTTTTGCCGGACCGGATTCGCTGGAGAGGATCAGATCGTACTGCGAAAGATCCAGTTTGGAAAGAGCGCGGGGCATCAGCGGCAGATATTTCTGACAGTTGATCCTTGCGCCGGGCAGTTTTCCGATGAATGTTTCATACACGGTGTGTTCCGTGATAGGCGGTTCCATTTTGTCGTGATTATACGCATGGGTATAAATATCCGCATCCGGATAAAGTTTACAGAATTCCGCGAGGACATTTTCGCCGCCGCGCATATTCACAAGCCAGTAGTGAAGGAATGCAGTTTTCATGGTTTTTATTTTGCTCCTCTGCAGCGCAGAACTTCGAGAACGGTCCGCATCAGGATATAGATATCCAGCCAGATGGACCAGTTCATAATGTATGCAAGATCAAAGTTCACACGCTGTTCGTATGTTGTTTCGCTCCGTCCCGAGATCTGCCAAAGTCCGGTAATGCCGGGTTTGACGCGGGAAAAAACTTCATAATTTTCTCCGTAATATGCAACTTCCGCCCGGACAATGGGGCGCGGTCCGATCATTGCCATTTCGCCGGTCAGCACATTGAAAAGTTGGGGCAGTTCATCCAGACTTGTCTTGCGCAGAAATTTTCCGAAGGGTGTGATGCGCGGATCGTTTTCCAATTTGAATTTTTCTTTCCATTCAGCGGCAAGGACCGGATCTTTTTCCAGCATTTTTTTCAGATATTCATCTGCATCCTGCCGCATGGTGCGGAATTTCCAGACGCGGATCTCTTTTCCGTTCAGACCCAGCCGTTTTGCCGCATACATGATCGGACCGCGGCTTGTCAGTTTCACCAGGATCGCCAGCACCAGAAAGAGGGGAACCAGACAGATGATCCCGAAAAAGGACATGATCACTTCCAGAATGGTTTTGGCAATACGCGGACCCGGCAGAAGCAGCTGATTGCGGAATTCGATCCCGGTGAGATGATCAAAATTGGTGGGATACGCCCAGGCTCCCGGCAGGATCTGATTGGTGGGAATGATCGTCAGATGACGGAAAAATTTCAGCCATGCTTTCAAATTCTGCTGAACGGCAGCCACCGGCAGACAGCAGATCATATAATCGATCCCCTGCTGTTTTCCGATCTCAATGGCATCTGCCACTTTCCCGATCACGGGCGGGCAGCCATCGGGCGTTTCGGTGACGGTATCATCCAGGAATCCGGCAACGCGGAATCCGTAATGTTCGTCCTGTGCCAGTGTTTCAGCCAGCATACAACCGCTTTTCCCGGCTCCCGCCACAATGATTGGAATCTGCCCGATATTACATTTTTTCATGATAATACGCATCAGATTTCTTGCAGGCATCGCCAGCACACAGTTGATCGCCCAGCTCGCCAGCAGCACAAAACGGGAATAAACTTCCGCATCCTGCACGATCAGCAGATAAGCAAAAGTCAGCAGATAGGTCATGGTAACGGAAAAGACCAAACGGCGCAATTCCTCCTGGGGCGGCATCATGGCTCCCGGATAGAAGAAATTTCCGTGATACAGCCGGATCATCCCGTTGGAAATCAGATAGATCAAAAGCAGTGGAGCCAGTCCAAGATAATATTTCAGATAATAATCCCCGCCGAAACAACGGTAGAGGTACGCCACCGCAATAAAGGTCGCCACCATAAAAAATGCGTCACACAAAGCCAGCAGAATAACCCGGATCCTTGCCTGTTTCATTGCATTGTATCCTTTCGTTTCAATAAAATACAGCGTTTGCCGCCGACATCTTTCCGGTCGTCCATGATCTCAAATCCTTCAGGAACTGCATCCCAGTCTCCGGGGACTTCTTCCGCCAGATAATCAATTCCGCCGTAATGGATCGATGCCATATCGTACATCCTCATATAAGATTCCCGGGTATCACCCCAGATGAAAAGCAGGCTCATGGTTTCTCCGCCGGAAAAATAGCCGAGTTCAGTAAATTCTTCCGAATAGATCCGCGGACGCCGGAAGGAACGGTAGGCTTTGTGATCCAGATAAAAATAAGGCTCTTCCGTTTCGCCTTTGTAGTCATTCCGCACCATCTCCGCCCATTCATACAGCAGAAGCTGCCGCGCACGCTGGCGGGACGATGTCCAGGAGCGGATCTCCGCAGAAATGGAATCTGCATACAGCAGGCACAGCAGCAGCACCGATACGGCAGCCGTCAGTTTTTTGTGCAGCGGATCATTGTTCAGCCATTTTTTTGTAAAATCATATACCGCCTCAAGAGCGATCCCCGCCCAACACAGGAACATGGGGGAAAGAGCCAGCAGATAACGTTCCGTCAGCCAGGCTCTGCCATCCGCGATCAATACCTGAAGGAAGATCAGCAAAGCATGAAGTACCGGGACAAGCAGCAGGATCGTTTCTTCCGTTTTCCATTGTCTTTTACAGATCCGCAGCACGATCACCAGCAATGCCGGAAAAATAAAATAAATATGCCCGCCCTGAATCATTTTGGAAAATGCCATCAGAAAATGACGGGGTGTCAAATAATTTTCCGCTTCCGGGCGATAGACTTCCCGGGCAATATCATTGAATTGCCGGGGGCGGATCTCCTGTTTCCCGGATTCCTTTGTCTGCTCTTTTGCAGAGAATTCTGCCGCCCATTTTTCTTCCAGATTTTTTTGCTGTTCTGCCCATTTCTTCTCATTCTGCATCAATTCTTTCCGGAATTCCGGTTCGCCGAACACGCTGTACGGCACAAACTTGCTCACAACGGGAATAAAACGGTAACTGGGGACCGGATAGCCCGTCATCCGGTAATTGGATGCCAGCAGGGGAATGGCGATCACCACCGCCGCACAACAGGAAAAAAGCAATGTCCGCCACGGGAAAGAGCGGCTTCTGCAGATTTCCATCACCATCGCCGTCAGCACAAAAAGGATCGCCGCCAGCACCGAATCATCCCGCACATAGATCATTCCGCCGCAGGCAAGACCCAACAGCAGGAATCCTGTTTTTTTCTGTTTTTCCTGATAGATCCGTACCAACGCATAAGCACCCAGCGTAAAGAAAAAGCCTTTGCCCGATTCCCGCAATCCCGCCACCACCAGACGCAGATAATGGGAGCAGAACATCGCCAGAATACCGCCGATGATCGTGACACGCAGGGAAAAGATCCGCCGGAAAAGTGGGATCAATGCCAAAAATGAAAGGGAAAACATCAGCAGACTTGCCAGTTTCACCCCCATGAACCCGCTGCAGGAGAATAGATAACTGAAGATCCCTCCCACCACCGGCAGATACGGCGGGACGCGCGGATGAAATGCCGTATTCCAATCCCCCGCCGCAAAGGCTTCTGCCATTGGCGCATACCGGGTCAGCACATCCATCATCGGCAGCTGTACCAGAAACAATGCAGGCAGAAACAGCAGGAAACTTGCCAGTGCAAACAAAACCGGCAGCATCCATGATGTTGTTTCTATTTTTTCTC
The DNA here is from genome assembly GCA_045594005.1 of Victivallales bacterium. GTDB lineage: Bacteria > Verrucomicrobiota > Lentisphaeria > Victivallales > UBA1829 > SIG77. Next base: position 25,064 of record JAZNXT010000115.1, read on the forward strand.
TGATTTTCCGGAACATAAGATTTTCGGTCCACATTTTCATATTACTGTAATATAAAGCTAAAAGCATTTTTTTCAAGTGTTTTACCGTTGTCTTTTGGCAAGGTAACCGTACAATCTGCCGTAACTCATTGCCAGATGAAACAGCATCTTCCGGAACTTCAGAGTGCAGAAAGACTGTGCCGCGCGAACTTGCTGCAGTAGCGCATAATAAAAGACAGTGAAGAACGACGCTCCGTGTTTCCGCAGCACACGCCCCATCCCGCAGCCGTAGAGCCAGCCGCGTTCCCGTTTCCACGGACCCGTGAAACGGGGATGATAGACCACCGCCTGCGGCATATAGTCCAGCCGGACACCTGCCTCCAGCAGCATCAGCAGAAAATCCGTTTCTTCTCCTGACCCGAACACTGTGCCGGATCCCACACCCAATTCTTCGTCAAAACAAATTTCCCCCAACGCACTGCGGCGCACAAAGATCGACGGGGAAACGCCGCACCACCACACATTCTTTTTTGTGATGGTGCAGGGTGTCCGGTACATTCTTCCGCCTGCGGAAAAATTCCCCGCTTCGTCCGTTACCAGTGTGGAGATCCCCCCGCATTTGGGATCTTCAGCAAATGCCCGGTAAAGAAATGTCAGGAGTGTTTCCGGATAAGTGCAGTCGTCATCGGGAAAGCCGATGATATTGCCGAGCGCATATTGCAGCCCCAGATTCCGCGCACGGGAAAGACCCGGCTGTGTCTTCACAAGACATATTTCAAAATCATTCTGATACGGTTTCAATACCTCCGGGATCCGGTCATCGGTATTCTGATCCACCACGATCAACTGGATGCGGTATTGCGTATCCTGTTTTTTCAGCGACGCAAGAAACTGCGCCACTTCATCGCGTCTGTTCAAAGTGCAAAGCACCAGCGAAAAATCAAAATCCGCACTCATAAAAAACTTCAGCCTTTCTTCAATAAACGCTTGATCTTTGTCTTGAAGTACAATCTCCGGCGCGTACCCGGCGGCAGCACAAAATCCAACAGTTTCCGCAAAACGGGATGTCCGTTCAGAAAATCCTCGGTGTTGGCTCCCGCAAGGAGCGGCAGCGTTTCCGCAAGAGTCATCGCTTCCGGACACCATGGATCCTGCCGCAGTTCCGCCAATGCTTTTTCCCTGTCTTCCGCAGTCAGATCATGGTGACAACGCGTCAGCAGGATCCTGCACTGTTTCAGGGTGATCTCATCCATTGCCGCGTGAAATTCCTCCGGCAGCATGGCTTTGGAGAGAGCCAATGCCCGCAGAGAGGAAAAAAGTTTCCGGAAGGAATCCAGCGACCGTTTCTGATCGGCGGTCACTCCACAACCTGTGTGGTAAATATATGGTGCAAAAGATGTTTTGAAAATATTTTCTGCGCGCAGTTCCACCGCCAGATCCATATAAAGATCTTCGCACATGATGCAATGAAAATCCTCCACATCCGTCAATGCCGGCAGAAAAAGAACCCTGCGGATCATTTTCAAACAGAGATTCCAGTAATGCCCGTGATCTTTCAGCAGATCCCGCACCACAGCCAATTCCCCGGCGATCCAGCCCGGTTTTGCCGGACACCAGTTCCAGACCCGTTTTCCGTCCCGGAATTCCTGAAGGTCGAAGTGAACCATATCCGCCTGATATTTTTCAGCCGTTTTCAGCAGTTGTTCCACGCCGTCCGGGAGAAATTCATCATCCGGATCCAGAAACAGCAGATATTTTCCCGCCGCCGCTTCGATCCCCCGTCTGCGTGCCGTCATGGTTCCTTTATTTTCTGCAAAGTCAATGATCCGCAGCCGCGCTTCTTTTTCCGCATATTCTGCGAGGATCTTTTTTGAGGAATCTTCTGACGCATCGTTTACAGCGATCACTTCGATTTCTTTCACCGTTTGAGCAAACACCGAATCCAATGCACGCAAAAGAGTCCCTTCCGAATTATGGACGGGAATGATAAAAGAAACGGCGATCGTGCTGTAAGTTTCAGCAGTCATAAAATTTCTTCCCCTTTCTGAAACGCAATGCCCCCTGCAGCCGTTTCAGGAAATACCAGATCCACGATTCCGTCTTGAAAAGATGTTTTACCGCACTGCGTTTTTCTTCCGTGTTTTCCGGTCCGCTTTCTGTAAAAAGTTCAGCGATCACTTCTGGAGCATCATAACGCTGTTTCAATTCAGTCAAAGCGATCTCACGGTCATTTTTATCCAGACGCAGCCGCCATTTTTCAGCCAGCATCTTCAGCTGTTCTCTTTCCCGGATGGCAAAAGCGGAGCGATAAGTTTCCCAAATGCCTTCCCGTACAAGGATTTCTTTCACAAACCGCAGCGCGTCGGTCATGGAGGCAGCCTTCCGGAAGGATTCCGGAGTCATTTTCCGGCTGCCGGTGATCCCGATCTCCCGGTAGTAATTGTAGAAGATCCTGCCGGACATGATAAATTTTTTCAAATGCAGGGCAGTGGGGATGAACTGAAGAAAATCATCGGCAAAGATACAATAGAATCCGGGATCCATATCATATTTTTCCATGACGGAAAGCAGGATATCCCGCCGGATCATTTTCAGGCACATACTCCAGGAAAAAGCATGGGACCGGAAGACCGCATCGAAAATATCTTTTCCATGCAGTGTGAACGGCGCAGAGTCCAGTGTATTTCCATAGGGATCGCGCGAACCGTCCCCATTCAGTTCCCGGGCACCGAATCCCACGGCATCGGCATTGTTTTTTTCAGCGATCGCCAGCAGAGTCCGGACCGCATCCGGATCAAGGGTATCGTCTGCATCCAGATTCAGGATATATTTCCCCCGTGCGGTTTTCAGTCCCGCGATCCGTGCTGCGAATGTTCCCCGGTTTTCTTTCAGATGTACGGCATGGACCCGTTCATCGGTATCGGTGAAAAAACGGATGGCACTTTCCGCATCGTCCTCCGAAGCATCGTTGATAATAATGATCTCCAGATCGTCCCACGCGATCCCCTGTTGCGTGAACAGGGAAAATATTCCCCGGGAAAGATGTTTTGCAGTATTGTAAACCGGGATCAGCACAGACACTGCGGGTGCCGGTCCGCTTGCTGTTTCAGAAATCATTTTCTGTTCAGCCCTTTCTGAAGATCTTTCGCATGATATAACGCGTCCCCGCAAAAAGGATATGCCGTCTCCGGGTTCCCGGCGGGAAAAGTTTTGCCAGTTTTTTATCAAAGAACGCATAGAAGGAATAGAAGGTATCCCCATCCCGCGGCGGCACAATGCAATAGTGTTCATAGTTCAGCGAATCATCCGCCATGACGGCGATCAGCGATTCCAATACATCGTTCCCCGGCTGCGGGGCGGGCGCATCTTCCGTCAGCATGGCAAAAAGATCTTCCCAATTCCCACGGGGAATTTCCGGTACAGGCGGACAGAATTTGCTGTCGAAACATTCTTTCAATTTTTCGTTCAATCCATCCGGAGTGATCTCTGCCGGATCCGCACAGATCACGGGTCCGTAATCAAAGAAACAACTCGCTGCGGTGATCTCCGTTTCCCCTTCGGTGAGCAGAACTGCCGCCTGTGTCAATTCCTGTTCCAGACCGGAACGGATACTGTCACAGATCCGGATATGGTCACGGATCCCCCAGGCGACCGACCATTCTTTGAGTTTGCGTTCGCTCTCCTCCGGGATCCCGGGTGTCACGATCACCAGATCACCGGTACAGATCTTGCTGTCACGGAGTTTTGCAAATGCTCCTGCCGCCAGCAGAAGTCCTGCGGCATTTCCGCCGTTTCCAAGCCAGACAATATTTTTTGCATCTTCATTTTTCCGGATGGGGACGCGTTTCAGAATTGACAGAACCGCAGAACGCATCCCGCGACTGCGGTGCAGTGCCGCTTCTTTCGCACTGAAACACCCCACGGCATCCGCAAAACGGTATGCAATGGCGCGTCCGGCAAGATGTCCCAGCGTATCGGTATTCCCGCAGAGCAATCCGGTACCCGGCACCACGATCAGGCGTTTCCCTGTCAATTTCAGAGAAAGAATATCCCAGATCAGATCCGCGCTTCCGGTATCAAACAGGATCACCGTATCTGCATCGGAAGTCAATGCAGAGGAGGTATCTTCACAGAATGTTGCCGCCGGATTCTGTTCTGCCAGTGCGGCAAGCTGCTGTGCGGATGCAGAGGTTTGCACATAAGGTGCGGCAATGGCGATCTTTTCCACTTTTCCGGAAATGCGGTTCGTGATCAGACTGTTGAATTGTTCCACTGTTCCGATCCCCCGTGCCGCTTCCTCCATTTCGCCGGGATTGCAGAAAGTCATTCTCATGGCTTTGATGATCGTGCAGGGATCATAATTTTTCAGCATGAACGCAAAACAGTACGGTCTGTCGGCAGGGATGACGCGGTGGATCCAGCGGTCCAGCAAATCTCCCAGCAGACGGTCTTCCTGTTTACAGAATGCGTCTTCGTATTTTTCAAAAATGCCGTTGTCTTTCAAAAACGAGCGGACGGCATTGAGGGCGGTGAAAACGGTGCAGAGCCGTTCAAATCCTTTTCTGTCTGCCGCTTTATAGGCACTCACTCCGGTGTTGAGAATATAGTTGTAGCCCTTCTTCCGGAGTGGTTCATAGTGTTTTGAATAAAAACTCATCAGCGTACAGAAACAGAAATCTTCCGCCATGATGTAATAACCCGGTGGCAATGCTTCCGCCGCTTTGCGGAAAACATCGTGAGCGATCATTTTTCCAACGATGTTCCAACGGTATTTCCCGTGAACAAATGCCCCTTCAAAAACTTCGTCGCCGAACAGAGGTTTTTTCGCCGGGTTGATATTCCGTTCCGTATTCCTGGCAAAACGGGTCTTTTTCCCGTTTTCCATACGGACATCAAACTGAAAATGCACCATATCCGCACCGGTCCGGACCGCTTTTTCGTATGCCGCACGGGCAATGTCCGGCGTTAAAGTATCATCTGCATCCAGACAAATGATGAACTCTCCGGTCGCCGCTTTGATCCCGGAAAGACGCGCCGCAAGGATCCCGCCGTTCTTTTCGTGGGTGACCACTTTGACTCTGGGATCCTTTGCCGCATATTCCGCCAGCACTTCCGCCGCATTGTCCGGCGAGGCATCATTCACGGCAACGATCTCGATCTCTTTCAAAGTCTGATCCAGCACACTTTTCATACATACCGGCAGATAGCGTGCCGTGTTGTAAACGGGGATCAATATGGAAACTTTCGGGCGTGTTGTCACTGTATCTTTCTCCTTCGGTCAATCGTAAGAGGGAAAACCATTGGGCATGATCTTTTCCCGTTTCTGTTTTTTGCGTCTGAATATGGCATTGACCGCGCCGCACAGACGCGGAAATTTCTCATTCAATTTTGCCAGCAGGTGTGCCAGCGGATGATCTTGCAGATAACGCGGGATTAGCTTTTCCGACATCCGCTCCAGATAGGAAGCATGATTCATACAAATCTGATGTGCGATGGCACATTCTTTTTCCATGATCTCAAAATGGCGTACTTTATCTTCCGCAGACACCGTATCGGCAAACAATCCTGTTTTGTCTTCTCCCGTTTCCAGATACGCAAAAAGCTCTGTCCAAAGCTGTTTTACGCGTTCCTGCGAGAATTCCGCAAGGGAATCTTTTGCCTCCGATCCCAGTGCATACAGTCTTTCCGGATCATTAAATAATCCGCAGACCGCCTGCGCCATAGCCTTTTCATCTCCTTGCGGTACCTGGATACAACCGTGTTTCGCCGCTTCCAGATAAGGCATGGCAAACATCACACAGGGGCGTGCATACGCTTTTGCTTCCATCAGCGTCATGGGGTATCCTTCAAATGCCGACGGCATAAGCAGGATCGCGCCCTGCCGGTAATATTGAGCCACATCTGTGGTGTAACCGGTGAAAATGACTGCTTTTTTCAATGCTTCCGAACTTTCTGCGTAACGGTGCAGTTCCGCATCAAAGCCTTCTGTATCGGGTCTGCCGATCATCAAAAGTTTCGCATCCGGATGTTCCGGAAGGATCGCTTCCAATGTCCGGACTGCCGCCAATGCACCCTTATCTCTGCTCAACCTTCCCACAAACAAAAGTGTTTTTTCTTTGGAAACTGTACGACCTTCCACCGCAGAAAATGTCAGCGGATTGGGCATGAACATACAGCGGTCATTGCCGCCGGGATACGCCCGCCAGAATGTTTCATCACAGCGGGAAAGCACGGTCAGGACATCCACTGCCGGGTACACACAATCCCGTTCCTCTGCGATCCGCGGATCTCCGATCCGCCACGGATAAGTGAAAAGACTGTGTTCCTGCACAATAGTCCTTGTGCCGCAGTACCGTGCCGTAAGAATATCGTCCGGCGTGATCCATTCCGCATGATCGAAGAAAATGCAGGTGTCGATCTCCCGCTTTTTCAGTTCCAGTTCCAGCATTGTGCGCCGTTCATGCGGCAGTTGCGGCAATACAACGCGCTCTGCCGCTGCGGGGCAGGGATAATCTTTTTCTGTGGGAGCTTCTCCCGCAAAGAGCGTTAATTCTTTTCCCATCCCGGCAAAGATCTCCATGAGGAGTGCCGCACACCGTTCCGCACCGCCGTTCCGCAGATACCGGCAGAAGATCCCGATCTTTTTCACACTTCGCGGTGTTTGTTTCAGATACGGAAAACGCAGATCTTTCAGCAGATCCCGCCGGTACCAGAATGTGGCAAAATACAACAGCGGCGCACTCAAATATTCCATCAGGACCGGCAATCGTTCCGCGGCATCATCTTTTTTCAGTTCCATGGCGATGGCACGGTAGGTGATGGAATCCGACTGCATGATGTCTCCGGCATTGGTTCGCGGAGCTGTTGCCGCTCTTTCCGCCAATGCTTTGCAATGTCTGATCAGACGCTCTGTTTCGGTTTTATCCATGTGTCCTGCCGCTTCCGGATGTTTTTGTTCATATACACGATCTGAAACATACACCGGATTCCGGAAATGTCAATGGCGCGCGCGCGAAAAACACGCTTTTTATATCAAAAAATCTGTTCTTTCATTGCATCAGACGGAAAAACAGGATCTGAAGCATGGCGATCAGGTTGTTGCAGGCATGGAAAAGAATACAGTTCCGCACCGAATTTGTGCGCAGATATTCCAGCGAAAGGAATACAGACATGATGAGAAGGGATGCCGCACTGTAAAGATTGGCATGTGCCGCCGCAAAAAATATTGCCGTGATCCCCATGGCGGAAAACGCCGGCATGACGGAATGGAGTCTGCGGAAAAGCGCGCCGCGAAAATACAATTCTTCTGCCGCCGGAGCAAAAATGACAGCCGTTGCCGCCACTTGAAAAAAGTCCTGCCACGAGCCGTATCGAGCCAGTTCCACCAATGGCTGCTGCGGCAGCGGGATCTGAAGAAAACGGCAGATCAGTTGTGTGGCATAATTAGCAAGAAACATACAAATAAACATCAGTATGAAATAACAGAAAAACTTTAAGAAACTTATACTTTTTTCCGGTGTCAGATGCAGGATCTTCCGGATATCTCCCCCCGAATACACCGTGCCGGAAAAAGTCAGCAGTATCACCAGAAGGGGGAAGACCATCAACGGCAGTTTGAACCCGTTCAGCGTCATCAGATTGATAAAAATGACTGCGCCGAACCCGCCGCCGATACAGATCCAGTCTGTCAGCGGTCTGACCGTTTTATCTTCATTGTTTTTCCACAGTATCTGCCATTCCATAAAAATACCCGCAGTTTTATTGTTTTTCGCAGATACTATAACACATCACGGCAGGAAATCAAGAAACGGAGAGAAAAAACTTTTTTTGCGGAACCTTTTTTATGCAGTCGTGTCAATAAAGGCGGGAGCGGTTTGGAAATATGGGGGTGTTTCCTTTCCGTTTCCACTTGACAAATAAAAAAATGGAATTACATTTACCGTGATTCTGTTTTACATATACAAGTAGAATAAAAGCAAAGGAGATATGGCGCATGATGAAAACAACAGAAGAAATACAGCAGCTCCAGAATAATGTGACGCAAACTTCGGCATTCGTGAAAAATTTGCGTGCGGAATGCGGCAGGATCCTTGCCGGACAGGAAAAGATGCTGGATCGCCTTCTGCTTGCGCTGATCGCCGATGGTCATGTGCTGCTGGAAGGTGTGCCGGGGTTGGCAAAAACTCTCATGGTGAAGACATTGGCGCAGTCGCTGAACGGCTCTTTCTCCCGTATCCAGTTTACGCCCGATCTTCTGCCCGCCGATGTGGTCGGAACCACCATTTACAATCAGAACGATCATACCTTTTCGGTGAAACAGGGTCCCGTCTTTGCCAATCTGATCCTGGCGGATGAGATCAACCGCGCCCCTGCAAAAGTTCAGAGCGCATTGCTGGAATGTATGCAGGAACGGCAGGTGACCATTGCCGGGGAAACCCGGAAACTGCCCGCACCGTTTCTGGTGATGGCGACCCAGAACCCCATTGAACAGGAAGGCACTTATCCGCTGCCCGAAGCACAGGTGGACCGTTTTATGTTCAAATTGAAAGCGGATTATCCCCGCCGGGATGCCGAACGGCTGGTGATCGAACGCATGGCACACCCCGAACTGGATCTGAAAGCTCTCCCCGTGGCAAGTCTGGACAACATCACTGCCGCGCGGAAAATGGTGGATCAGATCTATATTGATGATAAGATCGTGGAGTATATTCTGGATATCGTTATTGCCACCCGTCCCCGCCACGCGGCAGAACTTTCTGCCCGTCAGCACGGAGTGAAACTGGATGATCTTTCCGATTTGATCCAAGTGGGTGCATCTCCCCGCGCGGGGATCGCATTGGCTCTGGCGGCACGGGGACTTGCCTTTATGGAGGGCAGAGCGTACGTCACGCCGGAGGATGTGAAAGAACTGGCTCCGGATGTTCTCCGGCACCGTCTGATCCTGACTTATGAGGCGGAAGCGGAAGAACTCACCGCCGATGATCTGATCGCGCGGATCCTGAAAGAACTCAAAACACCCTGATGCAAGAGAAATTTTCCTATGTTGAACCGTGAACTTCTTGCAAAGATCCGGAAACTGGAGATCCGTACACGCCGCATGGTGGATCAACTCACCGGCGGTGCGTACCGCAGTGTCTTCAAGGGCAGGGGGATCGAATTCAGCGAGGTCCGGGAATACATCCCCGGGGATGATGTCCGGGATATCGATTGGAATGTGACTGCCCGCAGCGGAACAGCCCACATCAAAAAATATTCCGAGGAACGGGAACTTTCGGTGATCCTTGCGGTGGATATTTCCCGGTCCGGTTTTTTCGGGACTGCCGGTGTGGAAAAACGCACCCGCATGGCAGAGGTCGCCGCGCTTCTGGCTTTGAGTGCCGTGCGGAATCACGATAAAGCGGGTCTGCTGCTTTTTTCCGACCGGACGGAATTGTATCTGCCGCCGCGATCCGGCAGAACTCATGTGTTGCGTCTTGTGCGGGAATTGCTTGCTGCAGAGCCGCAGGGCAGGGGGACCGATCTGCCCGGAGCGGTAACATCGTTGAATCATTCCCTCAAGAAACGGTCGGTCGTTTTTTTGATCAGCGACTTTGCCGCGCCGGTGAATTACGAAAAAGAATTGAAAATGCTCAGCCGCCGTCACGATACCATTCTGATCCGTGTGACCGATCCGCTGGAACACACATTCCCCGCAGGATTGCCCGGTCTGGTGCTGACCGATGCGGAAAACGGCAGGAGTCTTACCTTTTCGATCCGGCGCAAAGCGGACAAAGTCAATGCCGTTTTTGCCGCAGATACCGGAAAAGTCAACGATCTGGCGCGGCGTGCAAAAACCGATCTGATCGATTTGAGTACCGCCGATGCGGATCCGGTTCTGCCGTTGATGGCATTTTTTCACAAACGCCGTGAGGGAGGCTCCCGATGAAAACTGAAATCGATACAGAAAAAAATAATGCTGCAAACGCCAGACTTTTCCGGATTTTGCTTTACACCGTTCTTGCACTGGTGGCTTTGAGCGTGCTGTTCTTCGGGGCGGCATATTACAAATACCGGAGCGTCCTGAAAGCGGATCCGGGAGTGGAAGTGCTGGAAAAAGTTTCCTATCAGGATACATTGCGGGAACTCGCGGAAAATCCGGAAGTCGCACTGGGGGATGAGTTGCAGGCTGTGGCAACTTTCCGTGTGCCGTGGAACAAAAGTCCCGTGAAAGCGGAACTGCACAAAGGGGAGGGGATCGAAGTCGCACAGGAAGCGGAACTGCTTTTTGACCGCTATCAGTGGGGCAGCAATATCTGGAGTGTCCGCGCTTTGATCCTGCCGTATCTGAACGGGGATATCTCTCCCGGATCCATTACGGTGACTTTCCGGAATGATTCGCCCGGCGGTTCCGGCGAAACGATCACATTGCCTCTGCCGCCGATCCGTTCCAAGCTGCCGGAAGTCGCATCCAATGAATTGGAACTGGCTCCGGAAATGACAGAGCCGGTGAAAGATGAAAAACTCCCCGCTGCAACTGCGGTGATGATGGGACTCTGCGGGCTGATCATTATTGTGACGGTGATCCTGGCAGTTCTCACCTTCCTGAAAAAAGCGAAAAAGGAAAATGCCCGCGCATTGTGGGAAGTGACTCTGGATGAAATGGCAGCTTTGCGGTCCTCGGTGAAAAATAATGCTCTTTCCCCGGAACAGGCGATCGCGACTCTGACCCTGATCCTCCGGGATTTTCTGGAACAGCAGTTCTCTCTCCGGGCGGGCCGCCAGACCACGACGGAATTTCTGCGGGAAATGGATCAGGATGATTCACCCCTCAAAGACAGCGACCGCCGGTTCCTGAAAAAATTTCTTGTTGCCGCCGATCTTGTGAAATTTGCCGGAGTCAGTGCGGAAAAAGAAGCATTTTATTCCGCTGCCGATCAGGCAGAAAAAATGATCCGCAGTGCTGCCGGTGCGGAGAAGGGAGAAACACAAAAATGACATTTCTTTATCCTTATTGCTTTTTATTGCTGATCCCCCTGTGTGCCGTATTGTTTTACGCATGGCGGAAAAAAGAACCCTCCATTACCGTCCCTTCCATTCAGCCTTATGAACAGGCTCTCGAACGGAAAAAATGGCAGGCGGACTGGCGCAAAACGATCCCGCTGATCTGTTATGCCGCCGCCGGACTCCTGATCACAGCCGCGCTTGCCCGGCCGCAGACCGGTACGGAAGAAGCACGGATCCGCGCGGAGGGGATCGATATTATGATCGTGATCGATATTTCCACCAGTATGCTTTCATACGATGTGCCGCAAAAATACCGGAATACCAGCCGCCGGGATCTGCGTCGTGCCTTCAATGCCGGGGAATTGCAGGATCGCATGACCATCGCAAAAGCGGAGATCCGAAAATTTATCGAATCCCGTCCCGATGACCGGATCGGGCTGATCCAGTTTGCCGTCGGTCCGGATCTTGTCTGTCCCCCCACATTGGATCACGGGGAACTCCTTGCCGCTCTTGCCGCCATCAAGCCCGATCCGGATCTGGTCGGTTCGCAGACGGGGATCGCGCCTCCGCTGGTGGAAGCCGCCGCATCCATGGAACGGGCAAAATCCAAAAACGGGATCATTGTCCTTTTTACCGACGGGAAAAACAATGTGGATTCCCCCATTCAGCCGCAGGATGCCGCAAAACATGCAGCCGGTTTGAATTTTCGTGTTTATACCGTGGGGATCGGTTCCGATTATACGCTCTACCCGGAACCGGATATTTTCGGAAATCTCAATCTCATTCCCGGCGGAGAAGGGTTTGATCCCCAATTCCTGAAACAGATCGCCATTGACGGAAACGGCAAATATTACAGTGCCGCAGATCCGGAGGGAATGGCGGCAGTCATGGCGGAGATCGACCGGCTGGAAAAAACAGAGATCGATGAAAAAATCATTGTCCATTCAAAGGAATGGTATCCGCTTCTTGCCGTCCTTGCAGGCTTGCTCATTCTTTCCGGCGTTGCCTGTTCCTGCGTCATCCTGCCGAAATTGCCGTAAAAATCTGTTTTTTTTGATTTTACGCCTTGTAATTTTCCGGAATTATGCTAAAATTGAGAATGATTCTTGATTTTTGAAGGTTTTGGGTATGAGATTGAACAACACCATACAGCGGCGCACGATCCTTGCGGAACTGCAAAAGATCAACTGCCATCCCACGGCAGAGGAGCTTTTTCAGCTGGTGCATCTGCGTCTGCCCCGGATCAGTCTGGGGACGGTGTACCGGAATCTTGCCGTACTTGAAAAAGAAGGATTCGTCAGACGGATCGAGTGTTATGATCGCACGGTCCGTTATGATGCTCATACGGCGGAACACAGTCATTTGCGCTGTACGCATTGCGGCAGAGTGGAAGATATTGTTCTGACGGACGATCAGAAAAACATGGTTCATTCTGTATTGCAGACTGTCCTTCAGGATCGAGTCCATGGTTTTTCTCTGGATTTTTCCGGCTTTTGCCGGGATTGTCAGGAACGCATCGGATCGGACTCTGTCTAAATGAAAAGAGGTCAACCCGAACAAGGAAAGGAGAAAAAACGATGATGAAAGAAACAAAGATCTGGAAATGCAAGGTGTGCGGAGCGGTCATGGAAACGGTATCCGGAGTATCCAACAAACCCACCTGCTGCGGTCAGGCGATGGAAGAAGTTTCTCCGTTGAAAAAAGATGGCGCAGCGGAAAAGCATCTGCCTGTGGCGGAAAAAGTGACCGGCGGTCTGAAAGTGTCGGTGGGATCTGTGCCGCATCCCATGACGGAGGAACATCACATCGTGTGGATCGAAGTGTTGTACGGTGACGGTCATGTATGCCGCCGTTATCTTCAGCCGGGCGAGGAGCCGGAAGCATGGTTCTGCCGCGAAAAAGGTGTGAAGATGCGGGAATTCTGCAATCTGCACGGATTGTGGGAAACGGATTGCGAAGCGGAAAAGACGGAAGATTGTGATTGCGAGTGCAGTTATGAATGTAACTGTGCCTGCGATGTGTAAAAAATATTTTAACGGGGTGATTTGAAATTACCTCCAACGAAAGGAAAAACAGACATGGACAAGTATGTGTGTGACATCTGCGGTTATGTGTACGATCCCGCAGTGGGCGATCCCGACAACGGCGTTCCCGCAGGGACCGCCTGGGAAGATGTGCCCGAAGATTGGGTCTGCCCGCTCTGCAGCGTCGGCAAAGACCAGTTCTCCAAATCGGAGGAATAAGCCGGACTGACGGCAGGCTCCGGCTTGCCCTGTCTGAAAAAACGGATGTGCGGAACAGTTCTGCACATCCGTTCTGTATATAAAAGGAAGAAAAATCGGAAAAAATTGCAGACCGGACTTGTAAAAGCGGAGAAGTGCGTTATATTAAACGGCAATACAAGTGTATGCGGGCGTGTTTGTAAGGCATGTCTTCCCGGATCAACCAACCACCGGGCGCATCACAACAACCAAACAACAAAGGCGTCTTGACAGCGGTACAGCAAAACGGAAAAAAGCCGTTGTCCAAAGCGTCGGAAAGAGAAAGGCGGATCGTATGGCGATCACAGTTCAGGACCTGCTGGAAGCAGGTTGCCACTTCGGGCATCAGACAAAACGTTGGAACCCCAAAATGAAAGAATTCGTCTTCGGCGCGAAGAACGGAATCTCTATCATCGACCTCACAAAAACGATCCGTCAGATCGGCGATGCCTGCAACTTCCTGCAGCGCAAAGTGATGAACGGCTCCAAGATCCTGTTCGTCGGTACCAAGCGTCAGGCGCAGCAGATCGTGAAGGAAAGCGCAGATGCCACCGGCATGTTCTACATGGCAGAACGCTGGATGGGCGGTACGCTCACCAACAACGAAACCATCAAGAAATCCATTCGCAAAATGCGCGAAATCGATGAAATCGTTGAAGGCGGCAACAGCACCGGTCTCAAGAAAAAAGAAATCGCCATCATGCAGCGCAACGGCATGAAACTCCACAAGGATCTCGACGGTATCGCCGATATGAAGAACCTGCCGGATGTTGTCATCGTCATCGACGTCTGCCACGATGAAAACGCTGTCCGCGAAGCCAACAAACTGGGTATTCCGGTCATCGCTATCGTTGACACCAACAGCGACCCCTCTGCAATCGATTATCCCATCCCCGCCAACGATGATGCCGTGAAATCCATCAAGATCATCATGGATACTTTCGTTGCCGCGATCAAGGATGCTTCCGAACTCTACGGCGCAAAAGTCGCTGAAGAAAAAGCAAAAGAAGAAGAAGCCAAAGCCGAACGCGCAGAAAAAGCGAAAGCTGCTGCCGCTGACAAGGCAAAAGCTCCCAAAGGCGATCGCCCCTTCACCAAACGTCCTGCCCGCAAGGAAGGCGAAGGCGCAGCGAAGAAACCTGCCAGAAAGCCCGTTGTGAAAAAAGATCTTGCTGATCTGAAGAAATCCGATGTGGCTGCACCCGCAGAAGAAGCCAAAGCTGAATAAGAACATTTATTAAAAGAATTGGAGAAATAAAATGGCTGCTATTACAGCACAACTCGTGAAAGAACTCCGCGATAAGACCGACGCCGGTATGGGCGAATGCAAAAAGGCTCTCGTGGAATGTGACGGTAATCTGGAAGCCGCTGTTGACTACCTGCGTAAAGCCGGTATCGCCAAAGCGGAAAACCGTGCAGACAAAGCCACCAAAGAAGGTAAGATCTACGTTGCCATCGACGGCGGCAATGCTGTCATGCTGGAAATCCTCTGCGAAACTGACTTCGTTGCCAACAACGATAAATTCATCGAATACGTGGAAAAAGCCGGGAAGAACATCCTTGCCAACACCACCGGCAACGGCGATGTGACTGCCAAAGCGCAGGAACTGGAAGCTGAAGAACTTTCCGCTCTCTTCACCAAATTCGGTGAAAAAATGGTTCTCCGCCGCGTTCTCCGTTACGAAACGGCTGGCGGCGTTGCCTCCTACATCCACGGCGGCGGCAAAGTCGGCGTGATGGTGGAAGCTGAAGGCGAATACGATGCTGAAACGCTGAAGAATGTCTGTCTGCACATTGCAGCTTACAGCCCGCTCTACGTTCAGGCAAGCGAAGTTCCCGAAAGTGCCATCGAACACGAAAAAGAAATCGGTCGCGCACAGCTGCTGGAACAGGGCAAGAAACCCGAAATGATCGAAAAGATCCTCGGCGGCAAGATCAACAAGTGGTTCACGGATATCTGCCTTGTGGATCAGCCCTGGATCCATGATGACAAATCCTGCCTGAAAAAACTCTTCCCCAAAATGCAGATCAAGCGTTTTGCGCGTTGGGCAGTCGGTCAGGAAATCTGAATCAGTTGATTCGGTACTGAATTTCAAAACGGCGGTTTCTTTACGGGATCGCCGTTTTTTTTACACTTTGATCAAAAGGATATCCGGAGTATGTTCAGGGGATCGGCAGCCCGGTTTGTTTCTGCGGTCCGCAGTGACAAAGGGATCGCGCTTGCGGCGGCGTGGAGTTTCAACCAGCTTGCCTATGCGATCGTATATCCTTTTATCCCGATCTATCTCTGTCAGGAACGGGGTCTGCCGTATGCCACGGCAAGTATTATTTTCCCGTTGCTGGGACTGGCAACAGTTCTCGCTCCGGTCCCGTGCGGCTGGCTGACGGATCGTTTCGGTTATACCCGGATGATGCTTGCGGGGCAGTTTTTCCGCGGCATCATCTTTTTTCTGCTGGCATACATGGTTTATGCGGCAGCTCCATTCTGGCTTTTTGCGGCGGCTTTGATGCTGAATACGGCTGTGGGAACGGCATTTCAGGTGAGTTCCGATTCTTATCTGGTTTACAATACACTGCCCGGCGACCGCCCGCTTTATTACAGCAAGATCCGGATCGGTTTCAATGTGGGGTGGGCGATCGGACCGATGCTGGGGGCATTTTTTGCCAAGACTCCTTATTGGGCATTTTTTATCGGGACCGGGCTGCTGTGTATGCTGGGAACATACTATACTTATGCGGCGTGCTGCCGGAATGCGGTAAAACCGGTTGCGGTCAGACGGGAAAAACAGCAGCAGAGTAAATCCGGAGTTTTGCGGGATATTTTCTGCAACCGTTCCTTTTTGTTTCTGACTGCCGGAACATTGCTCCTGACTCTTTTATCTTCTCAACTTTATTCCACGATGTCTATTTTTGCGACAGCCACGGTTCAGATCAGCCGCAATGCGCTTGGCTCGATCTATTCTCTGAACGGATTTATGGTCCTGCTGCTGCAGCTGCCTGTGACGGCTCTTTTGAAACGCAGCAGACTGCCCTTGCATTTTCAGCTTGCAGGCGGGGCGTTGCTTTATGTTTCCGGCTATCTGCTGCTGGGAATGGCTGGCGGAGCGTTCAGTATGGCTTTGGCTGTTGCAGTCGTCACATTCGGAGAATTGACTGTTCAGCCGGGACTTTCGGCGGCTGTTACCCGGGAGGTGACACCGGAGAATTCCGGGAAAATGATGTCGGTCTTCTCTCTGATGCGTGGGATCGGCAGTTCCGCCGGACCCTGGCTGGGGGGACAGCTTTACGCTGTTTGTGTACCGGCTCTTCTCTGGACGATCCTGTCCTCTTTTGCTGTGGGGGCATCGCTGCTTTTTGCGTTGTCCGGCAAAAAATGCGGTCAGCGGCAGACTCCGTAAATGCGGACCGGATTTTATTTTTCTACGGTCTTGACTTCTTTCCGGATCATCCACTTGCCGTTCTGCTTGATCAGAGAAGTGGTGTTTTTCAATTTTTCCTGTTTCTTCATCACCGTATAGACGGCGGTGGCGTTATTGCCTTCGATCGTGACAGAAACAAACTGCATACTGCTGCAAAACTTTTTCGCTTCCGCGGTCATTTCATCAAGCTGTGAAAAAGCCTTGTTCAAATCTTTTTTGATTTTTGCGACCATTGTTTTCTGCTGTTCGGCAGAGAGTCTTTTCAGTGCTTCTTTGTCTTGTGCGGAAGTTTTGTGTCCGCTGATTTTTTCAAACATTTCCATCAATGTGAGCAGATCATCGGTGGCTTCCAGCTGTTTTTTCATTGCCAGAAAGGGTTTGATAAATTTGTCGTACTGCATGCCTTCTGCGGCGATTTCTTTATAGAATTTTGTTGTTCCGTCTGCATCGATCACCTGATAATCTCTGGTCAGATGCGATAACGCGCCTGCGAAGTCGAGAGTTGCGCACTTATTCATCATATCCGTAATTACGGCTTTGACGGCATCTTCGTTGGCGGAAAGTGCGCTTGAGACAAGGAGTGCCGCTGCGGTGATCAACATGGTAAAAAACTTTTTCATGGGAGAGACCTTTCTATGTTTATTGGTATGTGACATCGGGGTTATCCAGGGAGTCTTCTTTCATCATGGAAACATTGGCGGGACGCGGTCCGAAAGGATACTGGTTGTTGCTTGGTTTTGTCCAGGATCCCCCATCCAGATCGTGACCGTTGTTTTTCACTTTTATATGATCTTTCAGGCGTACAAAGCCCACATGTCCATCCAGATATGCGGCATTGACCGTCCGTTCGTGGCGGAAGGGGATATTACCCAGATCGGAGGCCTTTCCCGGTTTCGCCGCCGGATAAAATGCGCCGGAGATCTCCGATTGAGTCGTTGCCTGATAATCGGTCCAGATGATAGACCGTGTGGGTTGTGTCATGCGGGCATCCCCCAACATTGCCATATCCACCACAGCTCCTGTGGAGCGTCCGCTTTTGGAATTGGAAAGGGTATTTCCGCTGCCGCCGATGGAAACTTTTACGGAAATATCACCCTGTCTGCAGTTGCCGAGTCTCCCCAGTTCTTCGGTACTTTTATCACCGGGACAGCGGGTGATATCTTCAGCGAAGACTTTGGATCCGAACATCTTAACAAATCCGGCTTCCGGCTGGAGATAGGTTTGGATATCAGGAAGAAAACCATTCCAGTTGCTTGCATAAGTCAGAGAAGCAAATGCGTATTGGCGCATCATATTTTTGCAGGATGTGGATTCCCCCTTGGAACGCATGGACGAGATCACCGGAAAAAAGATCGTTGCCAGAACCGATATGATCCCGATAACGACCAGTAATTCGATCAGAGTAAATCTTTTTACAGTCATTTTTATGCCTCCGGATATCAGACGGTGGGGCTGCGCTGTATCCTTTTCTATAGTGTAATATAGCACTGAAAAGGCATTTTTCAAATATTCAGGCGGTCTTTTTTGCCGGAACAGTTCTTGTCAGCCAGTTGGAATTATGAATGGTCACGAGGGCATAAAAGGAGATCCAGCTCAAAGCCAGACTGGTAAAAAGACCGAAGACGCAACACCAGATCATCATGGGGAAGGAGCGTGCTTTTCCGTAGAAGAAACAGGGGATCAGATTCCACAGGATGCAGCTGAGGAAGAAATAGGAAAGTGACGGCAGAAAATGCGGCGCGGCAAAAACAGTGATGATACTGATCGGCAGAAAAACGACCGGCAGCAGCAGATTCAGCCCCAACAGCAGCCAGTGCAGAAAAAGGAAGACCGTTCTCCAGGAAAGTTCCTTCAAGCCGTCCAGTACGAAGACGGTCATCACGATATTTTCCCGGAAATCGCTCCGTGTCCAGCGCAGCAGCATTTTGCAGAGCCGTTCATAATTTTCAGGCAGAGTCGTTTCTGCGATCGCGTCACGCTGATTGACAATATGGTATCCGGACCGCAGGATCAAAGTGGCGATGGCTCTGTCTTCTCCGATTTTTGCCGGTCCCCCCATAAAAGTCTGGTTCAGCCATTCATCCAATCGGGGAAGCAGAACGCTTCTGCGGTATGCGGAAAGTGCGCCGGGCGTACAGAAAACGGTTCCGGTGACACTTTGTGCCGAGCGCATGAATTCGCAATTCAGCACCAGCAGGATATCCATGATGAGGGTATAGAAATTTTTGAAATCGTTTTTTGCCCGGAGATTGCCGGCTACCGCTCCGATCCGCGGATCGGCAAAGGCATCGATCAATTTTTTAACGGCATCGGGATAGATCACAGAATCGCTGTCAACAGTGATGATATAATCAAATTTTGCCATCCGTATTCCGGCGGCGAGCGCGTGTTTTTTACCGCAATTTTGCGGCAGATCGATGACGGTGATCCGGTTGCCGCAGGTGTTCGCCACCGAGTTGATCCAGTCGAGTGTATCATCTTTTGATCCGTCATTGACGGCGATGATTTCCAGTTTTTCCGGCGGATAATCTGCGTTCAGAATACTTTGCAGTGTTTCCACCACATGATGCCCTTCATTGTATGCAGGCATGATCACGGTGCAGCCGGGGATCTTGTTCAGCGGAAAACGGCGTTTCGGCGGATGATAGAAAAAGAACAGTACGATCAGAAAGACCACATGGATGATGGGGATCAACGCAAAAATGATATAGAAATCGCTGAAAAACCAGGAGTCCGGACCGAAAAATTCTGCATCCGCCACCAGGGAGATCACTGCAAGCAGAACAGCAGAAAGAATGGCGACCCACATTGATGCCAGAAACCATGTGTTCCGTAAAAATCCCGGACGCGCAAAACGCAAATGACGCCGCAATTTCATACGGCGGCGATGCCGTTTCAGGTGTAATGCTGCGCTGTGATATGTTTTTACCGCATATCCACGCAGACCGGAAAAATATTTTTCCGATTTGTTCTTCAAAAGGCTTGTTCCTTTTTTGGCAAGCTCTTTCACTTTTTGTACGGCAATCAGAAAATTGTTGTGCCATCGCGTCATGCTTTACCTCCCGGACTATGATTGGATTTTTCCGAAAAAACGGGAGAATATACATCGGTAAATAAGATTTGTCAAGCAGCAGAAATCAATATTACCAAAGTGTAAAAAAGACTGTTTCACAGTCGCAGTTCTCGCGTGAAAGTAAAAAAATGAAAGAAACAGATCAAAAAGTCTATCATCTTTCAGGAATGAGCTTGAAAAAAATGGGATCGTGCATTATATTACACTTTTCGGATACTTTTTGATCATTACTCAAAACACAACATGGTGACCCTTATGGAAAAGAAAATCGACTTTGCGACTCTCAGCTTCGCCGGAAAAGACGTCAAACTGCCTGTCGTTACCGGGACAGAAGGGGAAACAGCATTTGATATTTCAAATTTGCGGAAAGAAACCGGCTGCGTCACTCTTGATAAGAGCTTGATGAATACCGCAGTCTGTCTCAGCAGTATTACCTATATTGACGGTGAAAACGGTATTTTGCGTTACCGCGGGATCCCCATTGAACTGTTGGTGGAACGCTGTACTTTTATTGAGGTGGCGTATCTGCTGATCCACGGCAGCCTGCCCACGATCTCGGAAAAGAAAAACTTTTCACACCTGCTCAATGTCAATTCGCTGATGCACGAAGACTTGCGTCACTTTTTCGACCTTGCCCCCAGTGGAGCGCATCCCATGCACCTGCTTTCCACCATGATCAATGCGCTGGCGATCTTTTATCCCAATGTGGACCAGTTGTCTTTGAGTGAAGATATTGAACTTTCCACTGCGCGGTTGATGTCTGTGGTGCGTACCATGGCGGCGTTCTCCTACAAAAAGAGTATCGGGGAACCCATTGTGTATCCGCGGCACGACTTCTCCTATTGTGCCAACTTCCTGAATATGATGTTTGATTCTCCGGTGGCTCCTTATGAAATCAATGAGGATGCTGTGCGTATCCTCAATGCGCTGTTGATCCTGCATGCCGACCACGAGCAGAACTGCTCCACCACTACGGTGCGTACCATCGGCAGTGCGCAGGTGAATTTGTATGCCACGATCTCTGCGGGGATCTCCGCACTTTCCGGTCCGCTTCACGGCGGAGCGAATCAGGCTGTGGTGGAAATGTTCCGTCAGATCGAACAGATCGGGAGTATTGAAAAATTCTTTGACATGGTGCGGGACAAGAACAGCCCGGTGAAACTGATGGGATTCGGGCATCGTGTTTACAAGACATTCGACCCCCGTGCGAAGATCATCAAGCGCAAATGCTACGAATTTCTGGAAAAAATGCATATTACCGATCCGTTGCTGGATATTGCGGTGCAGGTGGAAAAAGCGGCGTTGTCCGACAGTTACTTCACGGAACGCAATCTTTATCCCAATGTTGACTTCTATTCCGGCATCATCTACCGTGCGCTGGGGATCCCGGAAAGTATGTTTACAGTGATGTTTGCTCTGGCGCGTCTGCCCGGCTGGATCGCTCACTGGCGGGAAATGATCGGTATGAACACCAAGATCATGCGTCCGCGTCAGATCTATATCGGGAAAACTCCGGCAGAAATTTAAGTTTTTTACAAAAAAACACTTGATTCTTCAGCGGGAGCGGTTAAATTACCCATAAAGATCAAGAGTTCAAAATATCAGAAAACTGGAGAAAATGACCATGAAAAAATTTCACTTGCTTACTGCTGTTTGCGCTGTTGCCGGTGCAATGTTTGTAACTGCCTGTGCTTCTGCTGTCCCTGAAGGCGAAGCTCCGGAAGCCATGTTTGCTCCCATTGCAGATGATGCCGCCGCTGCAGTCATGGAAGCAAAAGAAGCGCAGGATATCACGCCCGGCGTTTATGTTGCAGACAAACTGAAAGACATTCTTACCGTGAAGCAGCAGCCCGTGATGAGCAGCGATGAAGATGGTATGCTCCGGATCCGCGTGACTGCAGAAACCAGTGAACTGCCCTTTTTCACCTGGCTGGTGTTTCCGAACCGCACCTATAAGATCACCTACCGTTTTATCTGGTTCGATGAAAATGGAAAGGTTCAGAAAGCGATGACTCCGGTGGACTGCCGCGAAGTGATGCCGGGCAATCCGGTGCGTTTCAGTGCGAAAGCAAAGGAACTGCGCAGCAAGAAATTTGCGCTGGTGCTGACAGCCGGCTGCAGCGGCAAGTGTGAAAAAGCGGAAGCTCCTGCTGAAAAGAAATAAATGATTTCATAATAACCTTTGACGAAAAGAAAGAAACGAACATGATCGAACTCGATTTTGAAAAATCCGGTGGTCTGATCCCCGCGATCGCGCAGGATTATCAGACCGGCGATGTGCTGATGCTTGCTTACATCAACAAGGAATCCTGGGAAGAAACGCTGAAATCCGGTTTTGCCACCTACTGGTCCCGCAGCCGCAGCAAGTTGTGGAAGAAGGGTGAAGAATCCGGCAACCGTCAGGTTGTGAAAGAAATTCTGATCGACTGCGATGAAGATACAGTTGTCTTCAAAGTGGATCAGATCGGCGGTGCGGCATGTCATGAAGGATATCGTTCCTGTTTCTTCCGCAGACTGCTGGAAAATGGCGAAGTGGAAATTGTAGGAGAACGGGTCTTTGATCCTGCTCAAGTTTATAAGAAATAAGTTTTTCCGCAAAGTTGCCGTGGAGGAGATCCTTCAGGGATTTCCGTCGTTGAAATACAATCCGCGGGCGAAGTGGAGCGATTACACTACACTGGGCGCAGGGCTTGGTACATTTCCCCTGATCAAGGTAAACAGTATTGCCAATGCGTCCGGAGTGGTGGCGGCTCTCTGTAAAAAACGCAGTGAGCTGACATTGCGCAGTCTGGGAGGCGGCACCAATCTTGTGGGAGCGGACCGCATCCTGCCGGACACGATTTTTATCAAGTTGGATCCGGGGGAAGATTTCGGGAAGATCGAGCTTTACAAAGACGGATCTTTTCTTGCCGGTGCAGCCAATTCTCTGAAAAATGTATTGGATCATGCCTGTGCCTGCGGGTATGGCGGTGCGGCGGGTCTTTACGGGATCCCCGGGACCATTGGCGGTGCTGCCATGATGAACGCGGGAGCCAACGGGCAAAGTATCAGCGATTTTATTGGCTGGGTGGAATATCTTGATCTCAAATCCGGTCGTGTGCAGCGGCTCCGCCGGGAGGATCTGGAATTCAGCTACCGGAAATCGCCTTTTACGGAAGATCAGATGATCTTACGGGTGTCGTTCCGCTTCGTGAAAGTGGATCCGGCAGAAGAAAAACTGCTGCACAAACGGGAAATGATGCGCCGCATGAAATCACCGCCGGGACGCAGTGCGGGGAGTATTTTCAAGAATCCGGCACCATCTCTGCCGGCGGGAAAAATTCTGGAATTATGCGGAGCAAAAGAAGTGGATCACGGCAGGTTTCAGGTATCACGGGATCATGCCAACTGGGTGATCAACCGTACAGACCGTCTGGAAGAAAAAGCCGCGGAAAAAGATTTTATTGCCGCTACGGAAGAAATGGCGCAGCGGGTTTACGATTCCACAGGGATCATGTTGAAGCCGGAGGTGCGTTTTGTGGATATGGAAAGTGCAGAAAGATGGGGAAAGAGCCGTTCCGCAGTGAAAGTGCTGGTGTTGAAGGGCGGAGTCAGCAGCGAACGGGAGGTGTCTCTCCTTTCCGCAGCCAATGTGGCGCAGACTCTCCGTGAAGCCGGATTCGCTGTGACGGAATACGATATTCAGAAATTGGAGATCACCGACGCCATGCGGGAAGCGGATGTGGTTTATCCCGTTCTGCATGGCGGTTACGGTGAAGACGGAACCCTTCAGCGGATGCTGGAGGAAGCGGGGATCCCCACAGTGGGGTCATCTTCCCGGTCTATGGAGATCGTGATGGACAAAGCCGCCTCCAAGAAGGTGATGGATGAACACGGTGTGAACAATGCAAAATACGCTGTGATCACCGATCCAGCCGCACCGGTACCGGAAGGGATGGAATTCCCGTTGATCGTGAAGCCGAATTCGGAAGGATCCACATTCGGTTTGACATTGGTGGAAGATGCGGCGCAGTGGCGTGAGGCATTGGAAACGGCGTTGAAATATGATAAAAAGGCTTTGATCGAGGAATATATCGACGGCGTGGAAGCCACGGTTGGGATCCTGTTGGGGAAAGCCCTGCCGCTGGTGGAGATCCGGTACCCCGGCAAACTTTACGATTACGATGCAAAATATACCCATGCTCAAGGGGAAACGCTGTATCTGTGTCCGCCGGAAGGAATTTCGCCGGAAGCGCAGAAAGCCTCAAGAGAAATGGCTCTGACTTTTGCAAAAGCGGTGGGTGCGGAAACACTTGTCCGCGTGGATGTGATGATCCGGAAGAAAGATGATAAGGTTTTTGTATTGGAAGGGAACAGTATGCCCGGGTGTACCGCGAGCAGTCTTTTGCCGAAAGCTGCGATGGCATCCGGGATCACTTTGATGGAACTTTATTCCGGTCTGGTGATGGATGCGTTGAAAAAATCCCGGAAAAATTGAGTTTTTTCTGAAGATTTGATTTGACTTTTTCCATTTGGTATGTATAGTCCGTTTTGGACCGAAAAAGAAAATTACCTGTTAAGCGAGGAGATAAGATTATGGTAATGATTTGCCCCTATTGTGACATGGAGATCAACGAAAAACAGATGGAAGCCGAAGACGGGTGCTGTCCGGAATGCGGCGCGCTCATCACTGCGGGTAATGTACTCAGCGATGATGAAGATGAATACGATGAATACGAAGATGAATACGGGGAAGATGAAGACTTTGATTTCGACGACGATTTCGGCGATTTTGATGATCTGGATCCCTATGAAGATGAATTCGGTGCCGATGAAGACTTTGAGCCGGATATCAAACCGAAAAAACGTCGCTGACGGTGTGTTTTGCTGAAAATCATAAATCCTGAAACAGGGCTGTTGCCGCGCAATGGCTCTGTTTTTTTGTCGGATGGAACAGATAACTTTGGAGAATAGGATATGATCCCGGATTATGAAGAAAAAGTTTATACCGCAGTCCTCGGAAAGATCGTGGGTGTGTATGCCGGAAGACCCATCGAAGGATGGTCGAAAAATGCCATTATGGATCGCTTCGGAATGATCGACCGCTATGTGGCGGACGAAGCCGGAGTGCCGTTGATCGTGACGGATGATGATATTTCCGGGACATTCACCTTTGTCCGCGTGTTGGCGGATTCCGGGCTTTATGCGGAAACACCGTATAAAACATTCGGCGACAACTGGCTGAACTATCTGATCGAAAACAAAACTGTCCTCTGGTGGGGCGGGATGTGTTTTTCCACGGAGCATACCGCCTATCTGCGTTTGAAACACGGGATCCACGCTCCGGAATCCGGCTCCATCGCCCGCAATGGCAGAACAGTTGCCGAACAGATCGGCGCACAGATTTTTATTGATGCTTTCGGGATGGTCGCGCCGGGTGATCCGGCACTTGCCGTGCAGCTGGCGGAAAAGGCGGCAAAAGTTTCCCACGACGGCGAAGCTGTATATGCAGCACAGGTGGTCGCGGCAATGGTATCGGAAGCCTTTGTTTCCAATGATATGGAACATCTGCTGGATACGGCTCTCTCTTTCATCCCTGCCGGTTCATTGATCGCACAGATCCACCGGGATGTACGCGCGTGGGTGAAAGAAGATGGCGATTGGGAGAAAACATTTGACCGGATCCGGGAGAAATACGGATATCAAAAATACAGCGGCGGCTGCCATGTTGTCCCGAACCATGCAGTGATGGTGATGGCATGGAGTTATGCTCCTGCCGATTTCCATAAGGCAATGACCATTGTCAATACCGCAGGCTGGGATACCGATTGCAATGCGGCAAATGTGGGAACCGTTTCCGCGCTCGTGTGCGGATTGGATGCCATGCGGAAACCGTATGATTATCTGACGCCCTTTGCCGATACGGTTTATCTGCCTACTGCCGAAGGAACTTTTGCGGTGATGGATGCCGCCAATCAGGCGTATGCCATTGCGGAGGTCGGACGGAAGATCATGGGGTGGGAAGAGGCGGAAAAACGCCGTGCGTTCTGCGATTTCCGTCTGCGGGGAGCCTGTCATGGCTTCAAGCCTGGTGCGGTGAACGATCACGGCTCCCTGCTGATCCGCGGTGAAGCAGGACAGCGTGTGATGCGCGAACTGCTGATCCCCCGCAGTGAAAAAGCGGATATCAATTATAAGATCTGCTCCACTTCTCTGTTTTATCCCGGAATGAGCGTGAAACTGAAAGGATCGGCAGACGCGGCATTTGATCTGGTCTTCGATGTGATCCATGAAGACGGGACGGCGGACTCCATTGTTCTGCCGGTGACGGCGGAAGGTGATTTTGATCTTCTCATTACGCCGCCGTTTTCTGCGGGGGATACCGTCACAGCGTTCGGTTTTTCGTTTCAGAAAACGGTCACACTCCGGATCCGGGAAGTCGATTTTTGCGGAAACGCTGATTTGTATTACGACAATTGGATCTCTTCTTATGCCTGGATCTCCAGCTGCGACGGCATGATGAATGCGTTTAACGGAGAAACGCGTTATCTTCATCAGATCCGGAAAAATGAAGGGCGCGGCGTGTATGTGACCGGCAACCGGTTCTGGCTGGATTGTGCCGTGAGTTGTATGTTCCGCATCCATGGCGGGGAACGCGGCGGGCTGCTCCTCCGTTATCAGGGGTTGGAACGGTATGTGGCTCTGGTGTTCGGCAGAGAAAAAACACAGATCGTGAAACGCTGTTACGGAGAGGAAACGATCCTTGCAGAAACAGATTTTGCATTGGAACGGGATGTTTATATCCCGGTAAAATTCCGTGTGGAGGGACAAAAATTCACCGCAGTCATCGGAGAAGATCTCATTCTGACTGCGGTGGACGGGTCTTTCACTTCCGGCGGGTGCGGCTGTTTTGTGGAAAGCGGCGTTGCCGGAGTGCGCGAAACTGCGATTTCTGCAACGGTCAGCGGCTGTACTCCACACCATTGATGAAGACGCGTTCGATCACATCCCGTGCAAAGTCCCCGATGGGATCGCCGGATGTGATCAGGAAGTCGGCATCTTTTCCTTCTTCCACACTGCCGATACGGTCTTCCAATCCCAGCATTTTTGCCGGATTGATGGTAACGGCTTTGAAGGCATCCAGCGGATCCATACCCGCATTGATCGCCTGTGCCGCCATCAGCGGCAGATAACTCTGTTCCATCACATCCGCATCGGTGATGATGGAAACCAGACAGCCCGCTTTTGCCAGAATACCCGGCGTGACAAAACTTTTTTCCCGCAATTCGATCTTGTGGGGGAAACCCATGGTGGGACCGATGGCGACCGGATAGCCGAGTTCCGCCAGTTCATCGGCGATGAGATGCCCTTCCGTACAGTGGTCAAGGGTCATTTTCAGATTGAATTCTTTGGCGATACGGACCGCAGTCAGAATGTCATTCGCCTGGTGTGCATGAATTTTCAGCGTCATTTCCCCGCGGATCACCGGGAGCAGGGCGTTCAGTTTCATATCAAAGCCGGGTGCATCCTTCTTTTCTTTTTTGGCTTTGTCGATCTTGTTGGCATATTCTTTTGCCTTGAAAAGCATTTCACGGAGCATGGATGCCGTGGTCATACGGGAACTGATCCCTTTGCCCGCATAACAGCGGCGGGGATTTTCCCCGAATGCCGCTTTCATGGCAACGGCAGGATCGATCACCATTTTGTCCACGACTTTACCGCCGGGCAGCGGCTTGATCACCATAAAGGTGCCGCCGAGGACATTGGAACTGCCGGGACCGGTGGCAAAGGTGGTGACACCCCCCAATGCGGTGCGTTTGATGGATTCATCCAGCGGATTGAAGGCGTCGATCGCCCGGAGCTGCGGCGTCAGCGGATCGCAATATTCGTTGTAGTCGTGGTAATTGATGGCAAAATCGGAAAGTCCGGTGTGGCAATGGGCATCCACCATGCCCGGATAGATGTATTTGCCTTTTGCATCGATCACAGTCATGCCTTTTTTGACGGGGATGGATTTTGCGATCTTCGCAAATTTTCCGTTTTTGATGAGGATGTCGGTCACTGCCGGTTTTGTTTTCGCGGGATTGCAGAGGATCCCGTTTTTGATCAGAAGATCTGCCATGATTTTTTCCTTTCTGTTGAGCTGATTCAAATTATGACGCCGCAGGGAAAATACACGCGTCGGGGACGATTGTCAAGCGAAAAATCAAAAAACAAGTAAAAAGATCATTGAAGTTGCAGTAAAATGCGGGTATATTACAGTAATGTGAATATCAGGAGAAATATGCTATGATCTACATCGTTTTCGCTCTCTGCGCTCTTGTCTGCGCTGCTGTCAATGACTTTATCTTCAAATTGTTTGCCCTGAAAGAACGCTCCCGGGGGATCTTTTTTTCCCTGATCGGGATCGTCTGGCTCGGATTTTCTTTTTTCATCCCTTACGATTTTTCCAACTGGAAAACATTTCTGCTGTGGGGCGTTTTAAGCGGATTCTTTTCCATTACCGCAAATATCCTGCTGATAGAGTCCATGGCTTTGCAGTCGGCAGGAGTCTGCTCCACGATCTACCGTTTGAACCTCGTGCCGGTGGCTTTGATCGCTACTTTCGCGTTCCATGAATCCCTTTCCATGATCAACTGGTTCGGGATCGCCGCCGCTGCCGGAGCCGTGATCTGCTTCATGCCGAAAAATGAAGAAAATGCCAGGTCGGCAAAATTGGGGATCCTGCTGGTGGTGATCGGCTCTCTCCTGCGGGCAGGGCAGGGATTGACCGCAAAACAGGCAATGCTTTGCGACAGCGGCGCAGGAAATGCCGTTTCCATGATCACAGCAGTCTGGTGGATCATCGGCGGCGTGTGCTACGCATTCTGGCGGGAACGCAGCAAAATCAGAATGGATGGCGGGATGTACGGATTCGGTGTCGCATCCGGAGCCGCTGTCCTCGGGATCATGTTCTTTATGCTCAAATCACTGGAAGGCGGAGATGCCGCCATCGTCCTGCCCATTCAGCAGATCAGTTTCCCCATGACGCTGATTTTCAGTGCGGTGTTCCTGAAAGAAAAAATTACTCTCCGGAAAATCGGCGGAGTCCTCCTCGCGATCGCCGCCGTGCTGCTGCTGTGTTGCAAAGGGGGATGAACGCCGGTCAGGCGCGGCAGCGATCCGGCAGCGGGCAAAGCCCGCTCCGCCGGATCAGCCCGCAGGCACAAAAAAACGCGGCTGGTTTTGCCAGCCGCGTTTTTTTGTGCCTGCGGGTGCCAAACCAGCAGAACGCCGTGCGTTCTGTTGGTTTGGTTCTGCCGCGCCGCGCTTTTTACGGCACCACGATGGAGTGGAGGCGATCGACCACATCCCGGTTTCCGGCACCGTGACCGGCGAGAGGTGCGATATACATGTGTTTATCTTTTGCCGGGATATTATTGAAGACAGCCATTACGCCGGTGGGCGGGCAGACGACATCTTTCAAACCGGTGGAGATCCACGCTTCGCATTTGATCCGTTTTGCGAAATTCACATTATCCACATAGGGCAGGATCTTTTCTGCTTTCTGCACAAAGACGGGATCGGCGACCTGTCCTTCTTTGTTCATTTTGATCGTCTGAGGCCAACCGTTTTTGTATCCGGCTTTATATCCGAAATGATCGCTCACTGCGGGAACCATTGCCAGACAGAAACTGACCTGCGGATCCAGAGCAGCTCCCACGATCGCCTGGAATCCGCCCTGACTTTCTCCATGAGTCAGCAGATCTTTCCCGTTCCATTCGGGCAGTGTTTTTGCAAATTCCAGAGAACGCACCACGCGCAGTACCATGCCCTTCATATAATATTGATCGATGCTCACATCCGCGTTGCGGTGAGCGTATCCGTTGAGTTCCTGCCGCATGGTTTTGTAATATTCGTTATCTCTGCCACATTCAATGGGATGGGGTGACATCACGATATGGATGGAATTTTTCGCGTAGTACAATCCCGGTCCGCGGATCTCATAGGTGCTTGCCCCGTGATACTGTATGATACAGGGCAGACTTTTTTCTTTTGCTCCGACGGGCATCGCCACATAGCCGTATGCAAAATTTCCGTTCCCGCAATCCAGTTTGATCCGCCATGCGCGGACTTTTCCCTTACAATCTTTGGCGGTCACTTCCACTTCTTCCCGGTACACCAGCATGGGGACTTTTTTCATTTTTCCGATTTCCGCTTTCCAGAACGCATCGAAATCTGCCGGTTCCGGTGTGCCGGCTTTGATGAGATCTTTATTTACCAGTGCGCCCGCCATGCCAAGGTTTCTTTTGCGGACTCTTCCTTTGGCATCCACTGTTACTTCCTTGATGTGCAGCAGCATCCAGCCCTGTTGGGGGGGGACGCTTACTTTCCACTCATCTGTTTTGTTCCAGACTTCGCCGTCAAGTTCCTTGATCGCAGGAGTGATCTTGCCGTTCACATCCAGATCGCAAACCAGTTTTGAGCCTTTTGCCCATTCCCGTTTGCTTTTTTTGGTCAGAACAAATACTACTTCTTTGTCTTTTTCTGTTTCGTAAAGACCGCTTTCCCGTTCTGTTCTGACATTTGCTCCCTGCAATGCCGATGTGAGCATCAACGCTCCGGCAAACACTGCCAACAACAATTTTTTCATTCCGGATTCCTTTCTGTTTTTATTTTTCTGCACCGAACCGCCGCAACGCAATGGTCCAGCGCAATTCTGTTCTGTTCAAATTTTCCAACAGATCAGTCAAGTCCTGATCTTTCAGTTTTGCGATCCGGTCGATTTCTCCGGCGGTACTGCGGCACAACAGGGCATCCGGTTTTGGATAGCCTGCCGCTGCAAGATTTTTCCGCGCCCGGAAATAAGTCCGGCGGGTAAAAATATTCTGAAGAAGCAGACACGCCGGATAGATCAGTGCGATCAGCAGAAAATAGTTCAGATTCAGTTCCGGCATGATCCGGAACATCACAGCCAGTTCCGCCAGAAAAAGCAATCCCAGCCCCGCCAGAAAAATCATGGAGTCCGTTTTGTTCCGGAAACAGTTTCCCGTGAAACGCCGGAACGCACTGCTGGAGGTCATATAGGCGAAATGTTCTTCGTATGTTTCTTCTCCATCCAAAGGAGTTCGCATGGCATGGACCTGTTCATGCGCCAGCAGTTCTGCCCGGTCGTAAATGAACCAGCGGCGGCTTTTTGCAAAACCGTTCCGCAATGCGATCACGCGCAAGCCTGTTTCATCGGAAAAAGAACAACCCGCCCAAAGCAGACCCATTCCCCGCTTCAGAAAATAACCGGGCACATTGACGGCGGAAAAACCGAAAAGGGCTTCTGTCCGCGCGGCACCTTCCTGCAAAATTTCCGGCGGGATGGGAAGATCGTTTTTGAATTCCGCTTTTACATCGTCCGGCAGAGGTGCAGAAAATTCCCGTTTCGCCCGTTCAAGAAAAGAGGCTTGATCTTCCCCGGCACGGGGAATGAATCCCATGGCATCAAGGGCATCACAGGCACGGTCGGGATCTGAAAAATCAATATATTGCTGCATAGAAAAAGCCGTTCATTTAATTATTTTTGATAAATATGTCATGATTTTGCAAAAATTCAAGTTTTTTTATGGAAAAAATCTCGGTATGCGCTATATTTATTGCAGAAACGATCAAGAGAAAGGATCAGTGATACGATGAAAGCAAAAAATTTTGATGTGAACAATCCCCATTGGAAAAATGAGATCCCGAAAGTGATCTTTGAAGAAAAACCGGAATATCTGGAATTGTACGAACGCGCGTGGGAATTGGCACACGATCATGTGCTGGAGATCCCCGGAATGCCGCAATCCCCTTACATGGATGAAGCGTTCCTCATTTCCGATATCTGGATCTGGGATACCTGTTTCATGCTTTTCTTCTGCAAATATGCGCCCAATGTTTTTCCCGGGATCGAAACACTCAATAACTTCTATGCGCCGCTCCACGACAATGCGCCGCTTCCCATGGTGCAGGTCCACAATCCGGAAGAATGGACCGGTTATAAAGACGGCGATGTGGTGCAGCTCCGGATCCATATTCCCGATAATCCCCCGCTTTTTGCCTGGGCGGAATATTCCTACGCCCTGATGACCGGCGACCGCGAACACCTGAAAGAATTGCTCCTGGAGAAAAAATATCTTCAGCGTCATTTCGCGTTCCTGGAAAATATGAAGGAAGCCGGATATGTGACAAAATACACCCGCGCGCCGACCTGTCTTGTCAAGCACGAACACGGCTATTTCTGGGAAGGCGGCCGTTCCGGAATGGACAACACCCCCCGCGGCAGAAAAGGTGTCAAAGCCGATAAGGACCGTCCCAACAATCCGGAAATGCTGTGGGTGGATGCTATCGCGCAGCAGGGACTTTCCGCACTCTTTATTTCCAAAATCGCTGCGATCCTCGGCGAAAATGCCATTTCCGCACGCTGGAAAGCCACTTACGAATGTTTCAAGGAAAAAGTCAATTCTCTCTATTGGGATGAACAGGACGGCAACTATTACGACATCCATTGCAATACTCTGGAAAAAATGAAATGCCTCACCCCCGCCTCCTTCTGGCCGATGCTGGCAATGATGCCCACACAGGAACAGGCGGAACGGATGTGCGATGCGATCCGCGATCCCGAAAAAATGGGCGGCATGGTCCCCTGGACCACAGTCACCCGCACCGATCCGGATTTTGCACCGGAAGATGGTCAGTACTGGCGCGGTTCCGTGTGGCTGCCTACCGCCTATATGGGGATCAAGAGTCTGGAAGGATACGGGCAGTTCGACCTTGCCAACGATAATGCCCGCAAGATCGTGGAACACATGTATCAGACCTACAAACAGTATGAGCCCCATACCATCTGGGAATGTTACAGCCCCACGAAATTTACGCCGGCAAAACACCACGAAACCCGCGTGCGTCCCGATTTCTGCGGCTGGTCGGCATTGGGTCCCATCAGTCTCTTTATCGAAAATATCATCGGTCTGACCGGTGCGGATGCCTTCAAAAATACCCTCACCTGGAATCTGCCGCCGGTGATCAAAGGCGCGATCGGTGTGACCAATTATTCCTTCGGGGATGTGGTGACAGATGTGGTGTACCGGGATGGCGTGATTTCCGTAAAATCCAACGCCGCCTATACGCTTATCGTGAACGGAAAATCCTACCCGGTCGAGGCTGGAGAAAGCACCGTTCATGTCCTTTGATATCCATAAATTCCGGCGCGTCCATCTCATCGGATGCGCCGGAGTCGGTACGCTCCCGCTGGCATATATCCTGCTGAAAAATGGTTTTCAGGTGTCCGGTTCCGACCTGCTGGAAACAGATGCTCTTGAGGATTTGCGGGCTGCCGGAGCTGTGATCCGCAGCGGACCGCACCGTGCTGAAAATATCCCTTCTGACGGAGATCGTTCCGATCTGCTGGTGATCCACAGTTCGGCGATCGCTCCGGAGAATCCGGAATTTCTTGCCGCAAAAAATGCGGGTGCCGCCGTGATCCGGCGGGGAGAAGCTCTTGCCGCCATGACCGGACTCTACAAACGCGTGGTGTCTGTCAGCGGGTCCCACGGAAAAACAAGCGTTTCCGCCATGCTCGCATGGCTGTTCCGGGAGGCGGGACTGACACCCGGTTATCTGGTGGGCGGTTTCATCCCCGCTTACGGCAAAAAGAACGGTTCTGCGGGGCAGGGCGGTGATCTTTTTATCACGGAAGTGGATGAAAGCGACGGCACTCATACAGCAATGTTTTCCCATTTGGGGATCGTTACCAATGTGGAGGACGATCACGCGTGGAGTGTGGGCGGAGCCGATCAGCTTTTTGCCAATTTCAAAAAGTACGCATTTCAGGCTCAACATCTGATCTATGTGGGGTCGGCAAAAACCGATGAACTTTTTGCGGAACACCCCTCTGCCGTCCGGCTGGATCCCGATGTGACAGCTTCTCCCGATCTTGCACTTTTTGATCCGGCAGCATTGAAAAATTGGGGATCATTTCAGAAACTCAATGCCCTGACAGCTCTTGCGGCGGCAGTTCAGCTGGGGTTGAATAAAAAACTTGCGGCACAGATCCTTTCCCGTTTTCCCGGTGTGGATCGGCGCATGACAAAACATTTTGAAAACAAATCTTTTGTTCTGATGGAAGATTACGCACACCACCCCACGGAATTGCGTGCCAGCCTCCGTGCATTCCGGGAGATCTTTCCGCAACGGCGGCTGGTGATCTTTTTTCAACCGCACCGGTACGCGCGGCTGGAACGCTATTTTGATGAGTTTGCGGCAGAATTGCGTGCGGCAGACCGCATTTATATCACGCCTGTTTTTGCAGCCTGGGTGGCATCGGGCAGATACGATTCTGCGGACCTTGCTGCGGCTGTCGGTAGCGACAAAGCTGTGGCGGTTTCCGGGGATTGGCAGGAGATCGCGGCAATGGTAAAAAATGATTTTCATGCAGGCGATCTTGTGGCGGTGATCGGTGCGGGCGATTTGAAAGATCTGATCGCCCCCTTGACCGGAGTGCTGAAAGAGATCACTGATTGAAAAAAATGCAAAAACTTTCATCTTCCCACTTGACATTTTTTCATCCGGTGCTATATTAAGAACATCATAACACATACGGGGTAGTAGCTCAGTTGGCTAGAGCGATACGTTCGCATCGTATAGGTCGTGGGTTCAACTCCCATCTACTCCACCAAAAATTCCAAGCCGTCGGTTTCCGACGGCTTTTTATTTTTGGTGGAACGAAGCCGCAAGGCTTCACTTCACGCCTTTTGCGTCTTGCCGCATCAGCGGCAATCGCAAAAGCTCTTCACTCAAAAAACGAAGGTTTTTCTTCACATCTTCACAAAATCTCCGCAGCTTTGCTTGTGAAGTCGTTCAGCGACAGGGCTTGTGCCTTGCGTTCCTCAGGCTCAATTCGTTATCGCTTCACTTGTGAAGAGGTCAGCTCCGCTGCCCGTGAAGTTTCTCCCTGGCGGGAGTAAGGTTGGTGATGTTATTACAGCGCGGCTTCGCCGCTTAAATTTGTCTATACCTTCAGGTCAATATAACCTCTGGCTTTGCCGGTGAGGATAAAAAATCTTTAGATCCAAGTTTGCAAAAAGTCTCCTTTTGATTTACAGTGTGTAAGACCTGCCAGTTTTGCACACCTGAA
>JAZNXT010000116.1:0-10933 GCA_045594005.1 Victivallales bacterium
CCTGCGGCAGACCCGTCACCGCTGCAGATGAGTGCGCCGGTAAAGGCATCGACTCCAACAAGTTCTCCGATGTAGGAGTACAGGAATTTCGGCAATGCGTCACCGGCGGTGATGGTGTAGCTCTGTGCTTTCACCTGGATCACACGCTTGTTGATAACCACATTCACATCGCCATTGTAATAATAGGTCGATTCGCCGGAATCCACAGAATACGCCTGATTTTCCGTTGCGTTTTCGATCGCGTCGTTGCCTGCAGCCCAATTCCAACCCAGTTCATCAACGGTTCCTTTATAAAGCTGTTCGCCGGAAGCATTGGTCACCGTCAGAATAATGCTGCCCAATGTATCGCCGTAAGTGATCGCACCGGCGGTGACTGTCAATTCCGCCACCAGACGGATGCCGCTTACAGTTCCGGCAATATTGTTGGGTGTACTGCTGTCGGCATTGATATAAAGATTACCGTCGCCGCCGGTTGCAGTATTTTTGACTGCAATATCCTGGAAGGTGGTTCCGGTGATCGCGCTGTTCTGACTTTCGCCGTTGCCGGTGTCATTCACAATCAATGTCGCACCCGTCGCACCCTTGAGCGTGGTGGAAGATGCACTGAATCCGTTTTCTGCGGAAACTGTTACATTGTCGCCCAGCGTTTTGCTGCCGTTTTCCAGTGCCAGGGCATTGTAGGAACCATTGAGAATGGTCTGATCGCCAGTTCCGTTGTAAGATACACTGCCCGCCGTTGCGTTGATGGAACCTTCGCCGGACACCGCGCCGCTGAAGGTCACGTTATCGTCGGTGGAGAGTTTACCATCCACATCCGCCGCGCCGTTGACGGTGATCGCGTCTGTGGTTGCCGCATCGCCGTTGACAGTTACATCGTTATAGATACCGCCGAGGACATTTCCTGCGGCTTCGCCGTAGCTGACACTGCCCGCTGTTGCGTCGATGGAGCCGTCACCGGATACTGCACCGTTGAACGCCACATTATCATCGGTGGAGAGTTTACCATCCACATCCGCCGTACCGTTGACGGTGATATTGTTCGTGGTTGCCGCATCGCCGCTGACAGTCACATCGTTGTATGTACCGCCGAGGACATTTCCTGCGGCTTCGCCGTAGCTGACACTGCCCGCCGTTGCGTTGACAGAGCCATCGCCGGACACTGCACCGTTGAACGCCACATTGTCATCGGTAGTGAGTTTACCATCCACATCCGCCGTACCGTTGACGGTGATATTGTTCGTGGTTGCCGCATCGCCGCTGACAGTCACATCGTTGTATGTGCCGCCGAGGACATTTCCTGCGGCTTCTCCGTAGCTGACACTGCCCGCCGTTGCGTTGATGGAACCATCGCCGGACACTGCACCGTTGAATGCCACGCTGTCGTCGGTGGAGAGTTTACCATCCACATCCGCCGCGCCGTTGACGGTGATATTGTCCGTGGTTGCCGCATCGCCGCTGACAGTCACATCGTTGTATGTGCCGCCGAGGACATTGCCAGCGTTTTCGCCGTAGCTGACACTGCCCGCAGTCGCGTTGATGGAGCCGGAGCCGGACACCGTACCGTTGAACGCCACATTATCATCGGTGGAGAGTTTACCATTCACATCAGCCGTGCCATTGACGGTGATCGCGTCTGTGGTTGCCGCATCGCCGTTGACAGTTACATCGTTGTATGTGCCGCCGAGGACATTTCCTGCGGCTTCGCCGTAGCTGACACTGCCCGCCGTTGCGTTGATGGAACCATCACCGGACACCGTACCGCTGAAGGTCACATTATCATCGGTGGAGAGTTTACCATCCACATCTGCCGCGCCGTTGACAGTGATATTGTCCGTGGTCGTTGCATCGCCGCTGACGGTCACATCGTTATAGACACCGCCGAGGACATTTCCTGCAGCTTCGCCGTAGCTGACACTGCCCGCAGTCGCGTTGACAGTGCCGGAGCCTTCCACAGTTCCATTGAACGCCACATTATCATCGGTGGTGAGTGTCGCGTTCATATCGGCATTTCCGCTGACCGTGATATCGCCGGAGGTGGACTTGCTGCCAGCCGTAACGGTGAGGTCATCGTACATACCTGCGGCGATCTGCTGACCGTCCGCGCCGTCGTAGGTCACATCACCCATTGTCTTATCTGCCGCGTTATCAGTGGTGAGATTGCCGCTGACTGTGATGGAGCCGCTGTTGCTGATCGTGCCAAGATCGGCTGCCGCACCGTTGAGATCCAGCGTCACGCCGCTTGCGACCGCAGTGGCACCGTCAACACTCACATTGCCGTTCACCGTCACATCCGCGTTGGCGTTCAGATCGCCCGTGACCGTTGCGTTGCCGTTCACCGTCACTTCTGCATTGGCGTTCAGATCGCCCGTAACAGTTGCGTTGCCGTTCACCGTCACATCCGCGTTGGCTGTCAGATTTCCGCCGACCGTTGCCGCGCCGGAGACATCCATTGTGCCGTTGGCGGTGACATTTCCGGTCGTTTCAATGCTTGCTGCCGTCAGGCTCTTGCCTTCGTTCACCGTGATATTTGCCGCAGTGATCGCGCCGGTCGCTTCTGCCGCCGTGGTGGCGATCACCAGATCAGCGTATGTGACGCCTTCGCCGGAGAGAACATTCTGCGTCGTTCCGGAACCATTGTAAGTCACGCTGGAATCCGCACCGCTTGCAAATGTGCCGTCGGCAGTCTTCGCCAGATCGCCGGTCACGGTCATGGAGCCGTTGTTGGTGAAGTCGTCCACAGTGAGAACCGCACCGTCCGCCACATTGAGCGTACCATTGTTTTCAGCCGTGCCGTTGAGCGCGAGAGAGCCTTCCACGGTGACAGCTTTATCTTCCGCCACAGCAAGGGTCTTGCCGTCCGCCACATTGATCGTCACACCGGATCCGCCGTCGATGGAAATATCGGTTTCGATGGTAAGGTCATCTGCCACAGTCACAGTCGTGACTGCCGCATCGAAGGTGATGCCGTCACCAAGATCGGAAAGTACACCGAAGGTATAGGGACTGCCGCTTTCCGCCGCCGCGAGAGCTTCGCGCAAACTGGTCTTGTTGTCGGAACCGCTCACAACATCATCGCCGGTGGTGACGGTGAGGGAAACGATTTCCTTGTGTTCCACAGCCACGGAACCGATGGTGGTATAAACTTTGCCGTCCAGCAGATCAGTTCCAGCCTGATCCGCGGCAAGATTACTTTCCGTGCCGCCGGAATTGCCATAGACCTGTGTGTCTCCCACTTTGATTCCGGTGATTCTGCCGGAAGCCGCATCCGTGTAAACTGTCACTTCGCTGCTGTTCATATTCTGGAGCAGGGAGTTTTCCGCGACTTTCACATAAGTGCCGCCCGGAGTGGTGGAGCTGACCAGTTCGCCGAGGAATGCTCTGCCGGAAAGATCCCACACAAAGTTGCCGTTGGCATCCAGGGCTTCTTCCGCATCCGCATCGGTGAAATAGCTGCTCACGGAGTTGTACGCAGTGACCTCCTGAATGGTGATACTGCTGTTCCCCAGTTCGCGGCGGATATCATCGCCGAGGCTTTCTCCGGTGGTGGTGTTGCCCGCCACGATGGAGTTGTAGAGATTCAGTTTGCCGATCTTCATATCGATCCCGCCCACATGGACACCCTGATTTCCGGTGACAGTGGTATTGATCAGATTCAGCGTGGGCGCGTTGCCTTTTTCCGTATTGATCGCACCTGCACCGTAACCGACTCCGTTATCATCAAGCGTACCCAGCGAAATATTGTTTGCAATGGTACAGTTGATCATGGTGTAGGTTCCCTGGTCGAGGAAGATCGCGCCGCCTTTGTCGCCTTTGGAGGTGTTGCCGATCACGGAAACATTGTTGAACAATGTGTTGCCGGATGTCTGGATCGCCGATCCGTTCACATTGCAAGTATTGTTCAGGAAGGTGGAGTTTTCGATCAATGCAAACACACCTTTGATCGCACCGCCGTGTTGAGAAGTACTGTTGCCTTCAAAGATACTGTTGACAATGATCGCGCCGCCGCAGTAGCCGTTTTCAATGGCTCCGGCAGTGTTGTTTCTGAACACCACGTTGTTATAGACCTGATTTTCCGCGTTGGAACGGACAGCTCTGCCGCCGGTGATATTTTCCACCGTCACATTGGTGAAGGTCAGAGAAGATGTCGTGCTGCCACTGCTGTTTTCCACATCATCCGTAAAGATCCCTACGCCGTTACCGCCGTTGATGCTGACATTTTCCAATGCCAGATTGGTCTGATATGCCGCGATCACTGCACCGGTGTTGATGATCACCGTTGCCGCGCTCTTGACTTCGCCGGCTCCGGCAATGTTGCCGCCGGTCATGTTCAGGTTCTTGATCGTTGCATCAAATGCGGTATAGACTTCTTTGCCGTTGGCAAAATTGGTTCCCAGTCCGGCACGGTCGTTGATCTTGAACACGCGGTCCTTCTCCGCCGCTTTCACGGTGATCCTGCCGCTGCCGAAGGTGCCGTCGATCACAATGTCATCGGTGATGAGGATATCTTCCGTCAGCTGGATCGTATCG
Source organism: Victivallales bacterium (assembly GCA_045594005.1). GTDB lineage: Bacteria > Verrucomicrobiota > Lentisphaeria > Victivallales > UBA1829 > SIG77. The sequence goes on from JAZNXT010000116.1 coordinate 4,528, forward strand.
GATGTGAGGGTGCTTGCGAAGGTAACAGTCTGTTCGCCCGCTGTTGCATTGGCGTGGAGGACTGCTTCCCGGAGCGTGATCACATTGTCGAAGACATTGCGGTTATCTTCCACGCTGGTGACTTCGGTTCCTGTTGTGCCGAGGGTGCCAAGCGCGTACGCACCGGCGTTGAAGGTGAAGTAATCTGCTGCTGTCAGACGGCTTGTTCCGTTCTGTGCCGTCGTGTTGACTGCGGCACCTTCCACGGTCAGACCGTAGTTCGCGGTACTGTCGTTGACGAACAGACCGAATGTTTCCGTTGCCGCTCCGCCCATCTTGTACCAGTAGTTGTTGCTGTTATCCACATAGTAGATATCGCTGCCGTTCACCGCCGTCAATGTGCCGGTGTATGCCGCTTTTGCGGTGTTGACGATGGTGAGAGTGCCGTCTGCGTTCACATCCGGAGTGCCGCCGAATTCCGTTGCCATGTTGGATTCAACATTGGTCTTGTCGAGGGTCGCGCCGGTGTTGATCCCGTACACATTGTACTTCGCATTGACCGTACCAGCCGTCACATTCAGATCGTTGATCTGTCCCACAACGATATTATTGATCATGGTCACGGTGTTGGCTGTATTGGTGACGGTGATACCGTTCCCGCCTGCGTTGTTGGCAACGGTATTGTTGAGCAGGGTAAGATTATTTGCATTGCCGCCGGTGAGATAGAACACGGATTTCCCGCTTGCCAGTGTGTTGTTGGTAATAGTGCTGTTATCCATTTTGATAACAGATGTTCCCTGTCCGGAACTTGTGACCCATTCAAATACATGACTGCTGAACTTGTTATTGTAGATCTTTACATTGTTCAGCACTGCATCACCGCCACTCTGCATCAGTGCAAAGGTCGTCAGATCGTTGTCGCGGACCGTTACATTGGAGAAATTCCAGTTGCTTGTATTTTGGAGAATGAACAGGGTATGCCCCAGGTTTTCTGCGATTACAACATCCGAAACAGTAACACTGCCAGTCGGATCGTGGGATCCGATGATCGTTGCATTATTATGCTGAACCAAAGTCCCATCCAGCGTGACTTTGTTTACGTTGTCTTCTATTGTATAGATCAACGCATAGCTGTTATCGACTTCCTTTGCAGTAAAGTTTTCGATCACACCGCCGTTGATGGTCAGCTGTGCATTGTTCATATCGGCGATCGCCTTGTTCTGATTGCTGCCGCTGAGCGTTGCCGCAGTTTCCCCGTCTGCCGGAGTGTAAACACTGCTGCCGCGGAAGGAGATATCGTTGAGCGTCAGTTTCGTTCCGCCGGTCAGACTGAAGATCTGGGTCGCCGTGCCGTTTCCGCCGATCTGAAGCACGATATTGCGGTCGGTTCCGTCGATGGTCACGGTTTTGCCGTTGAGGGCAAATGCCACAGTTTCGCTGGAGGCAATGCCGAGTTTGATCTCTGCATCCTGCATATTTTCAGCGAAGGTGACGGTATAACTTTCCAGTGTGGTATCCTTCTGAACAAAGTCCATGGCTTCCCGGAATGTGATTTTGCCGTCGAAGGGATTGAACCGGTCGCCCTGAACGTTCACGATCAGTTTATCTGCGGCGGAAAGATTATTGTCCAGCAGTTCCGTGAGAGCATGAGCCCCCATGTTGTAAACACCGTAATCTGTTGCGATCAGGCGGTCGCCGCCGTTCTGCCCCGTGGTGTAAACGGTTCCGTTGGTCAGACCGTAAGCGGTGGTATCGGTGGAATCGAACGCGCCGAATGTCGTTCCGTCAGCTGCATTGATCCAGTTGCCGCCGCTCACATAATAGAACACATTGCCGATCTTGCCCACCAGTGTTCCGCCGTATGCCGCCACGCTTTCCGGATCGATCGCCAGCGTCTTCACGCCGTTTGCCACATCCAGTTTCGCATCGGCATTGCCGAAGATCTCTGCGTATGTCCCGGTCACATTGCTTTCATCCAGCAGATGCGTTGTTTCGCTGATCTTGCCGCTGCCGATCACATTGTAATACGCGTTCAGTTTCGCCGCATCGCCGCCGGTCTTGATGTCAAAACCGTCTGCACCGATGGTATCTGCAAAGATGTTGTTGAGGAGCGTCACGGTACGGTTGTTCGCCACATACAGCGAGCTGAACGCCGCATTGGTGCTGGTGTTGCCAGCAATGGTGTTGTTGATGATTTCGGGGACTGCGGTACCCTTCGTATTGCTGATGGCGATGATATTGGAAATATTGCCGTAGTTTCCGGTGATGGTGTTATCCTTGAGTATGACCGCAGTACCGCCCTCGTTATTGTTGTAGAAAATATTTCCGGTAACATTGTTGTTGGTGATCGTAACGCCATCAAGAACCGTCTTTCCTGTATTGGTGTTGCTCCAATTGAACATTGTTTCAGCGGAAGTGTTGTTGTAGATTACAGAATCAAAAAAGCTGCCCCCGCCGCCATGGGAGCCGGAAACCAGCACTTCAAATTTATTGTCATGGATACTGATATTTCTGAATGTATTTTCAGTGCCATTTCCATTCTGAAGCCAGAAGAAATTTGACGTTACATTACTGGCGGAGTTATATGCGGTATTCCCATAGAATTCCGTTCCGTCAACCGTAAGCGTACCGCCGTTTTCACGGTGGATCACAGTACCGTTTCCTTTATCACCGGAGATGTTGGTGAACGCACCGCCCTTGATTTCGATTGTTCCTCCGGCGACCCTGAGTGCGCCCTTGTTTGAGACATAACTGCGTTCAAAATCAACATTGTTCAGCTTTGCTGTTCCGCTGCCAATGTAGAAGATCGCTCCCTCAAGCGCATTGCCGGTCCCGCTTACAAGGTTCATGGAACCATCTGCCGCGCTTGCAGTTCCGTACAGTACCACATTGTTCAAGGTCAGTGTACCGCCGGAAACCTGGAATGTACGGATATTTTTGCCAGCCAGTTTTGCTGTAGAAATATCCAGAATGATCCGTTCCCCGGTTTCCACTGTGCCGTCGCCGTTCAGGTCAACCGCACCGTCAATGGTATAATTCTGTCCTGAAATGATCGCAAAGGCACTGCCGGTGTAGGAGCCTTCCGTCTGATTCAGGTCAATGCGGACAGAACCGTCGGCGAGTGTACGCATGGCATAATCACCCGTCGCCGCCTTGATTGCATCCAGATCAAAGGTGATCGTTGCCGTGCCGTCTGCGGCGGTGATGCCGTAATCGGTGGCGTAATGGATGGCTTCCCGCAGGGAGATGTAGCCGTCGTATTCATCCACGATATCCTGTGAGGTGGTCACGACCAGCGTCTTTTCTTCCACTAAACTGGAGAACGCGCCCGCAGCCGCCTTTCCGTTCAGAATGATACGCTGATTCCCCAGCGCGTCAACTTTCAGCACATAACTGCTGATGTCTTCGCTGACGGCGGTACCGTTGAAGTCATACCATGTGTTGCCGTCGGTGCTGTAATAAAGATTTGTACCATTGATCGCGGTCAATGCACCGTTGGCATGAGGAGAGGCACTTGAAGCCGCAAGTGTGGTCAGGACCAGTCCGTTCCAAACCAAATCCGTGCCGAAAATATCGCCCGCTGCCACATTGTATGTATTGGTTGCTCCGCTGCCCGTGATATCAAAGATGGAATATTTTGCAGTATATCCGGAAAGATTAGCCGTATCCGTCACAATGGTGTTCAGGATATTGAGTTTGCCATTGCCCGCGATGGTGCCGCTGTTGCTGTGGATCGTGCTGCTGACGATCTGTCCCAGACCGTTTGTGCCGTCAATGGTGATCGTGCCGGAGAAGTCATAAACAGTCGTGTTCACCACATTCAGCAGACCGCTGTTGATTGCGATCGTGCCGTTTCCGGAGAGCAGGGCATCGTTGAATGTAAGCGTACCGCCGTTTACAGTTGCATCCCCGGTAAACTGAAGCGCATCCACCGTCACATTGTCCGTGCCGTCCAGCACAAATGTGCCATCCAGCACACTGTCCTGACTGTAACCGATCAGAGTAATGGAGCCATTGACTGTGATCTGACCGAGATCCAGAGCGGAGGGCGTGAAATAATACACGCCCGCCGTGGCGGTGTGATCGCTCTGCAGCTGTGTGACCACATCGGCAAGTGTACTCCACTTGGTGACCGTGCCGTCATCCGCCACGCTCCACATCAATGCAGGTTGATATTGTGCCGCACCTGCGGTGGAGTAGGGCAGGCGCGCTCCTTCCGTCTGGTCTGTGATATGTACCGTTGTGATTTCTCCGACGTAGTTTGTACCTGCGGCATTTTTCCATGTTGTTCCGTTATCGGTACTGTAACAGATCACCTGATAATAGGTTCCGCTGGGACGGTCTGCGATCCGGAATCCTTCCCGGTTCACAGCTGCATTCAGGGCGGCATCCGCACTCAGATCCAGCACCTGAAGCAGATTGTTGCTGTTCACCACATATTTTCCGTCGGTCTTCGCGCCGAACAGTGTTTCGCCCAGCGTCAGCGGATCGTCTGCTTTGTAATCCAGAGAGGATTTTAAATTAGAGGTTGCATTTGTCTTGATCACCCCGTAAACATTGGCAACGGAATACAAATCTCCGCTGTTCCGGTAGATATCGTGGATCTTCTTTTCTCCATCGGCAGTTTCCATATAGTAGTTGTCCGCCACGATGCTGTGGATGATCGCCACGGTCTGCCCCGGATTGTTGTTGTTATCCAGAGTGAACGCTTTGCCGACATAGATCCCGGCGCCACCGTAGAATGCGTTTCCGCCGGATGATTTGTTTGTCCCGATGGTACTGTTTTCTGTGAGATAGTTGCCCACAATGGTGGAATCGGAAATATAGGTTTCCGCGCGTTCCGCAATGGCAATACCGCCGCCGCACCATCCGGCAGCGTTGTTGATGATCGTCAAGCCCCGCAGATTTGCATTATAACCTTTTGCATTGTAGCCGGCAGTCAGATGGATGGCACCGCCGCTCTTGGAGGCAATATTGCTGTCAAAGAGAGAGTAGGTCAGATCAAACTGTGCGTTATGGTCGTGATGGATCAGAATCCCTGCACCGTTTGCTGCAGTATTGTTTTTGAACACCAGTCCGCTGCCGGAGAAATCCATCTGTGCTGTACCTGAATCAGCATTGGATTTACGGATGGCGATCCCGCCGCCGCCCGCCGTTGCTTTATTGCCGGTGAATTCGGTATCTGTGATCACAAATTCTGCGTCTTTTGCAGCGTTGTTGTAATAAATACCACCGCCGCCATGATTTTTCGCGTCTGTACCATTGGCTGTGTTGCCCGTGAATACGGATCCATCAATATACAGATTTGTGGCACTGGCTCCGGCCTTGTCATGCCAGACACCAATACCGCCGCCGCTGCTGGCTGCAGTGTTGTTTTCAAATATACTGTCATTGATATTCAGGGTCATGTTCTTGCCGCGATAAACATAGATCGCACCGCCGCCTCCGCTGGAGGTATTATCGCTGAATGTGCTGCCAGTGATTGTGACGACCGAGTCGTTCGCACTCATGATCGCAATGGCACCGCCGCCATTGGTTGTGGCATTCGTGCCGGTCGCCGCGTTCCCCGTGAAGACAGAGTTGGAAATATTCAGCGTCACATTTGCAACACCGGCATAGACCGAACCGCCGTTGGTTGCTTTTCCATTGATGAAGTTCAAGCCTTCCAGTGTTACATCCGCGCCCGCAGTGGAGATGTAGATGTGGCGGACCGCATTATTACCGCTCAAGGTGATGTCTGCAGTGCCGTCGTTGTTGATATCGCCGTCAATGGTGATGCTGTCAGTGAAGTCGATCGTCAGCGAGGAGGCGAGGGTGATCGTTCCGCCGGAAAGACTTGAGGCAAAGGTGATGGTGCCGCCGCCATTGGCTTTCGCGTAGGCGATTGCTTCCCGCAGACTCACCAGACCGTCATCCGCCACCGTGGTATCATCCAGCGTTGTGACTGTCCGGTCGGGATCGTCAGGCACAACGTTCGCTTCCACCGTGAGCGTTCCATTGGTAAAGTCGGCATCATTCAACACATAGTTGGTGTTGCCGATGGCAAGTGTACCCCGCGTGATGGCATATTCCCCGGCAGTGCTGCCGTCGGCAGTGGTTTCCAGCGCGCCTGTGATATTTGCGTTGTCCGAACCGAAAAGTCCGGTCACGGTGTAAGTGAGTTCGCCGATCGCTTCGCCCACCGTAATGGTCTTGTCGTTGGCTTCGACTTTCAGTTCTGCCGGGTTCACGGTGATGGTCTTGCTGGTTTCCGTACCGGTTGCGAAGACATAATTTTCGCTGTCAACAAGTTCCACCGTGACGGTGTAGGTGTCCGCATTGAGCATCGCCGCCGCGCCGTCGTATTTCACCACGACTTCCACAGCATTGCCTTTCGCGTCTTTCGCGGTCACAACCACCGTTTGATTGTTGCCGTTGTAGGTGTAAC
>JAZNXT010000117.1:0-7990 GCA_045594005.1 Victivallales bacterium
AGCATCGTTTCCGACGGCGCAGTCTGGCTGAATGGCAACGCATCGAGCGTCACTTACAACGGTTCCGCACCCAGTCAGACGATCGCCGCGATCACTTACAACGATCTGACACTGGGCGGTTCCGGCGTCAAAGTCGTGGAATCCGACACCTTCAAGGTCAACGGCGCACTGAAGGTCAATACAGGAACAACCTTCCGGTTGAGTTTCGCGGTCAAAGGCACGGAATGGACCGCTGCCAACAGCACCTTCTTCGGCACGGTGGCATACACCGGCGGCGGCGTGATCGCGGCAGATGAATTTGCCAACATCACCATCGGTGGCGAAGGCATGAGCTACACAGCCACGGAAATGACCGTTTCCGGCAACTTCATCCGCAACAACAATGCGGCATTCACAGCTGGTACGGTGAACTACAACGGACCCAACACACAGACGATTATCGCAGGCAGCTACGGCACCATCAATGCCGCGGGCGGCGCGAAAACGCTTGCAACAGACGGTGTTATCGCCATCAGCGGCGCACTGAACATTGCCGACGGCGTGAGCGTGACTGCTGCCGGTTCCACTGTGGAATTCAACGGCGGAGATCAGACGGTCAATGCACTGGCGTACACGAACCTGATCCTCGGCGGCAGCGGCAGCAAGACCTTCTCCGACAGCGCAGTGACCACTGTCAGCGGCATGACCACCATCAACGGTGTGAATGTGATCGGCGGCGGTTACGACAGCTCCGCAGACGCCTTCCGCACACAGTTGGCGGATGTGACTGTGACCGGCAGCTTTGCCGCGATCGCCAATGTGAGCGCAAGCGGTATGATGACCGTGAATGCGGCAAATACCCGGATCACCGGATCCGCACTGACCGCAATGACGGCGGGCAGAAATGCCACTGTTTCCGTTGAAAACAGCTCCTTCACCAAAGCCGCCGGCGTGGCGGTGACCGTGACGGAAGGTGCGACGGTGACGATGCTGAACAGCACCGTGGCGAACAACAACGGCAATTCTGCGATTTCGGTGGAAAGCGGCGCGATGCTGAATCTGCTTCAGGTGACGGTCGCGGGCAACAGCGGGATCGGCGTGAATGTGGCAAAAGGCGCGGCGTTCAATGCGCTCGACAGCATCATCGCCTACAACGGTTCTGCGGGAGCATATTCCGATATGCAGATCGCTTCCGGCAACAATATCAAGCTGGTTTCCAACGTGTTGGGCAGCTTCGTGAACAGCGCGGCTATCAGCACGGAAGGCAACGTGATGAACCGTTATGCCACGGATGAAGTGACAGCTTCCCCGCTCTTCGGCGCGAACGGCACCACGGCAGTCCGCCTTGCCAACGGCACTTACGGCATCGCGCTGGCGGAAACGACCATCGCCAACGAAGGAAAATATATCGATATCTACCGCAATGTAAACAATCAGATGATCGTGGGTGCTGCTTATGCCGCCACGAAGACAGCGGAAAACGCCACGAGTTTCTTCGGCTCCACGCTGAATGTCTCCGGCTCCGTGGCAGGTGCAAGACTCCTGACCGATCAGGCAGGCAGCACATTCATCAGTATTGACTACGGTATCATCGGCTCCATTGCCGCGACACAGAAGGCATTGACACTGACGGTGACGAACGGCAATGACTACGCAGAAGGCATGGAATACTCCGGCACGACACTGCGGGATGCGTTGAAAAATTTGAGCATCATCGGAAGCGGTACGGTCACCTTCGCGGATGAAGATGTGGATGGCAATGCTCTTACCACCATCACACTGATCGCAGATCTGATGTTGAGCGATTATGTTGCCATCAATGGCGGCTCCGATATCATCATCACGGCGGCAGATGGCAAGAACGCTGTCATCAGGACATCCGATAATAATGCAAACGATGTGACCATGAAAGACATCACATTGAACATCGGTCTTGATATCAACGGCGGTGTGTTCTACGGTGAAAATATGAATGTGCAGAATATCAAGTCTGCGGAAAGCGGCGCGGCTGTGAATGTCAACAGCGGCAGTGCCACCTTCCGGGCAAGTACATTCAACGGAAACGAAGGCGGTCGCGATATCTTCGTGGCGGCAAATGCGTCCGTAACTGTCCTGACGGCTCCTGTCATGAAGGCTGCGGCACCTGCCGAAGCGGCAATGCCCTTCTCCATGTTGAGCAACGCCGTAGAAACAGATGCCGTATTCACCGGCGGCAGTCCGGCTCCTGCGTATGTCAATCCGGATATTTCCATCTTCCCCGCCAATGAGGAAGAAGAAAAACGCGACAGCATCACCACTGTGGATACCCTCAGCGAAACGACTGTGTTCTCTGTGATCGGCTCCACGGATAACGGCACTGAAACCGTCCGCAGCTACTCTCTGCCGGTGATCGTGGAGGTTCCCGCGAATACCGCAGACGATGTTGAAGACAGCACGGTTGCCGCAGACGACAGCGACGATGCGTACAGCGAACTTCTGGCTGCACTCACCATCAGCAGCGATCCGGAAAGTCTGCCGGGTAAAGCGGCAGCGTTCCTGGATGCCTGGGATCTGGAATTGGCAAAAATGACCGGACTTGTCTGATCCGTTTTTCCGGAAAATTCAACTGAAACGATCGGGGTCGCTGCAAAAACAGCGATCCCGATTTTTTTATTGCGCCGGAGGGAGAGGAGAAATTCCCTGCAACACCGTTTGCCCTGTCCCCGCGATGGGCGGATCTGCCGGATAAAACTTTGTTTTTATAAGTTGCATAAGTCGTATAAGTCTTATGAGGCGTATAAGTCTTATGCTGAAAGCATGCATCTCTCCAGCTTACCAATAGGCGGCAAGCACACGGCAGCGCAGCGTTAAACAAAACTCCAGCTAACCTGTAGGCGGCAAGGGGGGCAAGGCACCCGGTTTATTGGCGGGTCAACTGCGCTGCGCTTGTTTGCCGCTGACTGAAAAAGCGTCCAATAAATACCGCGGCTTAAAGCGAGCGAAAGCGAGCTGAAAAGCCTTTTCTGGATCGGTGGGGGTGCATAGCACCCGATTCTCGGGCGGCTCTCGCTACGCGTGCCGCCGGGGGGAGACGGCTTTTTTATAAGTCCTATAAGTCTTATAAGTCCTATATTTTAGGCGTAGCCGACAAGCCCGATCCGGAAAAGCGTCCAATAAATACCGCTGGCTTTAAGCGAGCGAAAGCGAGCTGAAAAGCCCAATAGGAGTGCCCTTTGGGCACCCGCTTTTTGACGGCTCCCCCCCTTACCCCCAACATCCGGTGTGAACCCGTCAAAAAGCGACCCTTCGGAAGGACCCGGGTCAGTGACCCGGATCCACAAAAGTTTCAAGCGTCAAAAAAAAATTTCAAAATCACTTGTAAATGAAAGATCTATATGCTATATTCAGACGGAAACGAGTCCCCAAAAATCAATAAAACATAGAGGAACAAAGGATGAAATTATCCGTGAAGCCCCTGTTGTCCGGCAGTATTTTGAGTGCGATGCTGATGCTCACTTCTGCCTGTTCGTCCACCCCCGCAGGACTGGATCTGAAAAAGCCGATTTCCATGCTCCAGCCGGGAAAAGGAGTCTACTTTTTTGAAAATTTCGGGAACTATGATGACCACATCCCCGGTGTAACAGATTACAACGGGATTTGGTTTTTCAACGATCCCATCTGGTCGAATATTTCCGGCGTGCGTGCTGCTCTCAAAGCCGATGCGGAACCGCGACTGTTGTACGACGGCTTTATCGTCCTGCCCGGTCTGAATGTTTTTGATTATTCACTGGACTTCTCTTTTCTCAATGCAAAGGATCCGGTCCCGGCAAAAGCGGCAGTGACAAAAAAGCAGAAGGACAAAGAGATCGTAGTCAAGCCTGCGGAAGCGGCACAACCGGGCGAAAGCAGAAAGTTTGATCTGCTTCTTGTCCTTGACGGAAAAAAAGTTGTGCCTGTGACGATTGCCAATGACAGCATCACGATCGGCGATCACACCATGAAAACGCCCTTTGTGCCGAACCGGAACTGGAGCGGGATCCATCTGAAAGCCGATGGAAAAGCCATGGAAATATTTGCCTCGGTTGACCGGAAATATGAACGGCTGGGGAAAGTGCCGTTCTCCGGAAAACTTACGGGAACCAATCTGAAATTTTACGGTGGAAACAATGTCAATGTGACTAATCTCAAGGTCACCTCTCCCCGTCCACTTGCACAGACTCCCGCCTCCGGCTGGTTTGCGGATCACCGCAGTCTGACACAGGCGATCAAGGGTGCAGACAGCAAACCGGTCACGCTGATCTCCGGTAAAGACCGTCTTGCCATGCGTCTGGTCACAGGAAGATCCACCAGCAAACTGAAACTGAAATGGAGCAACGGGATCGAACAGGAATATGAAGTGCAGGCAGTATCGTTGAATGAATCCCTTGCCTGCACCTTCACGGATAAACCGAGGGGGACCCGACTGGAACTGACAGATGCCGCTATTGATTTCAGAGGCGGCGGAAAATCGGCGTTCCGTCAGTATGTGCGGCCGAATCTGGAACAATTCAGAGCGCACAGTGCGATCCCGGAATATATGGATATCATCCGTGACTGGGACATGATGCCTGCGGCGTCCGCTCACCCGTTGGATCTGGAGTTTATTCCTCTTGCCAACGACCATGTTCAAGTGTGGCTGGATGGCAGTTTTGCGCGCACGATCTCCCTGCGTGTCGATCCGGTAAAGGAACAGAAATTGAGCAGAACGATCGCTGCAGCAACAGCCTATCTGCGGAACAAAAACAATACCGCCGAACGGAATGCTGCATTGAAGGCAGAACGCGCGGCAGCGGAAAAAGAACTTGCCGCGATTCCTTTTGCGAAACTGGTCAGCATCACTTTTGAATGTGGCGAAGATGCAAAAGTGCTTGCCATGCCGGACCGTTACAACAAGATCGATTCCAAGCGTTTCACAGTGATCGATATGACGGCAAATCCCCGTGCAAAAGCCTTTGTCAATGGTAAGCTCAGTCTGAAACCGGGTGTTCAAACCATTGGCGCGATCCCCTTTGATGTGGCAGCTCCTCTGGATTCTGCCGATGTTTCCATCTGCCGTATGGGCTTGGGATCATGGGCTCTGGAATGTGAAAATTACAGTGGCAGAAGTCCCAGCGACAACCTGCCGAGTTCAGTACATTTCCGCCTGACTCCGGCATTGTATCATACGGCGCACATTATTTTTGCGTTGGATCCGGATCCGCGCAAAGAAGCGATCCTCACAACACTTCACGGAAGTTTTTCTGATGCGCCTTACGGACCGGGTGCGAATCAGATCGGTATCACAAAACTGGATCTCCGCGATGGTAAGCTGCCTGCCAATGTGAAGAAAATCGGAAGCGCAGTGATCAACGGGAAAACGGTTCCATTGTATCAGGCGGCGATCAAACTTGATGCAGGAAAAGCGATCGACCACCATACAAGATGCGGATACATGGATCTGGATTTTCACGGCGATGGACTGGAAAATACTGAACAGCTGGACCGCCGTCACAAACCGGATCATAATGTAAAAAGCGCATTCAATATTTTTGCAGTGACGCTGGAAAAAGCTCCGGTGAATATGATCCCGAAACAGATCACTCCGGGTAACGTTTTCACAGAAGATGAAAAGGAACAGAAAACGACCGTGGTGCTGCAAGCCGCGCAGGACAATGCAGTTGGGAAGTTGGTCTGGACCGCAAAAGATATCAATGGCAAGACCATGTTCAGCGGCAGTAAAAATTTCTCCCTTGCAAAAAAAGGCAGCGAAACAGAAGTGGTGATCCCCTTCGGAAAACAGGAAATCGGCTACTACGAGCTGACTGTGGATCTGTTGGATAAAGACGGCAAGATATTGGTCAGCCACCCTGCCCGTTTTGCAGTTCTCGGAAAAAATGAACGCACCGCGAATAAATACAAAGTTCCCTTCGGCACCTGGTGGTTCCGCGGTTCTCACGGTTCACCCGGATCCATGGATCTCGGCGGACCGCTCCTGAAAAAAGCGGGTATCCGCAAACCCACAGGAGCCGGAACGAAAGAGGAACAGGAAAAATACGGGATCTGTTCTCCCGGCTATATCGGATTGCCTCACGGGTGGCGGCATTTTGACTACGAGAAAAAACAATTCAAGCCCAAGACCATCGAAATTCCCGATCCCAATGATCCCAAAAAGAAGTTGAAAAAAGAGATCTCCGGCGAAGAATGGGTGGTAAACAATGTGAAGGAAAGCATCAAAAATATGCACCCGGATCAAGTCATTCAGGCAATGATCTGGCATGAATCCGCTCCCGGTGAAAGCATTCCCACAGAATTGACCATCGGAAAAAAACGCGAAGTCACGGATACCGACAGAAACTTCGGGATCTACATCAACGAGATCGGGCGTATCATGCGCAAACACTTCCCGCAGATCAAACTGCAGATGGGGAACAGTTCATACAGTCTGGGTGCATTCGCCCGTCCCGTACGCGGCGGAGCAAATCCGGATTATTACGACTTCATCGGGATCGAAACGCCCTCGCAGGTGATCCCGCCGGAAAAATTGCAGGAAGTGGGTTTGCAGGGTATGGTCATCACCAAAGATATGGCAAAATATCTTACAGGTAAAGATGTTAAACTGAATGGCTGTTATGAGTTCATCTACCGCTGCGAACGGGACATGGGCGAACAGACCCAGGCGGAATGGTATATGCGCGATGCACTCATCTCACTTTCCCACGATTTCGTACTGGTCAGCCCGGGATTGTTCTTTGACTGCGACCGCGGCTATTACAACGGACTCTGGGGAGGATCCGGCATCCTTCAGCGCGGTCCCTATGTATATCCGAAACGCGCTTATGTGGCGTATGCAGCTCTGACCAATGTGATGGACGGAGTCAAATTCAGCCGCCAGATCCCCACCGGCTCCACCACCGTGTACGCGTTGGAATTCAAACGCCATGACGGACTTTTTGCCACGGCTTTGTGGAGTGCCCGCGGCGAAACGGAATTCACCGTGGATAATCCCTCCGGCTCCATGCGTGTGACGGAAATGTACGGACAGAAACGGACCGAAAAAGGAAAAACTGTCAAGATCAAAGGCGGAACATCTCCGGTGTATCTGCTGACAAAAACTCCGGTCAGATCGGTAAAGATCACCGGCAGAGATTTCAAGGCTGATAAAGCCTTCGCCGCCGAAGCCAAAACGGTTGCAGCCTTTGATGATATCAGCAAAGTCACCATGGCTCCGGATGAAAAAATGTCCTCCTTGAATCTTTCCTGCCTGCCCATTCTGAAACCGGGCGTTTTCAAATTGGAACAGGTCAAAGATGAACAGATGGGCAACTGTCTGCAAGTGACACTGAACACAGCCACAGATCCGTACAAATCCAAATACATCACGGAGTACACCACGATCCGGCTGAATGAACCCATGCCTGTTTCCGGCACGCCGGGTGTGATCGGGATCTGGGTAAAAGGTGACTCCAACTGGGGTCAGATCCGTTTTGAGATCGAAGATGCTCAAGGTGAGATCTTCAAAAATCACTCCACCGGTGCCGATTGGGGATGCGATGTTTACGACTGGCCCGGCAACACATCGGTCAACTTCGACGGCTGGAGCTTTGTCTATCAGACTGTTGGCAAATCCTTCATGCTCCCCACACACAGTCCGGGTCCTGCCATGCAGCAATGGATCAGCTGCGGCGGGGACAAGGTGATCGATATGCCCGTAAAGATCCGCGCCGTCACCATCGGCGTGAACCGTCATAAACTTGATCTCCATGATTTCAAGACCTTCACGCCATCCATCCGCATCAAAAATGCAGGATGTATTGAACTGCGCTGAGGCATAGATAAGTCAAAAATCCAAAGCTGAAAGACCGAAGTCCAAAGTCTGATGTCGAACAAAACGACTGAAAACTTTGGACTTTTTTTGACGCTTGAAACTTTTGTGGATCCGGGTCACTGACCCGGGTCCTTCCGAAGGGTCGCTTTTTGACGGGTTCACACCGGATGTTGGGGGTAAGGGGGGGAG
>JAZNXT010000118.1:0-9823 GCA_045594005.1 Victivallales bacterium
CCGCGCAGCGGCGACTGACCCGCAAAGATCACAAAAAAGCCGGTGGCTCCCCGCCTCCGGCTTTGTGATCTTTGCGGTTCGATCGGCTCTGCCGATCAGTCCTGCGCCCTGCGCCTGTCATCCCGGATGAAACAGAATCCGGATCCGATGGCAAGCACTGCCATGAGGATCAGCACGATATACGGCAGATTGACCTGACCGGTCCATTTGACCAGCAAGCCCACCAAGAGGATGGGGGTGAGGGTATTGGTCAATCCCACCACCACTTCATTTACCGCCACATATTTCGGAGCGCGGACAGGATTTGCGAGGGAATAGAACACCAGGCAGAAGCCGACGATCCCGGAAAAATATCCGATCAGCACCGCCCCTGCGTACATCAGGAAAAGATTTCCGAAAGCGAGAATATAGATCAGCAGTCCGATCACGGCACAGACTGCGGAAATGCAGACCGTTGTCCGGCGGTACATCCAGTCCTTTGACCGGGAAAGCAGCACGGAAACGATACTGTGTGTGAAATACAGCACTGCCACAAGCTGCCCCACATGGACTTCGCTCAAATTTGCATCCCGTCCCTGTGTAGGCATCAGGTTCCGGAAGGCGGCAACGGCGGCGAATGCCGCCACAGTCAGGACCCAGCCGAACAGAGCCAGATCCGGTTTCCCTGCATAAGGATCTTCCGTTTCAATATTTTCTCCGGCATCTCTGCTTTCTTTTCCGGCGATCGCCTGTGCGGTCAGCGGCAAAATCAGCATCAGCAGACTCAAGGCGATATTGATCGCAAAGATCATCTGCCACGCGTGGGAAAAATAATTGGCAAGTCTTGCAAAGAGCAATGCGCCCACAGCCATTCCCAGTGTCCAGGAGGCAGAATAAAACGCACTGGCTTTCACCAATCCCTGTGATTTCCCTTTCTGCAGTTTTTTCAGGAACACCTGAACCGGAGCGCAGAACAATGCTGTTGCCAGACCGATGAGAGCCAGCCAGAAAAACTGCATCCCCGGCGTCGGCAGGATCAGCAGCCCGATGAATGCGCAAATCATCATACAGCTGCTTGCCACCAGAAAACGCAGGGCATTTTTTTCGGTAAGGAATTTTCCCACGGCAAACGCGGTGGCTGCGCTCATGATCGCCCAGCCGGAGAACGCCACAGTGATCAGAGTGTTATTGATTCCCGCATCTTTCAGACGCAGCTGCACCACAAGGAGTGTGGAGCCGATGATCAAATTCAGCAGTACGGTGGGCAGATTGGAGATCAGAGTCAGGAACATAAGCTGTATTCTTTCCGTTATTTTTATTTTTTTGTGATACAATAATATACTGCTGCAACCTGTCATTTTCAAGAATTTGTGTTGCATATTTTTCGTACGCGTGCTATATTATACGATACAGAAAAAATCAGAAGGTGCTTTATGGCTTTGATACTCGGTATAGAATCCAGCTGTGACGAAACCGCCGCAGCTGTGGTGGAGAACGGAAAACTGATCCGTTCCAATGTGGTGGCATCCCAGATCGCCAAACACGCCGCATACGGCGGAGTGATCCCCGAACTCGCGGCACGGGAACACCTGACTGCTATCACTCCGGTGGTGGAGCAGGCGTTGAAAGATGCACAGATCACACCGGCGGATCTTTCCGCTGTGGCAGTCACTCACGCGCCCGGTCTGGTGCCTGCACTGCTGATCGGAATGACATTTGCCAAAGGTTTTTCCGCCGCAAATGGTCTGCCGCTCATCGGGATCAATCATTTTCTCGGACATATCTACGGTGCGTTTGTGGGGGAAGAAGCGCAATACAACTTTGATGATCCTGCGCTTTATCCCATGCTGGCTGCCGTGGTTTCCGGCGGACATACCAGTCTGGTGATCGTGACTGCCGATGGCAAGTCCCATCTCATCGGAACAACGCTGGATGATGCCGCCGGCGAAGCATTCGATAAAGCCGCCAAACTCCTGAATCTCGGTTATCCCGGCGGACCCATTATCGAACGCCTTGCGAAAAACGGTGATCCGCAGAAATATCATTTTCCCCGTTCTCTCACGGGAAGTGCCGGAAAACCGGTGGCACCGGAAAACCGGTTCAATTTCAGTTTCAGCGGCGTGAAAACTGCACTCCTTTATCATACACGGGATCTCGGCGGGGCGGAAAATCTTTCCGAACAGGAATTGTACGACAGCCTTGCTTCCTATCAGGAAACGATCGTGGATGTGCTTTGCAGAAAGATCTTCGATGCCGCCGCACATTACCGCGTCAAATCCGTGGTCCTTTGCGGCGGAGTGGCGTGCAACGGCGCACTGCGGGCGCGTTTTGAAGCCGCCGCACCGGAAAATCTTGTCACCATCATGGCACCGAAAAAATATTGTACCGATAATGCTGCAATGATCGGCGGTCTGGGATATTTCTATCACCGCTGCGGCGCATACAATACATTGGAACTGGATGCACAGGCAAGATTGCCCCTGAGTACAGAATTGCCCTTCCGGATGGATGGTGGTGCAAAATGAAAAAAGTGCTTGTTTTCGATTTTGACGGGACCCTTGTCGATTCCAGATTGGATCTGCTCAATACTGTGAATCAGATGCGGAAATATTACGGGCTGGCTCCGTTGCCGCTGGAACAGGTCCTCTCCTATGTGGGAGACGGCGTGAAAATGCTGTTGAGCCGTTCACTTTCCGACAGCAAGATCGATCCGGAGACCGCCATGAATGTGATGCAGCAGGCATACCGAGCCAATCTGAATCTGGCATCCACCCTTTATCCCGGCGTGTATAAAACGATCCGCGATCTTCAGCAGAGCGGTTGGAAGATCGCCCTTTTCAGCAATAAAGAACAGGATTTCTGCAAGTCCGCCCTTTATGAATTCGGGATCGGTACCTGCTTCGATGTGATCCTCGGCAGGACCGATGATTTTCCATTGAAACCCGATCCGGAAGGTTTGCTCTTCATTCAGGAATTGCTGGGGATCGAAGATGTGGCTGGATCATGGATGATCGGCGACAGCGCACAGGATATCCTTGCCGGACGCGCCGCAGGAATGAAAACCTGTTTCTGCAATTTCGGATTCGGTGATCGTAAAGGCGAAGAACCCACCGCGTATATCGATAAGTTCGAGGACCTGAAACAGATACTGGCATGACGCGGCAGCGGCGCGGTACGCCGCAGGCAGCGCGCGCTGCGCGCTGCTGCTGCGGCTGACGCACAATACAAAAAAACAGTTGGCGGATTTGCCAACTGTTTTTTTGTGTATTGTGCGTTGCCTTGCGGAAAAAATTTTTCCGCAAGGCTGTACCGCGCCTGTATTTTCAGCGGATGGAATCGATGGTTTCCCGGAGGATATCGATCCGGTTTGTCAGGATCCCGGAAGCACCTTTTGCGACCAGTTCTCTGATTTCCGCATCGGTATCGGAGAAGAACACATTGGCGTACAGTCCGAGTTCGCGGCAGACGTCGAAAGTATTTTCTTTGAGTGTTTCCACGGGCGGCTGAACGAACCGGCATCCGAAGTCTTTGCATCTGCGCAATTCTTCTTCGGTGGCGCGCAGGCTCCATGCTCCGAGGACAGCCACTTCCACGTCGGGATCGATTTTCCGGACGGCTTCTGCTGCTTCAAAAGAGGACATGGCAAGGAAACCTTTATCGAACATATCATATTTCCGGTAGAGTGCGCAAATCTTTGTCAGAGCTTCTTCGCTGGAATCATAGACCTGAATATTCATGCAGACTTTATTATGGAGTGCGCCCAGCACATCTTCAAATGTGGGGATCGCCATAGCGGCATAAGACGGTTTTTCCAGCCGTTCCCCCCAAATGCTGCGGAAGATGGAAAAATTGAACTGCCGCAGTTCCGCCAGCATATGATCTCCGGGTTTTCCGGTTCCGGTGGAGGTGCGGTCGATGGTGGTATCGTGAAGGAGTACGGGGATCCCGTCTTTTGTGAGACGCAGATCGAATTCAATAAGATCTGCCCCCAGTTCCACGGCTTTTGTCATGGCAAGAAGTGTATTTTCCGGATAGAGTCCGGATGCTCCGCGGTGTGCGGTGGCGACACAGCGTTTTTCTGCATAAAGTTCGGTGAGCGTTTTCATTTTTTTACCTTTCTCCCATGGTGTACGGGTATGGCAGTGATTGAGTGATCCTGTGATTTCCGCAGAGGGAAGACAGAGTTTCGCTGATGGTATAAACATAGCGGAAGCTGTCACTTCCCACCGCGCAGACGAACAGCATGGAACCGATGAACCGGATCACATTCAAATCCGGCACAACTTCAAAATCGCGATCGGCAGACGGTGGATCTTTCTGGAGATTGAATTCCCATTCGTAAGCGGGAAAGACCCAGTTTCCGTTCAGATCGGAAACACCGTAATCATCGGCATAACGGATGATCGCGGCATTTCTGCCGGTCTGCCGCAGGAGTTCCACGGCGATGAGTGAGAGCAGGACATCGGAACCGTATTTTTCGTCGATGACCATTCCCAGGCAATAAAAATCTGCGGCGAGATCATCGTTGAGCGGAGCGGAAAAGCCTGTTTTTTTCAAAAAATCCGCCACATCCCGGAGCGTGGGAGAGGGACCTTTTTTGATCTTGAGATCTGTCAGAAGTCCGTCCCATTGCGTGCGGACCGTTTTTACCTGATCGTTGTCGAACCACGCCAGATGAAATTGAAGTGCCGCCTCCATCAGAGGAAAACGGTTGTCTGCGGTCTGTTTCAATTTCTGTTCCGGCAGCGTGCGCTTTTTCCGCGCGCGGATGGCGTTTTTCAGTTGATGAACGCGTCTGTGCAGACGGGGATTATTGCTGCTCTGCATGGAGGAAAGGCATTGTGAGAGTCTGCTCTGATCGCCTTTGAGCAATTCCGCCATGGCAAGCTGTGCGGAACGGTCATTTTCATCGTCCAGCAGTTCCAGAAGATATTTGAGTTCCGATTCGTTCATGGTCACGCCTTTTGGGGGAATTTCCCGATCAGGGCATCTGCGGCGATTTTCTTCACATCATCGGGAAAATCTGCTTTCAGGATCCAGCGGAGAAAATCGGGATATTCCGCCGCAATGGTGCGCAGAGAGGTCCCTGCATAACGCCCGAAAGCGGCAACGACTTCCTCCCCGCGCCATTTGAACCGTCCGTTGGCATCCACCCAATCGGGAGCCTGGGAGGAACAGAACACGGCGAGTTCATCCATATTTTCCGGGAATTTTTCGATATTGTCCGGCAGATCGGTATAATCCGGGGAGCCGTATTTTTTCAACTGAGCTTCAAAGACTTCCACTGTTGCCATGGTATCGGCGGCGGCACCGTGTGCGCCTTCCAGTTTTTTGCCGCAGAAAAATTTATATGCCGCAGTGAGATTGCGCGGTTCCATCCGGCAGAAAATGGCATAAGCATCCACGATGCGTCTGCCTTCTGTGGAAAATTGGATCCCCGCCCGCTGAAATTCACGGATCAGTACGGGCAGGTCGAACTTCACAATATTGTAGCCGCCGAGGTCACAGCCTTCCAGATAGATGAAAAGATTTCCGGCGCGCTGTTTGAAGGTCTTTTCGTTGGCAACATCGGCATCGGAAATATGATGGATGGCGGTGGCTTCTTCGGGGATGTGCATTTCCGGATTTACGCGGCAGGTGTAGTCTTTCCGAGTCCCGTCAGGAAAGATTTTGACCGTGGAGATTTCCACAATGCGGTCATTGATCACATTTGTTCCGGTGGTTTCCAGGTCAAAAAATACGATGGGGCGTCCGTCAGTGATATTCATAAAATGATCCTTGTTTTTTCATGAGTTTATTTCTGTCCGGGATAATATATACCCATTTTTCAAAAATAAAAGCGTCAGAACGAAAAGTTTTCCGGAACTGTATGCGTCAGCTCAATTTCAGGATCAACCCCGGTTCGGATGTGTCATTTTCGTGAGTGCGTGCGGCAAGTCCGGTCCGGTCGATCCAGTCGCCGGAAAGGATCAGCGTGTTTCCGTGGATCGTGACTGCGCCGGTGCAATCTTCCGCTTCGTCTGCAAGGAGGTCCTGTGCATAAACTTTTCTTGCAGAAATATCTTCCGTGAATACGATCTTGAGGCTGTTGTAAAGCCCGAAGAT
This sequence comes from Victivallales bacterium, assembly GCA_045594005.1. Classification (GTDB taxonomy): domain Bacteria; phylum Verrucomicrobiota; class Lentisphaeria; order Victivallales; family UBA1829; genus SIG77. Next base: position 6,085 of record JAZNXT010000118.1, read on the forward strand.
CCCCACCGGCTGATCCGGATCCACACCGTCGATGGTCACATCCGCCCGGATGGGTTTGCTGATGTGGGCATTGCTCAATGTACGCGGCAGTGTAGCGATCGCCAGCGGTCCTTCCGGGTATTTTGATGCGCAGACAAAGGGGATATCCCCGCCTTCCGTCACGGGAGATGCCTGCGGCAGTGCGCAATTCCGGCTCATGGATGCGGGCGCGTATGCCTTTTTCAGACCCTTGAACCAGGGCCAATCGCTCTGATCCAGTTCCGCCTGATCGCAGAGGATCTCTTTGGAAAGATGATTTTCCGATTTGAAAATGGAGAAGGGGGCGGCGATCCGGTTCCAGCGGACCACGCGCATGGCACCATCGAAGATCAATTCAAAATCAAGGGCAGTGCTGTTCACGCGGTCGCGGTAGCCCTGATGGAACATGATCCCCTGCGCGGCACCGAGTCCGGCGGCGATATATTCCAGATGTTCCACATTCATGATCCCCATAACATCATTTCCCTTGAGATCGGGGTGAATGGCAGGCGAAAGGAGGGCGTCCGCCATTCTTCCGAGGGTGGAAACAAAATGAAATTCCCCGATCACATCGTATGTCCGGAAGGTATCGGCGCAATCCAGTACCTGCGGCAGCAGATTTGCCATGCAATATTGCCAATCGGTATTCCACAGCCGTTCTTCCGCAGTGGGATCCATAGGCCAGCGGACCCACGCGTGTTCCACGATCAGACCGGGTGCGCAGGTGTGGCAGATCTCCGTAAGCATTTTGCGGAAAGCCACATCGCCGCATCTGGCACCCCAGTCGATCTTCCAATATTTCACCCCGGCATAATGACACCATTTTGCCCGTTCGATCCAATATTCCCGTGCGTATTCCATATCCGCTTCCGGCATTTCATCCGTTTCTTTCGGACACTGTGCGGCGATCCACAAGCCCAGCCCCCGGTATCCCAATGCCCGGATCCTGTCATTGAGATTTTTCAAACTCTGTGCCGGATCGCCTTCCACGGCAAAAGAGGGAAAATGCGCTTTATTCAGGATCAGCGAACCGAATTCACAAGTCTTTGCCGTAGGGGTGACATCCCATCCATCATCCAGCAGGGCAATAAGATCGCCGCGGCAGCCGCAGAAATCGTAGGCAGTGAGCAATCCTTTTTCGTCATCAAACAAAAAATCTTCATTGAGCCTTGCCCGCATTTTCTGTGTTCTTGTGTTCAGATCCGCCCGGTAATCCGCAGGCAGTTCATCCAGAAATTTGCTTTGGGAACACCAGGTACACCAGTAGTTTGCAGTGATCTTATCGGTAGAATCCGGAATGAGTTTCATAAGGCTTTCTCCTGTGTTTTTTTGGATAATATGCTGCCGGATATGCGTTTTTCAACCGCCGGAACAGAAAAAAAGTGAAAAAAACTTTACGCGTGCGCTTGTTAATTTGGAAAAATGGAGTAGATTGTGGAAGTGACAATACGCAAGGAGGCTGTCGCAAAAAAAGAGGAACAACTGTCAAAAGAAAAGGAAAACAGAAAATGAGTGACGATAACAACGAAAAAAAAGACAAGAATGGGATCGGTCTGACCCAACCCAAACATGATACCTACACTTTTACCGTGAGCGGCGGGAATCAGCTCAAACCGGTGGATAACGGCGACAACGAGCGCGTGATGAATGTCCCCGCCATGGCTCTCGGCAATGTGGTGGTATTCCCCTTTGCGCTCTCTCCGCTGATGGTGAATGATGCAGATTCGATCAAAGCGGTGGAATGTGCCATGAACGATGAACGCTTTGTGGCGATCTTTCCCGAAATGGGCGATTTCCCCCTGCCGCCGGAAAAGAAAAAAAACGCACCCGCAGGAACGCCGCAGGCAAAACCGCAGGTCGATCCGGATGAGGAGAACGACGGGATCGAACTGGATGTGCCGCGCTCCAAACTTTACGATAAGACCGTGTCTTCCATCGGTGTGCTGGTGCGGATCGTGAAAATGCTCAAGTTCCCCGACGGTACGGTACGCGTACTGGTGCGCGGGCTTTCCCGTGTCCGCTTCGTTTCCGTGCAGAACCGCGTTCCCTGCACCATTGTCCGCACGGAACGGATCGAACCGAAAGCGGATAATTCCATTGAAACCATGGCAATGGTCCGCAATGCGGTGAAACAGTTTCAGGAGATCATTACCTTTACGCCCAATTATCCGGAAGAACTCAAGATCGCCGTTGCCAATCTTACCGACAGCACGCGTCTTGTGGATCTGATGGCAGATACTTTGAATATCACCTACCGGGAAAAACTGGCGATCCTCACCATTGAAGATCTGCAGGAACGGCTGCATCTGCTGACGATCCTGCTGAACCGGGAAGTGGAAGTGCTGCGCCTCGGTTCGGAGATCCAGAGTCAGGTGCATGATGTGATGAGCAAACAGCAGCGGGAATTTTTCCTGCGGGAACAACTCAAACAGATCAAAGAGGAATTGGGGGAAGGCAACCGGAACCCGGATGTGGTGTCTATCAACGAACGCCTTGCAAAAATCAATGTGCCGGATGCTGTCCGGGAGATCATCAATAAAGAAGTGGAACGGCTGGATATGATCCCCCAGGCGTCCGGAGAATATAATATCGCCTACACCTATATCGACTGGCTTTTGAGTGTGCCGTGGGATGAATACACGGAAGACCGGCTGGATGTGCTGGAAGCGGCACGGATTCTGGACGAAGATCATTACGGCTTGAAGGATGTGAAAGAGCGTATTCTGGAATTTCTTTCCGTGCTTCAGTTGAAGAAGAACCGGAAATCCCCCATCATCTGTTTCGTGGGACCGCCGGGCGTGGGTAAAACTTCTCTCGGAAAATCCATTGCCAGTGCCATGGGACGCAAATTTGTGCGTATGTCTCTCGGCGGTATCCGGGATGAAGCCGAGATCCGCGGTCACCGCCGCACCTATATCGGAGCCTTGCCGGGCAGGATCATTCAGGGAATGAAGAAAGCCGGTTCCTCCAATCCGGTGTTCATGCTGGACGAACTGGATAAGTTGGCAAGCGATCAGCGGGGCGATCCGGCATCTGCATTGCTGGAAGTGTTGGATCCCCAGCAGAATTTTGCATTCAACGATCATTATCTGGAAGTGGATTACGATTTGAGTTCCGTCATGTTCATCGCCACGGCAAACCTGGAGGAAATGATTCCCCGTCCGCTCCACGACCGTATGGAAATGATCCGTCTGCCCGGTTATACCGCCATGGAAAAACACGAGATCGCCAAACGCTATCTGGTGCCGCGGCAGATGAAGGAAAACGGTTTGAGTGCGGAAGATTTGCGTTTCAAACGCTCCGCATTGGATGAGATCATTACCTATTACACCATGGAAGCCGGTGTGCGTAATCTGGAACGGACGATCGGAACGGTCTGCCGGAAACTTGCACGGAAGATCGTGGAAGGAAAAATCGAAGCCGGCAGCGGTTTCGTGGTGACTGTTGATACGGTGCAGGAATTGCTCGGACCGCGTAAATTCATTATGGATCAATCGGAAAATATCCCGCAGATCGGTGTTGTGACCGGTATGGCGTGGACCAGCGTCGGCGGCTCCACACTTCAGGTGGAAGCCACGAAAATGCCGGGAAAAGGCGATCTGCGTCTTACCGGATCGTTGGGTGATGTGATGAAAGAAAGTGCCATGGCGGCATTTTCCTATGTGCGCAGCCACAGCAAAGAACTGGGGATCGATGACGAAGTCTTTACAAAATACGATTT
>JAZNXT010000119.1:0-11292 GCA_045594005.1 Victivallales bacterium
CACCCATTGTCTTATCTGCCGCGTTATCAGTGGTGAGATTGCCGCTGACTGTGATGGAGCCGCTGTTGCTGATCGTGCCAAGATCGGCTGCCGCACCGTAGAGATCCAGCGTCACGCCGCTTGCGACCGCAGTGGCACCGACAACACTCACATTGCCGTTCACCGTCACTTCTGCATTGGCGTTCAGATCGCCCGTAACAGTTGCGTTGCCGTTCACCGTCACATCCGCATTGGCTGTCAGATTTCCGCCGACCGTTGCCGCGCCGGAGACATCCATTGTGCCGTTGGCGGTGACATTGCCGGTCGTTTCAATGCTTGCTGCCGTCAGGCTCTTATCTTCGTCCACAGTGATATTTGCCGCAGTGATCGCACCGGTCGCTTCTGCCGCCGTGGTGGCGATCACCAGATCTGCGTATGTGACGCCTTCGCCGGAAAGGATCGTCTGCGTCGTTCCGGAACCATTGTAAGTCACACTGGAATTCTCACCGCTTGCAAATGTGCCGTCGTCAGTCTTCGCCAGATCGCCGGTCACAGACATGGAGCCGTTGTTGGTGAAATCATCCACGGTAAGAACCGCACCGTCCGCCACATTGAGCGTGCCGTTGTTGGTGAAGTCGTCCACAGTAAGAACCGCACCGTCCGCCACATTGAGCGTGCCATTATTTTCAACCGTGCCATTGTTTTCAGCCGTGCCGTTGAGCGCGAGCGTGCCTTTCACGGTGACAGCTTTATCTTCCGCCACAGCAAGGGTCTTGCCGTCCGCCACATTGATCGTCACACCGGATCCGCCGTCGATGACCACACCGTCGGCAACATTCAGAGTCATATTGTCATTCACATTGACCTTATCGACCATGAATGTGATCGTTTCCTGTCCGGCGGTCGCATTGGCATAGGCGAGTGCTTCCGCGAGGGTATTTTTGCCGTCGAAGCGGTTGATCACTTCTGCATCTTCCGTATCGACCACGGTACGGTCGGCAATATTTTCCGCTTTCAGGATATATGCACCGGCGTTGAACTGATCCAGCACATCCACGCGGGTCACATCATATTTCCCGGTCGCGCTGTCAAATACACTGTTCTGACCGGTGGTATAGACCACTCCGCCGGTCAGACCGTAGGTAGCAGTATCCTCTGCATTGAACGCACCGAGGAGAGTGCCGTCTGCCGCATACCAGTTGTTATCTTCAAGATTGAGAAAATATGCCTGATAATACGGGCTCCAGTTGATCTCCAATTGAATCGTTCCTGCCAGCGTACCTGCTGTTGCTGCTTTTCCGGTGGCGAGGATGGCAAACATACCGTCCGCATTGAGTGCAGGAGTATCGCTTCCGAAGATTTCCTGCGCAGTGGCGATCACATTGCCTGTTCCATTGGAGAACAGCGCAGTATCCGTCACATTGTAATGTGCATAGGGTACGATTTCCGCGATCGTGGAGTTTCTGTATGCGATCAGCTGTGCTGCAGTCGTTCCATTGCCATTGTTCATGAGAATGGAGTTGACCACATTGACCTTGTTATCCGTATTTGTTTCATGGAGATAGATCAGAGCCTTGACCGCTGTATTGTTCACGATCGTACAGTTGATCAGGTTCAGCGAGCTGCCTTTATTGCTGAATCCGAAGAGATAACCCTTGGATTGATAGCTTGTGTTTTCCGTGATCGTACAGTTGATGAAGGTTGCATTCGCTGTTCCGGATTGTACCCCGAAAACCGCACCTACCGGGTAATTGCCCCAGTTTCCGCCGTCGCTGTTGCCCTGGAAGAAGGAGTTCTTCACAAGGAGCGTTCCGCCTGCTCCGATCGCTCCGCCGCCTTTCTGACTGCCGCCGTTGCCGATGAAATCCACATTATCAATGGTGGATGTGCCTGCAACTCTCAAGCCTGCCGTCTGGTCGCTGGAATAGTTGTTCCGGACAACAGAATCCGTCATGGTCAGGTTTTTGATATATGCCGCGCCGCCGACAGAACCGAAACCGTATGCCAGCGTAACATTATCAAATTTTGCGGAGTTTGCATACTCTGCATAGATCAGACCGCCCCAGCCGGAAGCTCTGCCGCCGAGGATATCCACATTGGTCAGATTCAGATCCGTCGCCGTGGTTCCATTATCAAGAGAAGCTCTGATAACACCGCCACGGACAGTGGTATAGCCGCCCTGCAGTTCCATGTTGGAAAGGGAGAATGCCGCTTTTTTTGTCACATTGAACACCAGATGTCTGCTCACATCGCTGTAATCCAGTTTGCTGATATGTGCGTATGTGAAGTCATCCAGTTCCATATTGTTCTCATTGACATATTTCAGGATCTTGTCGTACATGGAGGTCTTCACCTTGATGGTGATTTTACCCGCATCTCCCAGCGAGCCGTCAATGGAAATATTGCTGCTGATCTTGAGTTCGCCAAGCGTTTCATCCAGCACGATCACGGAACCGAGTGCTGCCCAATCCACATCCGTGCTGAAAGTGATCTTGTAACCATCTGCCGTGCCGTCGCCGTTGCTGTCCCAGTTCGCTGTGGCATCGCCGCTCTGTGCAAACGCGATGGCTTCCCGCAAACTGGTCTTGCCGTCAAAAGGATTGATATCGTCCGCAGTATTGTCCACAACAAGCGACCGTTCTTCCACACTGTTGTTGATGACATACGCGCCCGCATTATACACGCCGTTGATCCCGTAATTCATACCAATGGTACGGTCGCCGCCGTTCTGCCCCGTGGTGTAAACCGTTGCGCCGTCACCAAGCCCGTAATTCACGCCGTCCGCTGCGAAATCAAAGAAGGTCGCGCCGTCCATGCTGTACCACTTGCTGTCGGTTGTATTCAGGTAGTAATACACATTATCCAGTTTACCCACCAGCGTACCTGCCGTTGCTGCTTTACCTGTTTCAAGAATGGTGAGCGTGCCGTCTTCATTCAGTGCCGGTGTGCTGCCGAATTCCGCTTCCACAGTGGAAACAGTATTGCTTCCGCCGAGTGCCGTCATTACTTCCGTCAAAGTTGCATAGTTGTAGGTCACATCGGCAGTGACGGAGGCTGTTCCGTACACATTGTTGTGCGCGGTGAGAACACCGCCCGTTGCCAGAATATCCGTAAAGGAATTGCCGGTGATGATATTATTGATCAGAGTTGCACCGCCACTGGTCATGTGAATGCCGTTTCCGGTATTGGATACAATCGTATTGTTGAACGCGGTAAGGAAGGAGGTGGTATTATCCACAACAATGACCGCGCCATTCGGAGTCACTCCGGAGTTGTTGTTGGCGTTGTTATAGAATGTATTGTTGTGCAGAATCACATTGGCTGTTGAATTTGCGCTGTTGCGCACCAGAATCGTTGCCGCTCTTGTATCATTTTCCGCATTATTGTTATTGATGAATGTGGAATTGCTGATTTCTGTGGTGCCGCTGGCAACATAAATCGTGCCGCCTTTGTTGGTATAAGAATTTTTGATCACCACATTGTCGATCAGCGCATTTCCGGAGCGGATATAAATTGTCCGCCACATAACATCTGCATCCACATTGTCGATCAATGTATTTGTCAGTGTCAGAGTACAACTGCTTGCGAACTGGTAATAGAGTGTCGCCGCAGAAGCACCCTTGATGTCATGGAAATAAGAATCGGAAATATTCACCGCAGCGGCGTTCCGTACATGGATCGCACCGCCGATGTTGTCGCTACTGCCCGGTGAACTGTGGGAGTCTTTCGCTTCCACATTGATCAATTCCAATGTCGTGTCTGCGGAATTGACAAAGAATAATCCGCCACCGTTTTCGCTGCCGGAAGTATCCGTGGAAACAGATCGATCCTTATTGAAGTGACCGCCCATCAGAAGCGCGTCTTTTACCTGAACTGTAGTTCCGCCGGTGATCTTGAACAGACGGTATGTGCTGGCTGTTTTTGTGGAGTCTGCCACACTTTCGGCGTAGGTTGTTTCCACGCGGATCGCGGTCAGAAGATTTCCGTCCGCATCAAGATTCCCCTGAATGGAAATTGCAACATTTTCCGTGATTCGCAATTCATCGGAAAGAATGATCGTATCCACACCATTGGCAAAGGTGATCTTATAACCATCCATGGTTCCGTCGCCGTTGCTGTCCCAGTTTGCCGTGGCGTTTCCGCTCTGTGCAAACGCGATGGCTTCCCGCAAACTGGTCTTGCCGTCAAAAGGATTGATATCGTCCGCAGTATTGTCCACAACAAGCGACCGTTCTTCCACACTGTTGATGGCATACGCGCCCGCATTATACACGCCGTTGATCCCGTAATTCATACCAATGGTACGGTCGCCGCCGTTCTGCCCCGTGGTATAAATGGTCGCGCCGTCACCAAGCCCGTAATTCACGCCGTCCGCCGCGAAATCAAAGAAGGTCGCGCCGTCCATGCTGTACCACTTGCTGTCGGTGGTATTGAGGTAGTAGTACGCGCCATCCTGTTTGCCCACCAGCGTACCGGAGGTCGCCGCTTTGCCGGAGGTGAGAATGGAGATCGTGCCGTCCGCATTGAGCGTGGGTGTTGCGGAACCGAATTCCGTCATCATATCGGAGATCGTATTTCCGATCCCGCTGGCATTGAGATTCACCACGGATGAGTCGAAATCTGTCACGTTGTAGTGTGCGTAGAACGACTGTGTTGCAGAATTGGTGCCGAAATAGAAGAGCGGTGCGTCCGAACCATTCTTCATGGTGTTGTCCATGATGATGTTATTGACCATGACGACATCCAGCTTTGCGGTATTGTTTCCCACATAGACGATCGCTTCCAGACCGGTATTGTTCACGATCGTACTGTTGATCAGTGTCAGCGAGAAATTCTTGCTGGCATGCTGGAATCCGAAAAGACCTCTTGCACTGCCGATATTTTCCGTGAATGTACAGTTGATAAATATAGCGTGTGCATCACCGGTATATCCGCCGAAGATGGCTCCGGCACCGTTACCGGTGTTGCTTGCATTTCCACGGAAGACGGAGTCGTTCACAGTATAGGTTCCCGATCCGCCCAAGGCACCGCCCATAGACCCGGAACCTGCGGAGTTGGAAATAAATTCCGAACCGGAGATCTTGCAGGTCGATGTTAAGAGAAGCCCGCCGCTGCCTTTCGCGTAGTTGGCAAAGACAGTACTGTCGATCAGAGTCAGCTTTTCAAAATTTCCACCGCCGCCGGTGCCGCCGGAATAACCGAACGCCAGCGTCACATCGGTGAGTGTGGCGGATTTGCGGGTTCTTGCCGCATTGATCAGACCGCCGTTTCCGGAAGCTCTGCCGCCGAGGATATCCACATTGGTGATATTTAATATGGTGTTGGCTACGACTCCGCCGACAACCGGCGGAGTGCAGATCACGGCACCATCGCCTGTCACATTCCCGCCCTGGAGTTCCATGTTGACAAGCGTGAATGTGAGGTAATCTCCCGTCACATGAAAGATCCGGTGTGTGGAAACGCCGGTCATATCAAGTTTCATCGTATCGGCATAGGTGAAGTCGCTTTCCGCAATGCCTTTTTCCGTGCAGTACGCCTGGACTTTGTCATAGACGGAGGTCTTCACCTTGATGGTGATTTCGCCCGCATCTCCCAGCGAACCGTCGATGGAAAAGGATTTTTCGATCTTGATTTCGCCCAGCGTTTCGTCCAGCACGATCACGGAATCGAGTGCTGCCCAATCCACATCCGTGCTGAAAGTGACCGTGTTGTTGTCCTGAAGGGTCTGCGCGTAAGCGACAGCTTCCCGCAAACTGGTCTTGCCGTCGTAAGCATCCACCACATCAACATTCGTATCGACCGCCAGCGAGAGATTTTCCGCCAGTTTGTCCACTGCGCCGACAAGATACTTGCCGTTTTCTGCCGCGGTCCACGCATTTCCATTCTGGTCGGTACTCAGTTTGGGAGTGGTCACGATAGAGAGGATATCTTTCCCTGCCTGACGCAGCAGCACATATTTTCCATTGTCCGAGAGATAGACATTGTAATCGGTGCCGCCGTCACCCACAAAGATCTTGTTGCAGTCGGCATCGGAGAGTTTGTTGGCAACTTCCATTTCGTAGGAATTGAAGTTGCCGACTTCATCCCGTTTGATGCTCCGGAGATCCTTGAAATAAACGGTTCCGTTCAGAGTCAGTTTGTACGGACCGTATGTGGAAGCAAGATTGAAACCGTCTGCGGTCGTTCCGAATCCGCCGTGATCCATCACACCGATGATGGAATCGGTAATAGTCAACTGGTGGCTGGTTTTGTCATCCACTTTTTCCGTAACGGAGAAATCGCCGTCTGCTGTCCCAACTTTGTTTCCGAGGATGATCGAGTTGGAGATCGTGATGGAGTTGGTCACCGAAAAGTGTGCGAAGAACCCGCCGCCCATCTTGGTGGCAGTATTGCCCGCGATGGTCAGGTTGTGGAAATACGGATGGCTGCCGCTTCCGCCGTTGTTGTACGCCACACCGCCGCCGTATGCCGCGCTGTTCCCGTAGAACGTGGAGTTGGCGACCCATGCGCCGTCTTCATCGTTGCCTTCCTTGCGGTCTTCGTTGGGGTTGTCGCCGTTGGCGTTGGCAAGGTGGAGCGCACCGCCAACACCGTTTTCACCGGTTGCTTTATTGTAGGTGAATGAGCTGTTTTTGACGGTGATGACACTGCCGGAAGTCTGATAGACCGCACCGCCGTTCACCCCGCTGTTTTCCGTGAAGTAACAATCCGTGATCGTGGAGGTGCCGGCAGTCTGATAGATCGCACCGCCGCTGCCATTCGTTGCAGTATTGCCGGTGAAGGTGGTATTGCTGACATTAAGAATGGTCCCGCTTTCCATCATGACAGCACCGCCGTTGTAATCGGCAGAGTTGTTCGTGAAGGTTGAATCCTTGATGGTCAGTTTTGTCCCGGAACCGTTTGCATAAATGGCACCGGCATGACCGCCGTAGTTTTTGCCTGCCACGCGGATCGCCTTGTTGCCGGAGAATTCACCGCCGTTGATCGTGACCACTGACGCGCCTTTGACCGCGATCGCCGCTGCACCCACGCCGCTGCCGCCGTTGGCTGTGGCAGTATTGCGGATGAAGTCGGTGTTGGTGATCGTGTTGTTCACATCCTTGCAGCCATTGACATACAAGGCACCGCCCGCCGCGTAGGTGGTGGTGGATGTGAAGCCGTTGCCCTGGAACAGAGAGTCGCTGATATTGAACTTCACACCGTTCAGGAAAATGGCTGCACCGCCCATATTATTGCCGATCACTGCGGCATTGTAAAGGATATCGCAATTCGCCATAAGGAGGGAGCCGCCCGCCTGGTAGATGGCACCGCCGGCTTTATCCGAATCCGTTTTGCTGGAATGGTACGCATTCTGCAGGATCAGATTGTTCAGCGAGAACGTGCCGGTAAATGCGGTGGCATCCGAGGTGTTCGTATCCTTGACCAGGAAGATGCGTTTTCCTTTCGTTCCGTAGGATGTGACATAGCCGTCTTCTCCCACCGTCACCGTGTTTCCGCCGTCCAGTATCACGCGTTCATTGTCATCCACTTTGCCGTCTTTGTTCAGATCGATCCAGCCGTTGATGGAGAGCGTGCCGGAGAGTTCTTCCGTGATGTTCAAGGTGCTGTTGAGCTTGATCGTCAGATCCGTGCTGCTCCAATCCACTTCGGTACTGAAGGTGATCTCACCGCCGCCGATGGCAAGAGCGTATTCAATGGCTTCCCGCAGGGAGTTGGTGCTTTCGTCTTCGTCCACGGTGTCGGTAAGGTTGTTCACCACCAGAGAACCGAAAACGGTGGAGATGTAATACGCACCCGCAGAGAATTTGCCGCTCTTGATACCGGAAACGCGGGAAACTCTGTTGCCTTCCGCGTCGGGCTGTGCATCCGTCAGGAAGTTTTCAGCCGTCAGCGTTGCGCCTTCAATGACCAGCCCGAATGTTGCGGAAGTCTTGTTGAAGTCGCCGTATGCGGTGGTATCTTCTCCGGCTTTGTACCATTTGCTGTCCGTGCCGTTGAGATAGTAATACGCGCCGTCGTATTTCGCCACCAGCGTACCGTTTGCCGCCGCCGCGCTGTTCTTGTCGATGGTGGGGATACCGTTTTCATAAACGATATTGCCCTCTGCATCGGTGACAAAAAGCGCGGCAAGCTGATCTGCGGTCAGCACGGTGGCGTTGACTGCCGTCAGCGTGCCGTCGGTGGTGTTGTAGAGTGCTTCGCCATAGACGGAGTGATAGATCTCCGCAGACTTGCTGTTGAGATCCGCGCCGCCGTTTGCCGCAGTAGCAGTGTTGTTTGCAACAATGCTGTTGAGCAGCACCACTGTACCGTTGTTCGCATAGACCGCACCGCCGTTTGCCGCAGTATTTCCCGTGATCGTGGAGTTGATGATCCGGACGATCGTGCCGTCGCCGCCGGTGGAACGGATCGCGCCGCCGTCGCCGCTCGCGGTGTTGCCGGTAATGGTCGTATTGATGATCGTGATGCTGGAATTCGTTTCGATCGCCGCTCCGGTACCGGAATGATTGTTGGTAAACAGAGCGTTCATGATCGTGACATTGGCATTGTTGGTGGTGATGGCAGATCCATTGTTGCCGGTCAGCGTGGATCCATCCACGATCAATGTGCCGTGTTCATTGCGGATACCGGCACCGAAGTTGCCGGAGTTGTTGCTCACTACGGAATCCGTGATCGTCAGTTTGCTGTTGTTGGTGTTCTGAATACCGCCGCCTCTGTTGCCGACAGAGTGATCGATCACAGAATCCGTGATCGTCAGATTTCCGGCATTGAAGATCGCTCCGCCGTAACCCGAAGTTGCAGAGAATGCAATATCCATGTTGTCCATGGAGACCACCGCCGCATTCGCGGAAATCAGCACCGTACCGCCGTTTCCGCTGGAAAGAGAACCGCCGCGGAGAGCCATGTTGCTCATTTCCACCGTGCCGCCGGAGATCTCAAAGAGTCTGTAATCGGAAACAGTATAAGAGGCATTGCCTTTGATCACACCGAGAGCTGTATTCAGTTCCTGTGCTGTGAGACTTGCCGCATTGCTACCGCCCTGTGTTGCCGCGTAGATATCCAGTGCCGATTCCAGCGTGTCTTTCACCTGAACCGTCACTTTATCGCCTGTGCTGAGTGAGCCGTCAATCGCGATCTTGCCGGTGCCGCCGGAGATTTCAATGGCATTGTCCAGAATAATGGCATTGGTCGTGTTGTCCCAGAAATCAGATGCCGTGAAGGTGATGTTATAGACACCATTTTCATCTGCGGTCGCGTTGCCGCTCTGAGCAAAGGCGATCGCTTCGCGCAGAGATGTCACGCCGTCGTAGGCATCCTCCACATCCAGCGTGGTATTGACTGTCAGGCTTGCCACTTCTTTTGCTGCGATCGCGCCGATGGAGGCGGTTCCGACCATATTCAGGCGTGTACGCCCGTTTTGATCCTTGTCATAGATCGTGGACTTTGCAAAGAATTCCTCTGTAGAAAGTGTGATTTCGTTGACTTTCTGATTCGGAGTGATCTCCGGATAGATTTTTACCGCACCATCTTTCGTGATCTTGCAGAGGTTCCCCCTCGTACAGTTGTATGTATCATTTTCTGCATTGACAATCGTGCCGTCACTATAACTGACCCAGTCGGTCCCGTTGTAATAGAACCAGGCACGCTGACTGTTGCTTTTCAATGAAATGGAATATCCCAGGAGACAGTTGTTTTCGATCAGATAGTAGCAGCCGTCTTCGCCCAGGTAAGCGGGGATCGCTGCAAGCTCGTTATTAAATTGCAGTCTTGCCGCCTGTGCAAAACCGCCTGCCGCCGCCGCACCGCCGGGCAGGGGATCGATCACATAGATCCCGTCTCCACGGTCATATACCGTATTGCTGCCGAAAACTTCTTCCGCTGTTGCAAAAATGCTGTTGCGGTTGTGGGATTCAACGGTTTGGGTGGAAGAAGAACGGATATCTCCGTACACGGAATTGACAAAACTCACATAGCTTTCCTGGGTAGGCGTTGTATCAACAATGGCTGCTCTTGTATGGAAATCGCCGCCGCCGGTATTGCCTGTAAGGATCGTCCCGTATATGATAATGCTCCGGGATTGACTGGTCCCGACCGCCCCGCTGGCAGCCTTCGCTGTATGGTTGCCGGTGATCGTACTGTTGATGATCGTGATCGGCGCGCTGTATGCGAAAATCGCACCTGCACCCCAATCGGCTGTTTCAGAGAGCGTTTTGTTGCCGTAGATGGTGCTGTTTGCAATATATATGGGAGATGCTCCGTAATTTGCAATAGCACCGCCGCCGTAGTATTTGCCGTAAGCCGTATTGTTGATCAATGTGGAATTGTTGATCGTGATCGAATGCCTGGAATAAATCGCCCCGCCGTCATAGCCGGAATAGGAATCTGCGATCATTACATTATTCAGCGTCAGAGACGATTCTGTATTGATCGCACCGCCATTGACGGAGCTGTTATGCACATCGGATGCAAGACCCGGTGCGCCGCCGCGGAGGATCATATTGCTCAGTTTCAGGGACGCTGTCGCTTTGAACAGACGGTGATCACTTGCTGTGAGCGAGTTATCTTCCAGATATTCTGCATAAGTTACCGGTGCCTTGATGGTGATCATTCCCTGATCGGTGCCGTTGTATTGAAGTGTACCGTCAATGGAAATACTCTTGCTGATCGCGATCTCGCCCTGTGTCAGAACAAGGATCTTGCCTTCGGTTTCCCAATCCACATCCGTACTGAAGGTGATGGAGCCGCCTTTGTCAATGCTGTTGGCATACTCAACCGCTTCGCGCAAACTGGTCACGCCGTCATAAGAATCCACCACATCCAGCGTGGTGTTGACCACCAGACTTGCCGCCTCTTTCACCGCCGCTGCGCCTGCCGCATAATTACCGGTCACGGTGATACGGTTGTTGCCGAGCTGGTCGGCAGTGTAAACCGTGGCAGTATCGCCCAGACCGAAGTTGGCTGCTTCTGCATTGAACTGGATCTGTGCTGCCGTGCTGTCGGACACATTCACCCAATAGCCGTTGCTGAGGTAATAATACGCACCGTCCAGATCGCCCACCAGCGTACCGCTTGCCGCCGCCGCGCTGTTCTTGTCGATGGTGGGGATACCGTTTTCATAAACGATATTGCCTTCTGCATCCTTCACAAAGAGTGTGGCAAGCTGATCTGCAGTCAGCACGGTAGCGTTGACTGCTGTCAGCGTGCCGTCGGTGGTGTTGTAGAGTGCTTCGCCATAGACGGAGTGATAGATCTCCGCAGACTTGCTGTTGAGATCCGCGCCGCCGTTTGCCGCAGTAGCTGTGTTGCCCGCAA
>JAZNXT010000120.1:0-6262 GCA_045594005.1 Victivallales bacterium
TTCTGCCGATTTTGCAGATATCTTTGAAATCTTCCACCTTCTTTGCCAGTTCACTGCGGATCATATCCAAAGCCGGCAGCAGCGTTTCATTCACGAAACAGGCGGCGGCGATGTGCATTGCCGCAGGGAAAGTATCATTGGAAGACTGGCTCATATTCACATGATCGTTGGGATGAATGGGCTTTTTGGAGCCGCGTTCCCCGCCCAGCATTTCATCTGCGCGGTTGGCGATCACCTCGTTCACGTTCATATTGCTTTGTGTTCCGCTTCCGGTCATCCACACCTTCAACGGGAAATGATCATCCAGTTTTCCGCTGCTGATCTCATCGCACACGGAACAAATGGCTTCGGCGAATTCCGGTTTGAGTTTGCCAAGCTGCGCATTTGCCTGTGCCGCAGATTTTTTGAGGATGGCAAAAGCGTGGATCACTTCCAGCGGGATGCGTTCCTCACCGATATTAAAATGTTTCAGCGAACGCTGGGTCTGTGCGCCCCAATAGCGGTCGGCAGGGACTTCGATCCTGCCCATGCTGTCCGATTCAATACGGATCATATTTTCTTCAGCCATTGTTTTTACTCGCTGTCGTTGTTCATGCGGTCGATATCCATCTGGACCAGATCGACCACTTTTTCAAATTTTGCCACATTCTGATCGTCCACATCCATCAGAGTCTGATGCGCTTCCAACACGGTCTGCGCACCTTCTTTTGCCTGAACCATTTCCGTGGAACCGCCTTTGATACAGCTTTCGCAGCCCGGATTTTCGATCGTATTCTGCGTGAACACAAAAAGTTTTTTCAAGCCGAGCGCGGCAAGCAGTTCTTCATTCTGCGCACTTGCGGCACAAATCTCCATAACTGCATTGATCTTTTTGGCACGGAGTCCCAACATGGCAAGGACCCCCATAAAGGTGCTGTCCATCCATTCGCAGGCAGCCAGATCCACCCGGATCGCCGTAAATTTTTCCTGATCCAGATTTTTTGCCAGGTCACGCAGTGGCGGTGCGCAATCAAATGTGGCTCTGCCGCTGACTTTGATAATATATTCGCCGTTCCGGTTGGATACGAGCAATTCGCCGGAATTTGCCATAATACAGGTCCTTTCTTACTTGTTTTCGCCGTAATGGATCACCGCTTTGATACGGCGCACGCCACGGCTGGAACTTTCTTCCTTCTGGATCTTGAATTTGCCAAGCTGGCTGCTGTTCTGTGCGTGCGGTCCGCCGCAAATCTCCTTGGAGAAATCACCCACACTGTAAACTTTCACGCGTTCGCCGTATTTATCACCGAAAAGCCCGATGGCTCCGGAATTGCGGGCATCTTCCAGCGTCATTTCCTCGCAGATCACATCCAGTTTGCGGTCGATCTGTTCATTCACGATCTTTTCCACTTCCGCGATCTGTTCGGGCGTCATCTTGTCCGGATGGGAGAAGTCAAAACGCAACCGTTCCGCCGTAATGTTGGAACCTTTCTGCGCCACATGATCGCCGAGAACGATCCGCAATGCTTTGTGCAGCATGTGGGTGGCAGTGTGGAGCAGAGCCGTTTCTTCGGAATGATCCGCAAGACCGCCTTTGAATTTCTGTTCCGCGCCCTGACGGGAAAGAGCCTGATGTTTTTCAAAGGCTTCGTAATAGCCTTTCATATCCACTTCAAAACCTTTTTCCTGCGCCATTTCCACAGTCAGTTCGATTGGGAACCCGTATGTTTCGTAGAGATAGAACGCATTTTTACCGGAAACGCGTTTGATCTGAACATGTTCCGGCACACGGGAAATGAGTTTTTCAAATTCCTTGATACCGTGTTCCAGCGTGGATGCAAACTGCTTTTCTTCATGTTCAAATTCATCCAGGATCTGTGCTGCATTCTGTTCCAGTTCCGGATAGACTTCCTTGTAATTATCGATCACCACCTGTGCCATCACAGCCGTGAAACGGGTCTTCAGATCCAGTTTCATCGCTTCGCGGATGGCACGGCGGATCAGACGGCGCAACACATACGCCTGATCCACTTTACCCGGCGTGACACCGTCTGCCATGATGAAGGATGCGGCACGGATATGTTCCACGATGATGCGTTCGGAACGGGTGCGTTCCGCCGGAGCTTCGGCAAGACCGCGGAGTTCATCCAGTTTCGCAAACAGAGGCGCAAAGATTTCCGTATCGTAGCAGCTTGCCTTGCCCTGAAGAATGGCGGTGACGCGTTCCACACCCATCCCGGTATCCACATTCTGCTGTTTCAGCGGCTCGAACTTGCCTTCTGCATTCTTGAAATACTGCATGAACACATTGTTCCAGATTTCCACCCAGCGTTTGTCGGAGGGTTCAAAAACTTCCGGTGTGGGCATGGGTCCGGTCCAATAGAAGATTTCCGTATCGGGACCGCAGGGACCGGTTTCACCGGCGGGTCCCCACCAGTTATCCTTTTTCGGCAGTTTTGCAATGCGCTTTTCGCTGACGCCGTGCTTGATCCATTCCTGATAGGCTTCATCATCGAAGGGAGCGTCTTCATCGCCGGCAAACACAGTGAATGCAAGGCGTTCCAGCGGAATATTCAACCAGCGTTCACTGGTCAGGAATTCATAGGAAAATGCAATGGATTCTTTCTTGAAATAATCTCCCAGCGACCAGTTGCCCAGCATTTCAAAGAAAGTCAAATGCACGGGATCGCCCACTTCATCGATATCCCCGGTACGGATACATTTCTGATAGTCGGTAAGACGGGTCCCGAGGGGGTGTTTTTCTCCCAGCAGATAAGGCACCAGCGGATGCATACCGGCGGTAGTGAACAACACAGTAGGGTCGTTATCCGGAATCAGCGGGGCACTTTTGATTTCCGCATGACCGTTTTCTTTGAAAAATTCAATGAATTTTGCGCGTAATTCTTTCGCTTTCATTTTTCGTATCTCTTTCGTTTAAGTTAAACACATTTTTTGCTTTAACTGAATACTATAACACGCCCGCGCGCAAATTACAAGAAAATTTCTGCACAAAGTCAAAAAACTTTTAAGTGCATCGCCGTTTTTTTATTGGTGAGTGCGCAAAAGCGCATTTTTTTGGATCGGGCGGGGTGCAAAGCACACTTTTTTGGATCGGGCGGCTCAGCTTCGCTGACGCTCGCTTGCCGCCTTTTCTGGATCGGGCGGCTCAACTGCGCTGACGCTTATTTGCCGCCTACGCCACCTCTCCGACTGGAACGCTCAAGCGGTGCCGCAGGCGCATTTCTGGGACTTATAGGACTTCCGGGACTTATAAGACAAAGGCTGACCGAATGGCAAACTTTATTTAAAATTGCCTTTCGTGGTGCGGCTTCCGCCCTTCGATTCAACGAATAAAAAAATCCTGCCGACTACGCCTCATCCGCGTCCCATCTGTCCCTGTTGTCCCAAATGTCCCATCTGTCCTCAAAAAAATAATATCCCCCACGCCGGGCGCGGAAGTATTACGGATGTAGTTCGGATTTTTGCGCGGAATGCTTTGAGGGAGTGGACTAAAGGTCCATGACCGAAAAGACCCGCAAGCAAAGGTCCGAAATAGCCCGCAAGACGACGCGCCTCACGCTTTAGCGCGAAGGCGTTTCAGATAAATAAGAGAAAGAATCAGGTCGGTAGAAACCAGAGCGATATCCAGCAGATAGATCCAAACCAGCCAATGGAGTCCCTGTTCCTTCAGGATAGTCCCGATGACACCGCAGATGTAACCGGATATCACCAGTCCCTGGAACATAAAACTTTTCCCCACGGGATTTTTCACCCGGATGGTTTTAATGATCTGAGCGGGCCAACTTGCGCCGAATGCGATGAGCATCAACGCCATAAAAACATTTCCCAACGGCATATTTCATATCCTTTCATTTTGATTTTGCTGTCATATAATATAGCGCGTTTTTCCGTTTTTTCAATGCCGGATCAAATTATCGTGCTTTTTTTCCGTTGCGGTGTTGAAGATTTCACTTTTTGTGCTATTTTATAGCGTTAATAGAAAAAGTAAGTTCAGTTAAGGAGATGATAATGGCGACTTCATACGAAGCGGTGATCGGATTGGAAGTGCATGTCCAGATCCGGACAAAACGGAAAATGTTCTGCAACTGCCCGAATACTTATGGCGGCGAACCGAATACCAATACCTGTCCCGTCTGCATGGGACACCCCGGAACCCTGCCCGTTCCCAATACGGAAGCCATCCGCAAAGCCGTCGTTGCCGGGCTGATGTGTTCCTGCGAGATCGCGAACAAGTGCAAATTCGACCGTAAAAGTTATTTTTATCCGGATCTGGTCAAGGGGTATCAGATCTCCCAATACGACCAGCCCATCTGCAAAAACGGCAGGATCCATATTTTCGGAAAAGGTTTCTCCGGCGAACCGCTGGCAGATAAATATATCGGATTGACCCGCATCCATCTGGAAGAAGACCCCGGAAAATCGACTCATTTCAGCAACTGCACCGGATTGGATTACAACCGCTCCGGAATGCCCCTTATGGAAATCGTATCCGAGCCGGATATGCGGTCAGCCGATGAAGCGTACGCCTATCTCACCGCACTCAAACAAATTATGGAATATGCCGATGTGAGCGATTGCGATATGGAAAAAGGACAGATGCGCTGCGATGTGAATATCTCCATCCGTCCCCGCGGTCAAAAAGAATTCGGCACCAAGGTGGAAGTGAAAAACCTCAACAGTTTCCGCGCCGCGCACCGTGCGATCAATTACGAGATCAAACGCCAGATCGTGGCACTGGAATCCGGCGAGACCATCCATCAGGAAACCCGCGGCTGGAATGATGAACTGGGCGAATCCAGCGTTCAGCGGTCAAAGGAAAATGCCAACGATTACCGCTATTTCCCCGAACCCGATCTTCTGCCGATCGTCTTTACCGATGCTGATATCGAAGCGATCCGCGCCACTCTGCCGGAACTCCCGGAAGCAATGCGTCAGCGGTATATCAATGATTACGGTCTGACCGAATATGATGCACATGTTCTGACGCTTGACCGCGCACTGGCGGCGTATTTTGAAACCGCCGCAAAAGATGCCGTTGCCCCTAAAGCCGTGGCAAACTGGATCATTACGGAACTCAACCGCGTGCTGGGTGAAAAAGGTCTGACCATTGCCGATTGCCCCATCGCACCGGCTCATATCACGGAACTGGTCAATCTCGTCCAGAAAAACGCCATCACCGGGAAAGCTGCGAAAACTGTATTTGAAGTCATGTTTGAAGAACCGGAAAAAACGCCCGCCGATATCGTGAAGGAAAAAGGGCTGGCACAGGTTTCCGATGAAGGCGCGATCCTGGAAATGGTGGATGCCGTCATCGCCGCAAATCCCGCACAGGTGGAACAGTATAAAGGCGGAAAGACCAATGTCCTCCAGTTCTTCGTGGGGCAGCTGATGAAACAAAGCCGCGGCAAAGCCAATCCGCAAACCGCGATCAAACTGTTTCAGGAACGGTTGAACGGCTGATCACGGTACAACACAACGCGACACGGCAGCAGCCCGGCGAAAACTTCGCCGGGCTGCTTTTTTTTGCGCGGAAACGCGCAAAAAAAAAGCGGAGCCGTGTCGCGGGCTCCGCCTCATATACGCACATAAAAAAAAAGCGGCTCCGGCGAACCGGAACCGCTTTTTGTGATCTGAAAAATGATCTGACGCAAATTACTTCGCGTTTTCGTTCTTCTGAAGCACGCCGGCTTCCAGAAGTTTGTCGATCAGCTGCTGCATGCTGTTGAAAGCGGAGAGGAAGCCCTGGGGAGGCATGATGATGCGGATGTTGGATTCCGGAGTGGGAGCTTTGCCTTCTTCAGTCGGCTGGAGGGTCACGAAGTCAAAACGGACCATTGCGCCTGCGAAGTGGATCTGACCGATACCGTCTGCGAAAATTTCTTTTGCCATGATAATCACCTTGTTCTTTCTGTTAATGGTTGATTGGTGTTTATTTCTGTTGGTTCAAATTACGGATTACTTCGCGTTTTCGTTCTTCTGAAGCACGCCGGCTTCCAGAAGTTTGTCGATCAACTGCTGCATGCTGTTGAAAGCAGAGAGGAAGCCCTGAGGAGGCATGATGATGCGGATGGAGCTTTCGGGAACGGGAGCTTCACCGTCAGCGCCGGGCTGCAGGGTAACAAAGTCAAACCGGACCATAGCTCCGGCAAAATGGATCTGTCCGATACCGTCTGCGTAAATTTCTTTCTTGTCAGCCATTTTTCATCTCCTTCATGTTTTTTCGTTAATCGCATTCGCAAGCTCGAATCTCATAAATACGAGC
>JAZNXT010000121.1:0-10691 GCA_045594005.1 Victivallales bacterium
CCTCATCCGCGTCCCATCTGTCCCCTTTGTCCCCGGCGTCCCATCTGTCCTCCCAAAACAAAAATCCCCCTCTCATGCGCGGGTGCGCAAAGCGCACTTCTCTCGGGCTTTTCAGCTTCGCTATTGCTCGCTTAAAGCCAGTGGCAAACAAGCGTAGCGCAGTTGAGCCACCGATCCAGAATTATTTGAGATTGTGCCACACTATCAGATTCTCAACCCAATTTTCAAACTTGCCCCACCATTCGCGACGATCGTCCGGCAATTTTGTGTGGGGAGTCAGAGCAAACTGTAAAACACGGTGAACAGCCTCATCATCTTTTGGCACAAATCCATTTTCGTAGAGAAAAACAAACTTTGCCAGACTGCACCAGGGTTCCGTTTCTTTTTCTGCAGCAAGGCGTTGCAGCAGAACAACAAATGCCCGGTAGGAATCCGGGATCGCCAGCATGGGGCGTGTATTTTTCAGGAGAAATGCGGCACAGGAACACGCCGTGATATAATGTTCGGGCTGTTCCGAAAGGGCATCATGGATCCCGCAGAGATCCGCACTGATCAGATTGGCAAGACCATCCGCGTTTTTCGGTTCGCGGAACTGAACTTGAAATTCCCGGAACAATTCCGCCTCCGGAAATTTGCGTTTATGAACGCTCCGCGCACCTTTCAGCAGAAAATCCACACGCCCGAACTCCGGCGAGATCCCCGCCACGATCAGACTGCTTTCCTGAAACGGGATCTTGCGCAGGATGATATATTGACCGGCGCAAAGAGTCGATGCCATGGCTTATATCACTTCCCGATGGCTTTCTGCATGGCGCGTTTGAGCGTATTATGCGCGCCCGGCTTGCGGGTGTATTCAATGGGATACGCACCGTAATGATCTTTGCAGTAGGGATCGGCTCCGGAGGCAAGAAGGAGCTTGATCATTTCCACATCGTCTTTTTCGGCAGCCCATGACAAAGGCAGTTTGCCGTCGGAAATGATCCCTGCCCGTGCAAAAGTCCTGTGCCAGTTTTTCAGCTGCACCCGTTTCAGGGATTTATAAGCGATGGAAAGATCCCGGTTCAGCGGCAGTTTGCGCTGGATCAGATTTTTTGCCAGATGGATATTACCGGCTTTGACGGCATGTTTCATAGCCAGGAGAGCATAAACATTCTGTGCATCGGTGGCTTTAGAAAGGTCCTGCGGACAGGTGGCTTCCAGCAGAAGATCCGTCCCTTCCCGGTTCCCCGCATCAATGGCGCAAGTCAGCGGACACTGTGCATTATCTCCGAAATCCATCCAGGCATCATTTTCTTTGTCCAAGGTACGGATCTTTTTCAGGAGCTGTACGGAATTGCGCGAAGCGGCGGCGGCGAACATGGCAATGGAACGATCCTGTTGATCCCGTGCTTCGGGATCGGCTCCGGCAGAAAGCAGGAGATCAAAGGCAGCCACATTCCCCAGACGGCACACATTCATCAATGGAGTTCTGCCGAAACGGTCACGCGTATTCACATCTGCTTTTGCGGCGATCAGGGCTTTAAGATATGTATTATCGGGCATTTCTGCGGCATATTGCAGGGCGGTCATGCCGTTATCGTCTTTCATTTCCAGCAGTTCTTCCGCGCCTTCAAGTGCGAGGATCTGCCGGAATTTATCCGGCAGGCGGTCTGTGATCGTATAGATCAACGGCGTTTTTCCATTCACCGGATCATGAAAACAGAGTTTTTCCGCATCAGAAAAATCCCCCTTCACACCCCATGTACGGACGGATCCGAGGATCTGCTTCTGTTCATCCGTCAGCGGAGAATGATTGAAGCAACCGGCAGCAAGGATACAGGCGGCAGAAACAAACAGACCGATCAAATATTTCATTATTTTTCTCCTTTCGGCGGATTTCTTTTTTTATCCAGGGCACTGGCACGGAGCTGACCGCATGCGGCACTGGCATCGGATCCTTTTTCCACACGGGTCGTCACAGGAATATGAATGGTCTTCAACGCATTTTCAAAACGCTTGATCGCTTCCCGGGAGGGCCGTTCAAATGCTCCGCGTCCTTTGTTATAAGGAATCAGATTGACTTTTGCTTTGGCATCACCGGCAAGCCGCGCAAAACGCTGTGCCTGTTCGGGTGAATCATTGATCCCTGCCAGCAGGACATATTCAATGGTGAGCAATCTGCCCGTGGCTTCGCGGTGCTGACGGCAGGCAGTGAGAATATCTTTGATGTCCCGGCGGAAGGGATCGGGGATCAGCAATGCTCTTGTTTTGTCATCCGGAGCATGAAGACTCACAGCCAGATTCCACTGTTTTCCGTGAGCTGCAAGGCTGCGGATCCCCGGGGACCAGCCGCTGGTGGAAATGGTGATACGCCGCTGTGCCACACCGATCCCCGCAGGATCACAAATGGTATCCAGTGCTTTTTCCAGATTGTTGTAATTCAAAAGCGGTTCGCCTACACCCATCATCACGATATTATCGGGGGAAGTCTTGTTCAGCCGTGCAAGAAGCAGGAATTCTTCAATGATCTCCCCTGCCTCCAGATTCCGGACAAGCCCGTTGCCGCCGCTGACGCAGAATGCACACTGCACGGGGCACCCCACCTGTGAGCTGAGGCAGAATGTCAATCTGCCGTCTTCGGCAGGGATCGTGGCACATTCAATGCTTTCGCCGTCGTAGAGTTCGATCAGATATTTTCCGGATCCGTCGGAGGATTCCTGTTTTTCTTTCAGCACGGCACCTTTTGTGATGTAATGTTCTTTCAACGCCTCTTTGACTTTGGCGGAAAGGTTCAGCATCCCATCCGGATCACAGATCCATTTTTTGGTGATCCAGCCATAGATCTGATCTGCCCGGAAACGGCTTTCCCCGATGGAAGCAATAAAATCATAAAGTTCTTCTTTGGTAGCGGCAGCCAGAAACGGCTTCCGTTCAATCTTCGTATTCGTCGTCATCATCTTCACTCCTGATAAGTTGTCCTTTGTAAATACAGATCCGTGTCGCCCGGTATTCCAATTCCTTCACTTTGCTCCAGTTACGCCCCGTATCCCACGGGACCTGCGGAGCAGAGATCATATATAATGTTTCCGCATCTGAGGGCAGCACACTGCCGGTTTCCACATAAGTCAGACGCAAGCCGGCATAATATCCTTCCGGATAAAGTCCCTTGATATTGATACAGACCGGTGCATCATCTGTTTTTTCCCGGAAGATCTCCTGCAAAGCCATGGCGAACTGCCGTTTCGGCTGTTCCTGAACATCATGGAAATGCAGAACACTCCAGAACAGGAGAGCCAATGCCGTAAAACACATGGCATAGGGCAGCCACACCACACTTTTTTTCCGCAGCAGGAACAATGCCGCCACACACAAAATAAATGCAACAACCGTTTCCAGCGTGGAACGGTAAAGCAGTAAATCGGGTTGCTCAAAAATCAAAGCGTTGAGTTCTTCCAATACAGCATCGTGCCACGCTTCTACCGTTTGAGCAGGTATAACGAACCGCACAGCGGCACCGCCGATAAGAAAATGAACGGTATCGCCAACGCCATTCAGAAGTTTTTCTTTCCAGTCCGATTGCAGCCAGAGATACACGCCCGCCGCCAGGGAACAACTCAAGATCCCCCACGCAAAAAATGTCAGCAGATGGGTGATCCGGTGACCGTAACGGCGGATCAGGATCCGGTAATGCGCGCCCAGCATCGTGGCGATCAGCGGCATCAGATACAAGAGATCACGGCTGGAAGATCCCGGATTGAACCAGATCAACAGCAGCAGCACCAGAAACAGGATCCGGTGAAATTTACAGAACAGCGGGTTTTCCTCCATCGCCACCAGAGCCGCACAGAAAGGAGCCCAGAGGAACAGAGACCAGGGCATCAGCCGCAAAAAGGTGTCCAGCGGAAAAAGCAGGATGTCTTTCAGATAATCACTGCCTGAAAAATCCACATCCTGCCGGATCGGCTGAAAGTGGGTAAGTTCCATTTGCGGCACAGTCCGGAACAGGATCACCAGCAGAAGGATGAGCAGCCCCACATACAATCCGGGATGTCTTTTGAGCTTGTTCCAGATCGTAAAAGGTCGCCTTTGAAATGCCAGCGGCACCAGAAAATAAATCAGCCCCGTCATACCGCCATTGTAAAAAATCAATGCTCCGAACAAGCCGATACATGCCCATGCCAGACTCCACCGGGAGCGGTTCACTCCCATTTCGATCCACAGCATCCAGCCGCCGTATAACAGCAAAGCGGTCAATGCCGCAGGATAGCCCTCACACAATTTTTCAAAGACGATCACGGTGGTAAACATCACTGCTGAAGCCGCAAACGCCGCCTGGGATCCGCAGTTTCTCCGGCACACGATAAAGACAAGTGCCGTCAGAAGAAAATACGGCAGGACGGCAAAAAAGCGTAATGCAAACTCCGCAGACACTCCGGAACAGGTCAGAGCCTTTGTCAACAGAAGAAAGAGCGGCGGCACATCGGTCAACGCCTGACCATGTGCAGTAAAGACCGGAGGGAAGCCGGCTGTTTCCAAAGCAGTGACAGCAAATCTGCCTTCGCTCCACATCAATTCCCGTTCGCCGAGATGCCACAGCGGATAGGAAAGAAGGAACAGCAGCAACAGCAGCAGGATCGCTGTGCCTGTCCCGATCTTCTTTTCTTCATAAATCGCCATGATCTTTCTCCGGATATTTTATTACTATAAATGACAACGCGGTAATTTACACCCGTTTCGCCGTTCTGACAATCTCATTTTCTGTTTTTTTCGCAAATAATATTGATTTTTTCGTCATTCTGTGCTATTTTTCAGGAACAGCGCAAAGAAATCAGGAGTACAGAAAATATGTTCGCTTATTCAGCACAGGCGATCCGGCACATGGATGCAGAATGTATCCGGACCGGACTTTATACCGGGATCGAACTCATGACACGCGCGGGCAATGCCGCCGCCGCAGAGATCATCCATTTTGCAGAAAGGACTCATTTCACGCCCGTTTTCCACATTTTTACCGGGAGCGGCAATAACGGCGGCGATGGGTTCGTGATCGCGGCAAGGCTGGCGGAACAATACGGCTGCGATGCCGTTACGCTTCATGCCGCAGTATCGGTAGAAAAACTCAAAGGCGATGCCGCTGAAGCATACAAAAATATGCCGGAGGACCTGAAAAAGCGTATCGTCCGCGCCCTGCCGGATTTCAAAACGGAAGAAAATGCAATCATCATTGATTGTCTTCTTGGCACGGGAACGGATCTTTCCAACGGACTGCGGGAACCGGTCAAATCTCTCATCGGAGCGATCAACCAGTCCCCCTGCCCTGTGATCGCCATCGATATCCCATCCGGAATGTGTGCCGATCGCGGGATCGGTCCGGATGGTGCTGTTTGTGCCGTGGAGACACTGACTTTTGCCGCGCCGAAAAACGGATTTTTTGCAGACGGCAGCGCAAAATACTGCGGAAAGATCCGCGTGCTGGATATCGGGATCCCGGAAAAAATCATGACTTTGGAATCCGGCGGTTACGGGATCTTCGATCTGACAGCGGCACGAAAACTTTTCCGGAAAAATGATTATGACACCTACAAACAGAAACGCGGCTCTCTCCTCATCCTCGGCGGCAGTATGGATTATCCTTCCGCTCCTTTCCTTTCTGCAGAAAGTGCATTGCGGACGGGTGCGGGGATGGTCACAGTGGCAGTGCCGGAACAGACACAGATCTGCTGTTCCGTCCCGAAAGCATTGATCGTGCGGAGATTGCAGGCGGATCCGGAACGCGGCTGTTTCTGCGAAAAAAGTATTCCTGCGGCAGTCGCACTGGCGGAAAAAGCCGATGCCATTGTGATCGGACCGGGAATGATGTGCAATGATCAGACCGCCGCTTTTTTACAGGGATTTCTGAAGCAGATCAAAACAAAACCGGTCCTGCTGGATGCAGATGCGCTCAACGCACTGGCAAAAATACAGAACTCCATCAGAAATCTGCCGAACGCGATATTGACTCCGCATATCGGCGAAATGAACCGCCTGCTGGCGGCAGAAAAAGATATTGAAAAACTTTCCCCCATGGGTAAAGCGGAGGCGTTGAGTCACCGTTTTGAAACGGTCTGCGTGATGAAAGGTCCGTACAGCACTTCCTGTTTCCCGATCGATCGTCCGGTCGTCAATCTTTCCGGATCCCCCGCCCTTGCCACTGCGGGAAGCGGCGATGTCCTTTCCGGGATCACCGGAGCATTGATGACAAATCAGTATCCGCTCGCAGATGCGGCAAAACTGGGTGTATTCCTCCACGGACTGTGCGGAGAGATCGCGCCGGAAATGCTGGGTAATCTCTCACCCGATCTGCGCTATCCCTGCGGAGTCATCGCCGATGATCTGATCAACGCAATCCCCCGCGCACTCCGCATGATCATGGGTGCATAACTTCAGTTGACAGTTGACGGTTATCAGTTGGCTTCGCTGCGGGATGCGGCTCCCTGCTACACTATTATTCTCTTAAGATATTGAAACCATAAGACTTATAAGACTTATAGGACTTATAAAAAACAAGACTGTCAACTGAAGACTGAAGACTGAAGACTGAAGACTGAAGACTGAAGACTTCACCAGCACCAGAGCCGGGATCAGAATCCGCGTTTTTGTTCCGGGCTGTTTTCAAGAGCTTCTTTCAGCACAGGAAGGACGCGCTGATACATCATATAGAATCCAAGATCATTGGGGTGGCAGCCATCCACAGTACAAAGATTCTGACCCGCATCGCCGAACAATTCACTGCCGTCGATGAACCAGACTTTTTTATCGCCTGCCTTCACGGCATTATCGTAGGTGCGTTTTACGGCATTACGCCGTTCATCGGTCATTTGTGAACAGCGGGAAAGGATGATGACCGGCAGATCCGGTAGAGCTTTCCGGATGATCTGAAAGAAGGGTTCATGTGTTTTCAAAAGATGTGCAGCATTGGGGGCATTGTAATCGTAATCATACACGAACACAGCCATATCCAGCTTTGCAATAGCTTCCGCCATGACCGTTTCACCCTTTGCGCCGCCGGAAAAGCCAAGATTGATCTGCGGAGCATCCACAGCGCGGCAAAGCATTGTGGTATAGGAATTCGCCGGACGGGATGCGCAGCCGCCATGTGTGATACTGGATCCGTAAAACACAATGGGCTTTGTGATCTTCTGCGGACGCGGTTCCAGCAATTTTGAGCCGGGTTTCAAGCCGATCTCCATTGCAGTCACGCCGCTGTAAAGAGGCATATAAACGGTATAATCACGGACTTTTCCACCGGTAACATTGTTGAAACGCAACTCAAGATCCTTTCCCCGGGGTCCCGGCCGCACGGAAGAAAGATAGACTTCCTTTCCGTCATCGCCGACCATATACAGATCGAATCCGCCGCTGCCGCTGCGGGGCATGTGGTTCATATCACAAAACGCCCGGTAGGATGCACGGATCGTCATATACGGGGAATCCGTACGGAACCGGACAGTACCGCCGCTGGTGTGGGGTGCGGCATACCGGGCATATCCGTTGATATTTTTTTTATTTGCGGTTTCCGGCAGACGGTTCAATTCCCCATCGGCTCTGCGCCACGGAAAACCGTTCAGTTCAAAAGGTTTGTTCAGCGCATTATAATAATGGACTTCCAGTTTGCCGACTTTGGCTTCCCGGAAATTTTTATCGAACTGCGCTTTTTCCTGTCCGTTCAGAAATGATAACGCGGACAGCACGGCGGCGATGCACAGGATCAGAATTTTTTTCATTCGCCACCCCTCAAAATCAGATCCGCCATAATGGGCAGATGATCCGATGCCTCTTTTTCGTCGATCACCTCATATTTTTCCATTTCAAAGGCATCTGCGGGCGACCATGCGATATAATCGATCTTGCAACGCGGTTCATCGGCAGGAAATGTATTGATCGTCAGATCAGAAAAAGCCCACGCACTTTTCAGGAGTTCAACACAGGGTTCGGAAGGTCTTGCATTCCAGTCCCCTGTAAAGATCGCGGGCTTGTATCCTTTTGCTTCGATCACATCAAGGATCGCGCGGATCTGATCCACGCGTTCCGCCTGCTGATCATCTTCAAAGGAAAGATGAGTATTCACCAGATAAAAAGTCTTTTCCCCGCGCTGCTGTTTCACCACGATGGCGACCCGGGGTTCCGCAGTGGGACGGCAGGGCAGCGGGATCACTTCCGCAAGTTCCCCTTCTTTTGCCAGCGCACTGATCCCGTAAGTAAAATACTGTTGATCCAGCGTCTGACCGAAAAAGGATTTCATGCCTGTTTCCGCAGCAAGGACCGCCACCATATTTCCGGCTTCGCCTTTATCTTTGTGGATGCGGACTTCCTGCAGACCGGTGATATCCGGCTGATATTTGCGGAGTACATTCACGATTCCTGCAAGATCATAATTTTTTCCGTTCATACCGTAACCGGAACGGAGATTGTAGCTCATCACACGGATTTTTTCAGACATTGTATTCACCTTGATTTATTATTGCGTATTTGTTGTGTGGAAATATAGCAGAAAAAATAAGCATTGTCAAGAGAGAACAGGCAGGAAACATCTCACATTTTGTCCGTTTTTATGTTTGAAAAATCCTGCAGAGAAGATATATTATGCGGATATTTATTCAACAGGCGTAACAATTCAGGAGAAAAAAATAATGTCCGCAGTGATTCTTTTTTGTGTTCTCACAGTCCTTTTGTTCGTGGGAAAAATGGTGCGTTTGGCGATCCCGCTGCTTCAACGGCTGTATCTGCCAAGCTCCGTGGTCGGAGGATTGATCGGCTTGATCACTCTGTGCGTGTTCCGTCAGCACATCCCTGCGGAATGGGTATCCTGTGTCAGCAAGGTTCCCGGTTTTCTGATCAATGTGATCTTTGCCGCTCTTTTTCTGGGAGCTGTGACTCCGAAATTTTCCCAGGTGATAAAATCGGCTCTCCCGCAGTTGTGTCTGGGGCAGCTGCTCGCCTGGGGACAATATGTGGTGGGTCTGGGGATCGTCGGTTTTCTATTGATCCGCTTTTTTGATATTCCTGCCGCATTCGGAAACTTGCTGGAAATCGGATTTGAGGGCGGACACGGCACTGTCGGCGGCATGACAGAAGCCTTCAAAGATTTCGGTTGGGAAGACGGTGTGGCTTTGGGTGTGACTGTGGCAACTGCTGGAATGATTCTGGGGATCGTCGTGGGAATGGCTATGGTGAACTGGGCTTTGAATAAAGGTATCATC
Organism: Victivallales bacterium; assembly: GCA_045594005.1. Lineage (GTDB taxonomy): Bacteria > Verrucomicrobiota > Lentisphaeria > Victivallales > UBA1829 > SIG77. The sequence continues at coordinate 9,219 of JAZNXT010000121.1, forward strand.
AGTTCCGTCCGGACATTCAGTGACCGCAGCATCGCCGAACGGCTGGGGCTGCATCTGGATGAGCAAAAACCGGCTGCCGGTCGTCAAACCGTTCTCTGCGATTCTATTGACTCTCTTGCATGGCATATTGCTCTGATCGGGATCGCGGTGTTGATCGGATACGGTTTTCTGGAAGCCTTGCGATATCTGGAAATCTGCCTTTTCCCCGATGCCTCTGTACGGATCTTCAAAGGATTTCCCCTGTTCCCATTGTGTATGATTGGCGGGATCATCATTCAGCAGATCGCACAGAAACTGAAAGTCAATCACCTGATCGATCACGGTCAAATGCAGCGGCTTTCCGGAACGGCTCTGGATTATCTGGTCGTAGCAGCAGTGGCTACCATCAACATTAAAGCAGTTACAGATAACTGGCTGCCGCTGCTGATCATCATTCTTTGCGGCACAGTCTGGAATGTATGTATGGTGCTTTTTGTCGCTCCGAAAATCTTTAAGGATGCCTGGTTTGAACGGGCAATCGCGGAATTTGGTCAATCCATGGGCGTGACTGCCACCGGTATGCTGCTGCTGCGCACCGTGGATCCCGAAAGTAAAACAGAAGCTCCTGCCGCATTCGGTTACAAGCAGTTGCTCCATGAACCGATCATGGGCGGCGGTCTGTGGACCGCATTTGCACTGACTCTGGTGTTTACTGTTGGATGGAAAACTGTATGGTTCATCAGTTGTGTAATGGTGATCATCTGGGCAATCGCCGGTGTTCTGATCTGGAAAAGGAATAAAAAAGCATGATGCGTATCCTCTTTATCTGCCACGGAAATATCTGCCGCAGCCCCATGGCTGAATTTGTGTTCAGGGATATGGTACGGAAACACGGTCTCGCCGATAATTTCGAGATCGCCTCCGCCGCAGTCAGCAGCGAAGAAGAAGGCAACAGCGTCTATCCCCCCGTGAAACGCCTGCTGAACGCCGCAGGAATCGACTGCTCCGGAAAAACTGCACGGAAAATGACCCGCGCTGATTATGAATATTATGATCTGCTTCTGGCAATGGATCACTCCAATCTCCGGAATATGAGCCGGATCTGCGGCGGCGATCCCGAACAGAAAATGCACCTGCTTTTAGAATATGCCGGAAGAAATGATCGCGAAGTGGCAGATCCGTGGTACACCGGAAATTTCGACCTCACCTGGCGCGATATCAATGACGCCTGTGCCGGTCTGCTGCAGGATCTTATCTAAGGTGCGGGGTGCAAAGCACCCGTTTCTTGGGCGGCTCAGTTTCGCTGCGCTCACTTGCCGCCAGTCTTCAGTCTTCAGTCTTCAGCCGGGTTTACCACGGGCAGAGCTAATGAGCGGCTCCGCGGAGGAATACGGATGGGTACGGAGAAAAATACTCACGGATTTTATCGACAGCCCTCCGTACAACTCCGTACAACTCCGTACAACTCCGTACAACTCCGTACAACTCCGTACA
>JAZNXT010000122.1:0-2935 GCA_045594005.1 Victivallales bacterium
GATTTCCATATCCATGTGCCGGACGGCGCAACGCCGAAGGATGGTCCCAGTGCGGGTGTGACTTTGACCACCGCTCTTGTGTCCCTTCTTACCGGAAAGCCGGTGCGTCCCCATCTTTCCATGACGGGCGAGATCACGCTCCGGGGGAAAGTCACAGCCATCGGCGGCGTGAAAGAAAAAGTCATTGCAGCTCTCCGTGCGGGGATCAGCGATATTATCATGCCTGCCGACAACGAAAAAGATCTGCATGATGTGCCGGATGAAGTCAAATCCGCCATCCGTTTCCATTTTGTCTCTCACATCGACGAAGTGTTGAAGTTCGCCATTCCCAAACAGGCACGCGCCTCCCAGCCGAACAAACTGAAAGCGGCGGATGATGAGATCTATACATTCGTGCTGCCGTTGGATGAGGGCGAATCCGCTCCGGAAACTCCTGCTGTTCCGGAAGAAAAGCCCGTGAAACGCACACGCCGGAAAAAAGCCGATCCCGAAAAAAAGACGGAAAGCAAAAAAACGGCGGGAAAGACCAAAAAGGAAAAGAGCAAATGAGATCTTTCAAAACATTTCTGACGCTGATCTTTTTCTGCTGCGGTGCGGTATTGTGTTCCGTATCCGGAGCGGAACCGGAAAAGAAGATCGACCCCAAAACAATGGCAGTGGCGGATTTCCTCAAGATCACGCGGCGTCCGCCCGCCAGTGAGGTTTGGGCAAAACTTTCCGGAGAAATACAGCATCGCCGTAAAGGATTCGGTACGCTTAAAGCACCCCTCCGGCTGGGGATCCGTTTTATGCGGGGCAGGGTGCAGGGCGAACTTGCCATCGACGGGAAGGAAGAAGTGTATCTGGTGAGCCAGACCTACGATATTCCCCCGGCATCAACTGTTCTTTACAAGGGCAGGGCATTGGAACAGGATCAGGCAAAATTGCGGAAGATCGGTCTTTCTCCCCAGGATCTGCTTATGGGCTTTATCTACACGGATTTTGTGCGGGAGGAAGCGCAAACACGCGTTTCCATTTTTCATTGCCGGACGCTGGTGATGAAATCCACCGATGCCGGTGAGTTCACCCGGATGTATGTCAGTACGGATTATTGTTTCCCCATCAAAGTGGAATGGTTTCGTGCGGATCCCGCTGCCGGAGCAAAGCCCTATCGTACTATGGAGATCGCTTCCATCAAGGAAATCAAGGATAAAAATCTGGTGTTCCCCGCTGAATTGAGCATCTTCGGCGACGACTGGCGTACAAAAGTGAAATTTACAGATCACGATGCAGCGGAAAGCTCCGGAGCTATCCCCAAAGATCTGTTCATCAGTATGTAATGAACCCATTGAAAGCAAGGAGCTGCACATGAAACTCTCCCGGATCAGACAATGCAGAAAAACACAAAACGGTCAGGCACTCGCGGAACTGGCAGTGTGCCTGATTGCGCTGATGGTGGTCCTGCTGGGATTCTTCCTGATTTCTGCTCTGACCATGGGGAATGTGGAAAATGTGATCGATGCCCGGGAGGAGGCGGATAAACGCGCCCGCGAAGGTACACTCGGCGGGGAAAATGCACAGAATATTTCCCACTGGGCATACGGGAACCGCAATATCGCGTTTACCGCAGATGATACGCCCGTGACGCAATCCGATGCCTACGGAGCAAAATTCCTGGAAATATTGCGGATCCCCGGAGAGGATTTTACACTGACTTCTGCAGGCGGTTCCGGAAAAGAGTATCTTCAGATCCATTACAATCCGGTGCCGGATATTTCTGCGGTCAATGTCTTTTTGAGTGCGGCAAATCTTACCGCCGGGACCACAAAAATCACGGATCCATTGGAACGGAGGAACCTTTCCAATCTGCAGGAGGCGTTCAACCGGGTGTTCGGGATCACCGATTTTTCCATTGTCGATACGATCTTTATGCCGGCGCGGGTCACAGTGCCGGATCCGGAAACTGTTACAAAATAAAAGGATATGAATTTTATGGATATGGATAAAACTGCCGATCCCGCACGCAAGATCAAAACATTGGAAGATGCCGTCGAATGGCGGGAGGAAATGCGCCGCGCGGGAAAAAAGATCTCCATCACAAACGGCTGTTTCGATCTGCTTCACCGGGGACACGCGGAGTATCTCCGGGAGGCGGCAAAATTAGGGGATGCCCTTGTGGTTCTGATCAATTCCGATGCCTCCGTGCGGGAGTTGAAAGGTCCGACCCGTCCGGTGAATTGCGAATACGATCGCGCCTATCTGCTGGCGTGTCTGGCTTTTGTGGATGCAGTGGTGGTCTTCGATGGAAAACGGTGCCACCGGGAACTGGAAGCCCTTTCTCCGGATGCCTATGCAAAAGGCGGCGATTATACGGTGGAAACATTGGATAGCGATGAACGCGCTGCATTGTTCAAAGCGGGCGCGGAAATTGCCTTTATCCCCTTTGTTCCGGGACATTCCACCACGGGAATGATCGAAAAAGCAAAAGGTTCCACCGGCAAAAATTGAAAAAAAATGCGTTTTCTTCCGCTTTTGACTTGATTTTTACCGTAACTATGGTATAGTAACAGATATACAGATTGCCGAAGTGGCGAAATGGCAGACGCACTAGACTCAAAATCTGGCGCCCTCGCGGGCGTGTGGGTTCGACTCCCACCTTCGGCACCATTCCTTTTTCTATGGGGGGCGCGTTGTCTTGCGGGCTATTTCGGACCTTTGCTTGCGGGTCTTTTCGGTCATGGACCTATTAGTCCACTCCCTCAAAGCTTCCGCACAAAAATCCGAACTACATCCGCAATCCTGCCGCGCCCGGCGGCAAACAAGCGAAGCGCAGTTGAGCCGCCCGAGAAACGGGTGCTTTGCACCCCGCGTTTTCTCGCTTGGATCTTTGCGCCTTTGCTGCGGACGCTGATTCGGTCACGGATGTTTAATCCGCTCCCTCATCATCGCCTTGCCA
>JAZNXT010000123.1:0-2067 GCA_045594005.1 Victivallales bacterium
TAAATATGATGCCGATACTGAACGTTTTTCTGATTTACCCTTTGCCAGAGAATTCAGAAACCGCATTTCCGCACAATTCAGAAAGGAGATGGAAAATCACGAATTGCGGCGGGAATATCTGACCTTGTATCTTTCCAGACCTGCAAAAGAATTTATTTCCGGTGCATTGGATGTGAATTCAGAAAAAGCGATGAATGCTTTTGCGGAGAAAGTAACGAGCTGTTTTGAATCCGAGTTCCTGCTACTGAAAAGTGCTTTCACCTTTCCGGTGGAAAAACTGACGGCATTGGAACTTTTTGAAGAGTTTTTTTCATCAGTCAACAAATCCATCACCCCGGATGCCGTGGACTTTGAGAAACTCTTTACTCCCAACTTTGCCGAAATCTATCAGAATGAATATTCAGCTGTGGATCACTCCGGCATTGACCGCAACAGTCAAACCGTTACGGATCGGGGCTATGGGATGTATGGGGATGGGATGTATCACAACATTCTGACCTTAAAACAACTTCCTTCCTTTGATCTTACACCTTTTTACGGCAATGTGATGCTTGATGGAGATGCCGGAAACTTTTCCGTAACCGTCAATATGCGTCCATTGAATAAGGTCAAAACCATTGAAAAACTTGAAGCCCGTCAGGCGGCTGCCCAGCGGGATTTGGAAGCAGATCCAAGTGCCATTGCCTACCGTTCGGAGGTGGATGCCTTCGGCAAGATGATCTACCGGATGGGGGCGGGAGAAGATGTGCCGTTTGAGGCGGAGTACCTCATTCACATCTGGAACCGGGATCTGGAGCAGTTACAGCAGGATACCGAAAAGATCCGGATCGTTGCCGCCAATCTGCAATGCAGTTTTATGCTGTTCGACCTGACAGTGCAGACGGAAGCTCAATTCCTGAAAACTCTGCCGGGAAATCTCTACTACAAGAAATGGGACCCTTTGTTTACGCTTCACCGTTCCTTTGCGGCGATGATTCCGTTCAACAGCACATTTCTTGGGTGTGAAGATGATTTTCAGGCTTTGTTTCATGGCGATCACCGGAATATTGTCTGCCTCAACGGATTTTTCGGAGGTACACCGCAACACGCGGCAAGTTTCGGACAATCCGGTTCCGGTAAATCAGTTAATACGCTGGGCGAATTGCTGCAAACTTTCGGGTTCTACAAAAAAGTTGTCATCATTGAAGAAGGAGCCTCCTATCTGATGCTGACACGGATTTTCGGCGGACAGTTTATTGAAATCGACCTCAATAACAATCAGGTTCTGAATTATTTTGATACTTGCGGAGCCCCGTTAAATGCCAGTCAGATGGATTTTGTTGCAAATTTTCTTACCTGTATGTGCGGCAGGGCAAATGATGATGAAATCATTCAGGACCGGACGGCAATCATATCCCATTATGTAACACGGATTTATGATGCCGCCTGGCAGGAATGGTGGAACAAAAACACCGCATTACGCAGTGATATTGCCCGCAAAGCTATGACAATGGAATGGATGCTGCCCCGTCAGCCCTCCGGACGCAATACTTTGCTGGATTGTTTTACGGATTTTTCAGAAGCGATGAGCAAGGATATAACGGAATTACATCCGGAAGAACTGTTGATATTCAACTACTTCCATGCTATTTCCAATGAAAAGATCACAGAATACATTGTGGAAAACAGTGCTGTTCTGCGGGATGTTTCCTACGCTTACATGAAGCCGGAGGATATGCCGTATCACTCCCAGATCGTCGAAATGATCCGTTCCACTCCAGACCCGGTTCATCGTAGAGAGGACACCAACCGCATTGCCACAAGACTGGCACAATATACGGTGGAATCCGGGCGGGGCGGACTTTTTGACGGCGTGACCAACATTGATCTTTCAGCACGGCTGATCCACTTTGAAATCGGCAAGATGGCAAATGCTTCGGAAAATTTCAAAGCAATGATCGGTATGGTTATCGGCAATCTGGTACGGAACCAGATCGTTAATCTTCCCCGTACAGCGTGGAAACTTTACATCTTTGAAGAGGCTCCGCGTTTTCTGCGGATTCCGGGGGCGGCGGATATTATGAAACA
>JAZNXT010000124.1:0-35352 GCA_045594005.1 Victivallales bacterium
GAAGAAAAACGCGCAGCTTATCTGAAAGACGCTCTGTTCAAGTAAGTTTTACAGGATCGTAAAAAAACAAGTAAAGCCCCGGGAAAAACTTTTTGAAAAAAGTTTTTCCCCGGACCCTTTTTCAAAAACTTTTATGCGCAAAGCCGCCTTTTGCACATTTGTGCAAAAGGCGGCTTTGACTCGTTAAAAAGGGGAAGATTTACCGCAGGCTTTAAGCAAGCAATGCGCAGCTGAAAAGCCACGAAAAACGGGTGCTATGCACCCCCCCTTCAGACGGCGAAAGTCTTTCCGGGTTCGGCATCCGCCTTCAGAGCGGCTTCGCGGATCGCGGCGACTTCAATAGTTTCTGCCTTGTCGATGGGAGAGATCCCGGTGGTATAAAATTCCAGGATACGGTCCAGCAGATTTTCAAACATTTGGCTTCCCTGAAGCAGGAATGCGGATCCGCTTTTTCCGTTCAGCACGGAAGAGAAACCGAAACTGCCGTAAGTCATAGCGGCACCGCGGACGCCATCGGCATAATCCACCTGAAAATGACTGCATCCGCTGCAATTCACGCGGGTGACGCTTTTTGCGCCCAGTCCCATTGTCGCCACGATCATTTCGATCTGGTGGATGGAATATTCCTGAAAGGTACTGCCGCCGCCGAATGTGGAAACGAAGCAGGGTTTATCTTCCGCGAAGGTGGTATTCATGGCATCGATCAATTCCTGACCGTAGCGCAGGGCGGAGCTGCTCATCAGAGGTGTGCCGTATTTTTCTGCGATGGCAAAGAATTTTTCTGCGGTGGCGCGGTCGGGAGCAAATGTTTTGTCGATGTAAAGGGGTTTACCGGACTGCAAAGCGAGCGTGGAAAGCCGTTCATGTGCTTCCGGATTGGAGGGAGCCAGCACGCAGAGGGCATCGGATTTTTCGATGACTTCTTCCATGCTTGCGGCGGGGATCATGCCGAATTCCTTGCACCATTCTTCCAGATTTTTGCCATCGGGATTGGGTGATTCCTCCCAGGCATACCCCAATTCAAAATCTTTATAGCGTTCCAGAGAACGGAACCAGCCGGGATAATTATTGGCGTGCCATTCATCGATATGCAGGTCGATAAAACCGATTTTCTTTTTCATTTCAATATTCCTTTCCTGTCCTGTTTATTTGATTACAACACGGCTGCCCGTATCGCTGGATTTATATGCGGCAAGAACCACTTTCAGCGTATTGATGCCGTCGTTGATATCCGGTGAGAAATTTTCTTTCCCGGCAGCAGTTTTTGTGGCGTATGCCATTTCATTTGCCCATTGGGCGGTCTGACTCACAAAATATTCCACGGTCTCCTGATTGCTGGTACCGTCCGGAGAAACCACACCGCGGGTCACGATCACTTTTCCCTGTGCGTAATCGCAAACAAGGCGTCCGTTATCGCCCATGATATCGATTCCCCAGAATCCGGCGGGACTGGTCCAGCCGCATTCAACATAACCCATACATTTTTTTCCGAATTCCAGGATCGTCACCACATTGTCATCCACCTTGATCTTCTTGCGGAGTGTTGCCACTTTTGCGGTCACTGCGGTGATTTTGCCGATGAGGAACTGTGCGATATCAAAGGAGTGTACTGCCATATCCAGCAGGGCTCCGCCTCCGGCGATCTCCGGATTGTAAAACCAGTCGGTTTTTGCCCAGCCGGGAAACGGTCCGGTATGAGCAAAACGCACATGGATCATATACGGATCGCCGATAACACCTTCTGCGAGAGCCTTTTTCGCCGCCTGATTCATATCGTTGAACCGGTGGGAGAAGCCGACCATGACGCGTTTGCCGAGGCGTTCCGCCGCGGCTTTGATCTTTTTGGAATCCGCCAGTTTCAATGTGGGCGGTTTTTCCAGCAGGATATCCGCACCGGATTCCAGTGCGGCAAGGGCACATTCCGCGTGAAATTTATTCGGAACACAGATGGACACCATATCCAGTTTTTCGTTCGCCAGCATTTCTTTGTAATCGCGGTACACATGCTTGAAGTTCATGCCGTTTTCCTCCAGCATCTTCAAACATTTTTCCTCCGGATCGGCAACAGCCTGAAGGATGCAGTTTTCCGCAGCCATATAGCCGGGAATGTGGCAAGCCTGCGCAATGGCTCCTGCCCCGATCACACCGATCTTCAATTTTTTCTTCGCCATAAAAGCAACTCTCCCTGTATCTGTGATCAGATCCGTTCCCGCAGGAATGCCACGGCTTTGGCAATATCGGCTGCAGGGTCGGCACCCACTTCCCGTTCAATGGTCAGATAACCGTCGTAGGGGATCGCCCGGAGTGCGGCAAGGTATTCATCCCAGGGGACCTGACCTTCTCCCAGGGGGACTTCCGCGAAAAGCTGCCCGGTTTCCGCAACCAATGCTTCAAATCCGCCTTCCGCAAAGGAATTGTAAACGCGGAAGGGATCGCATTTTGCATAATGTACGCCGTCTTTTGCGTGGGTATGGACAATGTGCGGACCGAGGATCCCGGCACCTTTCACCACATCTTCATCCAGCACCATTTTCAGGTTGGCGGGGTCATAGTTCACACCCAGTCCTTTGGAACCGACAGCATCAATAAAGCGTTTCAGGGTCACTGCTGTTTCCGGCCCGGTTTCCACTGCGAGAGTCACACCGATACTTTCACCGTAGCGCACCACATTGCCCACGGCTTCTTTCATGACCTGGAAGCGTTCGTGAGCCGGATCTTCCGGCACGGTGCCGATATGACAGGTCACAACGGAGGAACCGAGGAATTTTGCAATATCCATGATCCGTTTTGTCTGAACGATCCGCTGGGAATCCGCTTCTTTTTCCTGGAACGCATGACCGCCGAGGTCGCCGCAGACAGCGGAAACTTCCAGGCCGATCTTTTTACATTCGTCCCGCAGGGCAGTAAGCTCCGCATCGCTGAAAGCGAGGAGATCCCAGTTTTCACCTTTTGCATAGATCTGAACGCCATCCGCGCCCAATTCTTTTGCCTGTGCCAATGCTTCAAAAAGCGGCTTCTTCAAACTGTCTGCAATGATTCCGATTTTCACGATTTTTTCTCCTTGAATTGAGTTGATTGTATTTTCAGTTTGAAAAAATATGCCACGCTTTTATGTTTTGTCAAGGTTTTTTTTCGTTTCAATGGCACTTTGACTTGATTTTTTCCGCTTTTTTGGTATGTTATTCCAAAAATCACACCGCACGGAGATGTAATGGACTCAAACGATCAGATCTTTCCTGTTTTTCAGCCGGACCCGGAAGGCAGACGCGTCCCCGTATATGTCCGGAAAAAAGCCGTTCCCTTTATCCGGGCTGGTCATCCGTGGCTTTTCGATGACAGCATTGAACGCGTTTCAGCGGATGCCGCAGACGGCGACATTGCCGTACTTTTCGGACCGGATAAAAAATTTCTTGCCGCCGGACTTTACGACAGGACCTCCCCCGTGCGGGTGAAAGTCTATTCCAATTCCTCCAAACTCCCCCCTGTGGGTGCGGAACTTTTTGCACACCTTGCCGCAAATGCCGCCGCGCTCCGCGCGGGAAAGATCCCCGCAGATACCGACGGCTGGCGTCTGATCCACGGGGATTCCGATGGATTCCCCGGATTTGTGGCGGATAAATATGCCAATATCATGGTCTGCAAAATCTATTCCGCCGCACTGCTCCCGTGGGTGAGGCAGATCACGGAAGCTGTGGCGCAGTCCGTGCCGGGGATCGACACTCTGGTGATCCGACTTTCCCGGGAACTGCAGAAACGGAACGGACTCTGCGGATTGCACGACGGCATGGTCGTCAGCGCCGTAAATCCGGATTTTGACGGGATCACCACATTCCGGGAGAACGGGATCACTTTTGAAGCGGATGTGATCCGCGGACAGAAGACCGGTTTCTTTCTGGATCAGCGGGATAATCGGATGCGGGTGAAAGACCTTGCCGCAAATTGCGATTGCCTGAATGTATTTTCCTATTCCGGCGGATTTTCCCTTTATGCCGGAACGGGCGGAGCCAAAAGCGTCACCAGTGTGGATCTGGATCCCCACGCCATTGCCATGTGCGATAAGAACTGGAGCCTCAATCCCCACTTGAAAAATATTCCTCATCACGGGATCGCCGGCGATGCTTTTGAAGTCTTTGCCAACCTGAAAAAAGAAGGCAGATCCTTTGATCTTGTTGTGGTGGATCCGCCCTCTTTCGCGAAATCCGCTGCCGAAGTGCCGGGTGCCCTCAATTCCTATGCGCGACTGGCAAAAGCGGCAGTGAAAGTGCTGCGGAAAAACGGGACATTGGTCTTTGCATCCTGTTCCAGCAGAGTGGATGCGGAAACGCTCTTCAGTACGGTGAGTGCCGCTGCGGCATCTGCGGGGCGTCCGCTGAAAGTCTTTCAAAAGACATTTCACGCGGTGGATCATCCGGCAAAATTCAACGAATCCCATTATCTGAAATGTCTCTTTGCAAAGGCATGAAAAATATGGAGCTGGCAAAACTGAAAGATCCGCTTCTGGCGTGGTACGATAAAGAAAAACGCATTCTCCCGTGGCGTAAAGATCCGGCGGATCCCTACGGAGTATGGGTTTCCGAGATCATGCTTCAGCAGACCCGGGTGGAAACGGTGAAGGAATATTACAAAAATTTTCTTTCCGTTCTGCCGGATGTTGCCGCCCTTGCCGCCGCCGATGAAGCCCTGCTGATGAAACTGTGGCAGGGATTGGGTTATTACAGCCGCGTCCGCAATATGGCAAAAGGCGCAAAGATCATCATGGAAAAATACGGCGGAATTTTCCCCCGGGAAACAGAGGAGATCCGGTCATTGCCGGGGATCGGGGATTATACTGCCGGAGCCATTGCCAGCATTGCTTTTTACAAACCGGAACCGGCTGTGGATGGCAATGTGGAACGGATCCTTTCCCGTGCCGTGGGGGAAAACAGGGAAAGAAAAGTGTTTGCGGAAGCTCTGAAAAAGATCTATCCGGCAGAAGGGAACAAACGATGCAGTGATCTGACACAGAGTCTGATGGAACTCGGGGCGACAGTCTGTCTGCCGAACGGTGCGCCATTGTGCGGAAAGTGTCCGTGGAAAGACCTCTGTTTTGCCGCGAAACACAACAGGATCGGGGATTTTCCCGCGAAAAAGATCAAGCCTGCACGGAAAATCGTCAAATTGAATGTGTTTCTGATGGATGACGGCTCACACATCGTGCTGCATCAACGCCCGGAAAACGGACTCCTTGCCGGATTGTGGGAATTCCCGAACGCGGAAGGCGAAGGGGACGAAACGAGCGTCCGCACATATCTTGAATCCCTCGGTATGACCGTTCACGAGCTGCAGAAGAAATCAATGCGGAAACACATTTTCACCCATATCGAATGGCACATGACACCGTGGCAGATCCGTGTTGAAACTGCCACGCTGCCGCAGGACTGGATCCCTGTGCCGTACAAGGATCTTCAGGAGATCTATGCGCTGCCGACAGCGTTCCGGAAACTTTTTCAGCAGTAACGCGCCGCAGAAAAATATTCCGCGCAGATCTTGGTGAATTTATTGGGGAAATCCACTGCAAAAGAACGCACACCCAGATCCAGGATCTTCACAAGATCTTCCCGTTCAAACTGCCACGGCAATGTCTGAAGCAGCACATCTTTTTCTTTTGTGACAGCGAGAGCATAGCGGATAAAATCCGGTGTGAGGGCATACCGCCATCCGTCTTTGCGGTCTTCTTCCGCCACATCGTTCAAATGGAGCTGAACTTCCGTGATGCCCGCAAAATCTTCCTGCTTCAGCACTTCAAACTGATCCATAATGTTTTGAGCAGAACCGCCCAGCCAGTTTTTTGTACGGATCTCCGGCACAAGGCGTTTCATGGCACGGCAAACTTCACGGTCGCGGAACGCAAAGGTGATCTGACTGCCCACACCGTATTCCCGGATCATTTGAGCCAGCAGTTCCAGTTCCACGCGTTTGTAGTCGATGATCATATTCCGGCTTTTATCATTACGCAGCACTTCCAGCAGTTCCGACATCTTCGGGATATGCTGAGAAGGATATTCCTCCCAGCCCACATCGCAGGAACGCACCTGTTCATAGGTCAGTTCATTGATGGGAACGCCTTTGAATTCCTCCGGAAGATCACGCACCACACGGTCAAGAGTGGGATCATGGAGCGACACGATTACGCCATCTTTCGTCATATTCACATCCGCCTCCGGACGCCCGCCCAGCAGCCAGCCGTATTCAAAAGAAAGGTGACAGCTTTCCGGCATTTCAAAACCGCCGCCTCCGCCGCGATGAGCCTCCCACAGGATGATACCGTCGTTCATAAAAAAATCTCCATTGTTCATATTGTTGACGTGAATGATAATTTCAAAAATCTTCAAAAGTGCTGAATCGCAGGAAAAAATATATCATACATCCAACGCAATATCAAGAATAAATCCCGCTTCTCTCTTGATTTTTTTACTTTTGCATGTATTTTAATAATGCGGGGATCCGTGACGGCGGCCGCGCCGGTAACGGTGAGGAAAGTCCGGACTCCACAGGGCAGGAAGTCCTTCTTGCGAAGGATGCCGGAAAGAAATTTTCCGGGAAGGAAAGCGCAACAGAAAATATACCGCCGGAGCGATCCGGTAAGGTTGAAATGGCGGTGTAAGAGACCACCGGGCATGTGAGTGATCACTGCCGCTTGGCAAGCCCCTTCCGGAGCAAGACCAAATAGGGGATGAGTTGCTGCCCGCAACATTTGAATCCCGGGTTCTGGTCGCGTAGAAAGATGGTCGCCGCCGCGCAAGCGGTCACAGAATCCGGCTTATGTTACGGATCCCCGCACTTTTTTATTCCGAAAACAGGTCTTCCAGCGCACTGAAAAGAGTATTGACGCAGCTTTCAGCAGAAAGTTTTTCCTGCCATACCTGATAACGGAGCCGCGTTGCCTGCCGGACTTTTTTCAGTTTTTCCTTCCCTGCGGGATCACTGTGAAGCACTGCACGGGAAAGATCAAGCAGGTCTTTCTGAAAGGAAACGGCATCCAGCCAGATTTCCGGAGCATTACATTCTTTCATAAGCTGTTCCGCACGGTCAAGATCCGCCTCTGCCGCCGCAAAATCGAAATCACTCCAGACATCCTGTTTCTGCATCAGAGAATCTTTCAGCCAGCCATGCCGGACCGGTGTATGCGTTTTTGTACGGTCCCAGCAGATCCCGAGTTCATGCACAGCAGAAAGAGGAAACGCAATTGTGCAGAGATTCGCAGCGGCAATCAATTTTTCCGCATCGGAAACACCGTACTGCTGACACACACTCTGTTTCAGGATCTCCTTGAAATCGCCCTGCGGTTCTGCCGCCATCCGCGGAGCCGCAGCCATGATATGAGTCTGAAGAAAAGGATCCACCAGACGCACCGACCAGCTGGTGGTGCAATATCCGCTCAAGCCGCGCTCCGCTGCGAGCTTTGCCGTGACTGCCGCATTTTCTGCACGGTGCGCTGCCGGACACCCCACGCGGTCACCCCACGCACGGGCTGCGGAACAGGGGATCACATCCAGCGCAAATTTATTCTGCAGCATATCCAGTGTTTCCGTACAGGGATTTTCAAAGGTGCGGTTGTAATGCCAATCCCAGATCCGGAAGCGTTTCAGCAGCACCAGATGTGATTTCACTTCCTCCGGATGATGGATCAGCATATCAAACCAGATATTCGGACGGACTCCGGCGCGGATCAGTTCTTCCGTGATCAAGGCGTAATGCGCCATGGCAAGGGAAAGGGTATCGTGTTTGCGGATCTCCTCCGCGCATACGGGACATTGACCGAAACTGTATGCTTCGTCGCCGCCGAGATGAAATTCAGAAATATCGCCGAACAAATCCAGATATTCGCTGATCCAGCTTTTCAGCAGATTGCTCACGCCGGGTTTGCTCACGCAATAGCAGTCGGAATATTCCGCCACTTCCCGCAGATGAGCGTATTCTTCATGACACATCACATATTCGCCGTGTCCGAGTGTCTGAAGCAGAGGGATCGGCTCCAATCCCAACGACCGGGAATAAGAAAGGATCTCCGCAAATTCTTCTTTTGTAAATGCTTCGGGGTGAACACACTCAGGGCAGGTCTCCCATTGGATCTTGTCTTCCACCTCCCACAGAACAGCATTGTATCCCATGGCAGTGATCTTTTCCAGATACGGTTTGAAAAGATCGTGCCGCATCATCAGAAAATTCATATCGATGTGAAATATCTGCTGAAATTTTTTCATCGTCAGTTCAACTCCGCATAAATACCGCTTGCCTGAAATGAATTTTTCCCGCTGGCGCGGTCGGTGCCTTCCACATAAAAACGGTTGTCCGGAAGGATCGCCCCGCTCACGATCAGATCTTCACCAAGCATCATGGCGCGGTTGTAATTGACCTGAATTTCCTGAAAGCGGATCAGTTTTCCCAATTTTTCCGAGATCCAGTCGAGAGCATATTCGCTGTAATAAGTATTGTTCAGATGCTCGTTCAAATCGATATGAGAACAATTCACATGATGAAGCATCTCCGTACCGGTCTCACCTTCCGGCACAAGTTTATCCAGCATGGAAAAAAATTCGGTCTTCTCCAGATTGTCTTCCGGATCCATATCCAGCAGTTTCGCGGGGGGACAGGGCCGCAGGGAGGGCAGCTGCAAAGTCAGCCAGAAACTGGAGGCATAGCCGAATTCCTTTCCGGTTTTTGCGGAACGGACGATGAACTGGCGTTTTGCAAAAAGTTTTTCGTAGCCGTTGTGATAAGATTCCAGACGGATCACATCGTCGTACATCGGGGAATCGTTCATCACCACTTTGATGCGGGAGAGGACCCAGATCAGATTTTTCTCCTTGATCGCAGTCATCCCGAATCCCAGTTTTTCCGCGTGGATCGCAGCGATATGCTGAAGATAATCGAACCAGAGATGAGAACGTAATTTGCCGTCGGGACCACATTCATTCATGCGGAGCGGCATATCCAGAAGCATCACATTTTCCGCCATAGTCAAACCTCCTTGAGATGATTGATTTTCTGCTGTAATAATATACACCCGCTGTGGTAATTTTTCAATAGTGGTGTATATTATCAGCATTATGAAACAGAATGAACAGGATCAGATCCGGCGGGAGCTTGCCGGACTTTGGCGGAAAATACGCCTTACAGAACGCGGTCGGCTGTCCGGCGAATACCGCGCGTTTCTTGCGCACCCGGATGAAACAAAAAAAGATGCTCTGCTGGAAAAACTTTCCGCCGCCGCAAAACGCTCTCTGGCATATCATGCAAAAAAACTGACTTGCGATTTTCCGCCCGATCTGCCCATCACGGAAAAGATCCCGCAGATCCGCACCGCATTGAAAGAAAATCAGGTGGTCATCGTTTGCGGTTCCACCGGATCCGGAAAGACCACACAGCTGCCGAAAGCCGCCCTCGCAGAAGGATTCGGAAGATCCGGCAGGATCGGCTGTACCCAGCCACGACGGCTGGCTGCGACTGCATTGGCTGCCCGGTTCGCCACAGAGACCGGCGTCAATGCGGGCTACGAAGTGGGCTACAAAGTCCGGTTCGATGATAAAACCACAGATTGCACCGTGGTCAAATTTATGACGGACGGTATCCTGCTGGCAGAAACAAAATCCGATCCCATGCTTCTTCAGTACGACTGCATCATCCTTGACGAAGTCCACGAACGCAGTCTGAATATCGATTTTCTTTTGGGGTATCTGAAACTGATCCTTGCCAAACGGCGGGATCTGCGGATCATCATTTCCTCCGCCACACTGGAATCCGGCAGGATCGCTGAATTTTTCAACGGCGCACCTGTGATCGAAGTGGAAGGAAAACTCTTTCCCATTGAAGACATTTATCAGGAAATGGAAGAGGAGGAGGAACTCCCCGAAGCCATTGCACGCGCGGCTGAAACCCTTGCGGAAATCGATAGATCCGGCGATGTGCTGGTCTTTCTCCCCGGAGAACGGGAGATCCGCGACGCCGCCGATATGCTGGAAGGCAGAAACTATGCACACACAGAGATCCTGCCGCTTTTCGGCAGACTTTCCGCCGCAGAACAGAACCGGATCTTCAAAAAATCATCCTCCGGCCGCCGGATCATCCTTGCCACCAATGTGGCGGAAACATCTCTGACCATTCCCGGGATCCGCTTTGTGATTGATTCCGGTCTGGCAAGGATCAGCCGGTACAATCCACGCAGCGGGATCCAGGAATTACGCGTGGAATTCATTTCCAAAGCAAGCGCACGGCAGCGGCGGGGGCGGTGCGGGCGTCTGCGCTCCGGTGTCTGTATCCATCTTTATCCGGAACAAAGGCTGGAGGAAACCGACGATTACACCGCTCCGGAGATCCAGCGTTCCAGTCTTGCCGGAGTCATTCTCCAGATGGCAGCACTGAAACTGCCGGAAATCGAATCCTTCCCCTTTGTGGATCCGCCGGGTTTTGCACTCATCAAGGAAGGCAGGCTCACACTGGAAGATCTCGGTGCCACCGATGAAAGATCCCGTCTCACAAAAACCGGTTGGGCTCTGGCGGAATTACCCGTGGGTCCCCGTCTGGGAAAAATGCTGCTGGAAGCAAAACTGCACAATGTCCTGCCGGAAATGCTGGTGATCGCCGCTTATCTTTCACTGCCCGATCCGAAGGAACGCCCTTTCGATCACGCAAAAGAAGCAGATGCGGCACAGCGTCAGTTCGATGCGGATGGTTCGGATTTTCTTTCTGCGCTGATCCTCTGGCGCGCCATGGGCAAACAGCCTTCCCAATCCGCACTCCGGAAATTTGCACAGAAAAATTATCTCAATTTCCGCCGTCTGCGGGAATGGCGCAATCTGGTGGACGATCTTGCCGAAATCATTGCACCCACGCTCACCAGCGCAGATCTTTTTGAAGAACGCTCTTTCGATCCCGATACCGTCCACAAAGTCCTGATGAGTGCCCTGCCCCGTCAGCTGGGCTTGTTCGACCCCGAAAAAAAATGTTATATCGACCGTAACGGAAAAAAATATCAGGTCTTCCCCGGTTCAGCACTGGCAAAAGCCAAAAGTGCAGCAAAATGGATCCTCTCCTTCACCATTGTGGAGACCACCCGTCCGTATGCACGATGCAATGCCGTGGTGGAAGGAATGTGGCTGGAAAAAGCCGCACCCCATCTCTGCACAAAAACTTATGATGCGATCCGGTGGGACGAAACGACCGGATTTGTGTCCGCACGGGAAAAAGTCATGGCGGGTCAGCTGCTCATCCATCCGGGCAGACGGTGTCATTACGGGAAGATCGATCCGGCAAAAGCGCGAGAAGTTTTTATCCGGGAAGCACTTGCACAGGGAAGACTCCATTTGCCGGATGTGGCGTGGGTCGCCCGTTTTGAAAAAGATTATCACGCATTACGCAGGTTGGAGATCAAGCTCCGCCGTCCTGAATCACTGCTGGATACCGGTGCGGTCTTTCATCATTTTGAACGCGTCCTGCCGCGGCGGATCTGTTCCGCAGACGATGTGCGGAAAAGTTATTTTGCCTCAAAGAAAAAAGATGATTTCGCTCCGGATCGGAAAAATATGGTCTATGATCCTGCCGATTTGAAATATGAGGAAGATTATCCCGATTTCATCATTCAATCCGGACAGAAATTCCATTTGAGTTATGCGTTTGCACCCGGCGAACGGAAAGACGGTCTGATCGTCACCGTGCCGGAAACAAAACTTACGCTCCTGGAACCGCATCTTACAGAATGGATGGTCCCCGGCGCACTCCGCTGGAAAGTGGAACCCATGCTGCGGAGCCTTCCGAAAAATATCCGGAAGGAAATTATGCCGATCGGCGATCTTGCAGAAGATTTCCACACACGATTAAAAAACGGAGAACTCTTTACAGATCAAAGATTTATTGACGCGCTTGCAGATCATATTGCAGAAACAAGAGGCGTGGTGCTGGATAAAGCGGATTTCGATGTCTTTGAAGCGCAGGAATTTCAGAAAATGAAGATCGCTGTGGTGGATGAAGATGGAAAATTCATGCACTTTCTGTATGAAGTCCCGGATGCCGCACGGACCGGATCACGGTTGAAACCAAATAAAAAACTCCACGCGGAAGGCTGCACCGACTGGCCGGAAGGGATCACACTGCCCCCGGATCTGGCGATTTCACCCGACGGAAAAAAACGGGCGTATCCCGCATTGTGCGATGAAGGTCAGAACAGCGTTGGCGTGACCATGTTTCTCAACGCACACGAAGCAAGGACCGCCCATACCGCCGGATTGCGCCGTCTGGTGAAGCTCAAATATCCACAGATGATCCGTCATCTCGGATCCATGCCGAAATTTCCTCACGATATGCAGCTTTCCCTGTTCCTCCACGATCCGAAATGGAAAGATTCTCTCGTGGATCATGCCATCGACAACGCATGGCAGACCGATGTTATGGAAATACGGTCAGGACAAACCTTTGAAGCCGAACTGGAAAAATTGCGGGACGAAGCCGCGCTCTCCCTCGCCGGAACGATCCGGATGCTGGAAGATATTTATCAGGAATACAGCCGCGCCGCAAGATCCCTGAAACAGATCCGGGAAGATTCCGAAACTTTTGAAGACGCTCAATCACAGCTGGATTTTCTGTTCCGGAAAGGATTTTTACAGACTCCCGATGCCGTGGCACAATATAAACGGTATCTCAAATCCCTGGCGATCCGCCTCGACCGCGCACGGTCCGATCTGAACAAAGATGCCGAAAAAGGCAGCCCCATCAGCGAATATATCTACAAATTCCAACTGGCAGCCGTCAATTCCGAAAAACCGCTGGAGGAATTGCCTTACCTTTACAATTTCTTCCTGCTGCTGGAAGAAGCACGCATCGCCGCGTTCACCCCGGAAATCAGAACCACACGGAAGGCTACCGCCGCCATCCTGCAGGACGCATGGAAAAAATTACGGCTGTGAACATACAGCGCGGGCAACGCGGCGACGCCCTGAAGGTGCGCCAAAAGCGCACAACTTCAGGGCTGATGCGCCGATACAAAAAAAAACGGCTGAAAAAGCCGTTTTTTTTGTACCGGCGCATGGGTCCGGCTTCTGCCGGACCCGTCGCCGCGCTGCCCGCGCGCCGGATTCCTGTCAGGCGCGTTTGACGCTGATGATCTGCACTTCGTCAACAGGCACATCCTGATGACCGCGACGGGAGGTGGTCTGGACACCTTCGATCGCTTTGACCACATCCATACCATCGGTCACTTGTCCGAAGACGCAATAGCCGAACATGGAGGGAGTCGGAGCGCGGAAATCCAGAAAATCGTTATCAGCCACATTGATGAAGAACTGACTGGTCGCGCTGTCCACCACAGCAGTACGCGCCATAGCGATGGTGCCGGTCTTGTTGGAAAGTTTGTTTCCTGCTTCATTTTTGATGGGGGCATGTCCTTTTTTCTGAGACATCCCGAAATCCAGACCGCCGCCCTGAATCATGAATCCGGGGATCACGCGATGAAAGATCAAGCCGTCATAAAAACCTTCATCCACATAGGCGAGAAAGTTTGCAACGGTCACAGGAGCTTCATTTTCAAAGAGTTCAATCGTGATGGAACCTTTGCTTGTTTCCATCGTCACACGGGGATTTGCCATATTTCATATTCCTTTCGTTTAGAATCCTTTATTGACTTGTGCCACATCCGGAGCGATCCGTGCGATCAACTGCTGACTCATTTCAAGAGCCGCTTTCGGATCTCCGTTTTCCAATACTTCTCTCACAAAATCTTCCGCTTCACTCATGGAAAGATTGCTGATGATCTTGCGCACAAAGGGAACCGAAGCGGGACTCATACTCAATTCCTGGATCCCCAATCCCACCAGCAGCGGTGTATAAAGAGGATCCCCCGCCAGCTCACCGCAGCAGCCGATACTGATATGATTCCGGTGTGCCGCCCGTGCCGCCATTGCCATCAATTCCACCACTGCGGGGTGCATGGGATTGTAGAGATATGCCACTTTTTCGTTGGTGCGGTCCACCGCAAGGGTGTACTGAACCAGATCGTTCGTCCCGATGGAGAAGAAATCCACTTTCCGCGCCAGCCGGTCTGCGATCAATGCGGCGGAAGGGATCTCGATCATCACCCCCACTTCGATCTTCGGATCGAAGGGCAGATTTTTTGCAGTCAATTCCTCTTTCACTGTTTCCAGCACATCCAGCAATTCGTCCAATTCCTGCATACTGGAGATCATGGGGAACAGGATCTTCACATTCCCGTATGCGCTGGCACGCAGGAGCGCGCGCAACTGGGTACGCATCAGTTCAGGGCGGTTCAGACACAGCCGGATCGCCCGCATCCCGAGGAAGGGATTGGGTTCGTGAGGCTGGGAAAGCACCGCATCCAGTTTATCGCCCCCCACATCCAGCGTCCGGATGATCACGGGCTTGTTCTGCATTTTTTCCGCCAGTTCCCGGTAAACGGCAAACTGGGTCTCCTCATCGGGAAAAACAGATTTATTGAGGAACAGGAATTCGGTACGGAAAAGCCCGATCCCATCCACACCGCTGCGGGAAACGGCATCGATCCCGCTGATGCCTTCCACATTGGCACACAAATGGATCCCGTAGCCGTCTGTGGTTTCCGCACGGCTTTTTTCCTGATTTTGCAATTCTGCGATAAGCTGTTCTTTATGAGCGAGTTTTTCCTCATAAAAAGCAACCGTTTCCTCATTGGGATGAATGATCGCCATGCCGATATAGCCGTCAATAATGATCCGGTCGCCATCGGAAAGACGCTCCACGATATGATTCATTCCCACGATCGCGGGGATCTTCATGGAACGCGCCAGGATCGCGGTATGGGATGTGGGGCTGCCCGTTTCAATGGCAAAGCCCAGCACTTTGGAACGGTCAAGCGTGGCGGTGTCCGAAGGCGTCAGATCCTTGGCGATGATGACCACCGGTTCCGTCAGTTCGGAAGCATGATCCCGGTCATCTCCTGCAAGATGGTCAAGGATCCTGCCGGCGACATCCTGAATATCGGCTGCCCGTTCGCTGATATACTGATCGGGCATACTGGAGATCGCGGAAATATACCGCTGGATCGTCTGCAAAAATGCATTGGACGCCGTCATCAACTCGGTGGAAATGAGGCGGTTGACCTCATTCAAAAGCATTTTGTCGCCCGCGATGAGCAAATGGGCATCAAAGATCTGCAATTCCTGTTCGGAAAAATCGTCTTTGAGCTGATCGCGCATGGTCTGGATATCGCGATAAGTCCGCTCCACAGCATTCCGGAAACGCTCCTGTTCCGCTTCCACATCTTTGGTGGCAATGTGTTCTTCCGTCTGGATCAACGCGGCAATATTATTGCTTTTTCCCGCAAGACGGACTTTGCCGACCGCAATACCCGGAGATGCGGGAATACCATGAAAAAGAACTTCTCTTTTTTCGGTATTAGCCGTTGATCTCAATATGGTTGAAGCAATATCACTCTTCGTCAAATCCACGGTTCACCAAATCTTCTAAAGCAAGCATTGCTTCCTGACAATCATTCCCCGCCACAACCACTTTCAGACGCGTTCCCACCGGAGCCGCCAGCATCAACATTCCCATGACGCTTTTTCCATCGGAACTGGCTGCCGTATCCAGATTTTCCACCTGGATATCGGATTGAAAGCGCATCGCGGTCTGCACAAACAATGACGCAGGACGGATGTGCATCCCGTTGCTGTTGCGGATCGTAAATTCCCGAACCAATGTATTGCTGCCGCTCATGATAACGCTTTATCTCCGTTGACTGATCTGAAAGAACATTTTTGAATCGTATGTATATAATATACACCACTTTCGCGTTTTTGCAAGGCAAAAAAATGCCATTCCGTATTGTAAAAAAATGAATTTCAAGCGGATTTTACAATTCCGCAAAACAAAAATCATAATTTATTTTTCGCAAAACTATTTGATTTTCTTCATATTGCGTCTGCCTTCAAAAATCATCACCATGCAAAACTTATTACAACTAAAAAGCAGTATGTTTTTTACGATTTTTTTATCAGCTGCCATTTTTCCATCTGCAACACGCCGTTTGACTGCCCGGACAGCATTTCCTTTTCTTCCGGCGCGACAGTTGCGGGTCTTGGAAAACAACTTTCAGGATTTTTCAGCACAACAAATTAAAATACAAACAGTTACAAGAATAATAAACAAAAATGACATTTCCCGGTGTTTTCTTCCGGAAAAACAAAAAGACCGCCTCAAAAAACAAAAGAGGTCAGAATAACTCAAATTTATGATACTGAAAAAGTTTTGCGTTTTTTTTACTTCTTTTCAAACGCCATATCCCGGATCAGTTTTTCCTGATCCGCACTGACAGCCTCCCGGAACACCGCACCCGGTGCGCCGCCGAAGATCCAACCCAGCAGACGCGTATTGTACCGGACCAATCCGGCAGACCCGTCTTCCCGTTCAAAGATGGCAAAGGTACAGGGAATGGCGGCGGCGGCACGGCGGTCATCCGGATCGGACAGCATGGAATGAGCATACGCCTGATTACAGAGTTTATAACTGATGATGCGTTTTCCATTGGGCAAAGTCGGCAGGAAACAGCGTTCATAGGCCGTGGACCATTCAGGGACAGAATCCGCGACGGTATCGGGCAATCCGAGAGCCGCCTCCTCAAAGACCCGGCTGGAAGTGTATTCCTCCACAAGATGAAAGCGGAGATAAAGGATCATTCCTGCGAACAGGATCACTGCGCCGGAGATCAGCCCGGCAAAAAAGATGATCAGTTCCCGTTTCCAGTTTTCATGCGGCGTAAAAAATTTTTTCCAGTCCATAACCGATTCACACCTTTCCCATAAAATTTTTGATACCGGTAAAGATCATTTCGGCGGCAAGCGCGGCAAGCACCAGTCCCGTGAGTTTACTCAAAATAACGATCCCGCGGTGTTTCAGAAGTTTCTCCAGCAGATTGGCACAACGCAAAAATGCCCAGACGATCAGCAGTGCGATCAGCAAACCGATACTGTTCACCAGCAGTTCGGTGCCGGAGGAAACTTCCGCACCAATGATCATCAGCGCACCGGTGGTGGCAGGTCCCACAGTCACAGGGATCGCCAGCGGAACCACGGAAATATCGGAATCGGGATTTTGCGCTTCGCTTCTTTTTTTATCCGCCGCCCCGTTCACCAGAGTGACAGCGGAAAGGAACAGCAATGCACCGCCGCCGATCCGGAAAGCATCCAGCGTGATCCCGAAAATGGAAAAGATCCATTTTCCGAAAAAGAGCAGTACCAGACAAATGACCAGTGCGGAAAAAGCCACTTTGTCCGCAAGGCGTCTGCGTTTCTGCGGGGTCAGTTCCTCCGTCATGGTCAGGAACATGGAAAGAACAAAAAACGGTGTCAGCAGGAAAAAGAATTTCAAAGCCAGTTTCCCGATCTCCAGAATATGAGTATCCATACAACAAAAATCTCCTTACAGGATCGTAATATCGTAATATCGTAATAAAGAAAAGCAGCCGATCATATTCTGACCGGCTGCTTTGAATTTTTCTTATTTCAGACGCGTGGATCAGCCGGCGTAATCCGCAGACACGCGCTGTTTCACATCACGGTATGTCACATCAGCAGAATAGATCTGCTTGAAGCAATCCAATGCTTCCGCCTTCTTGCCCATGCGTTCATAGGTCAACCCCAGATAATAGAGAGTATCCAGTTTATTGACATCCATAACGAGCATATCGGCGAGAGCCTTGTTGAACTGTTCCACAGCCATATCGTACTGACCTTTTTCAGAGAAACAGCGGCCGAGATAAACGATAGCGAAAAGACGCATTTTCGGCTGTTTCTGTGCCAGCTGGAACTGTTCCAGAGCTTCGTCCACCATACCGCCTTCCCAATACAATTCCGCCAATTCGTAACGGAGCATCAGGTCGTTGGAATACTTCTGCACGCGGTCGGTATAGCGTTCCATTCTGTAATCGAAGATCGCCTGTTTCTGCGCATCGATCTCTTCCTGCGGAGCGCCGTTTGCTTCCAGATGAGCGATATTCTGTTTGCCGATCGCCACATTGCAGCGTTCGATTGCTTTATCGATGGCAGGGTCAAGCGTACCCATTTTATTAACGATCCACTCGTAGGTATCGATCGCATCTTCGTAGCGTTCCAGACGGAAATAGAATTCCGCCAGTTTGCGGCGCATATCCACAGATTCCCCTTCCGGCGCACCGGATGCGATCAATTCTTCGCAGGAATGGATCTCCTGAAGGATATCTTCTTCCGCACGGACGATCTTGTCGCCCTGGGTGGTGCTTGCCTTCTTGGAATCGTCGTCCGCTTTTCCGGAACTCTGTTCTTTTCCCCATGCGGTAGTGGACATGGTGGCGAGGGCGGCGGCTTCGCGGACTTTTGCCTGAAGTTCCAGATTGTCCGGATGCAGACCTGCCAGTTTCTGACGGATGATCAGCACATTGTTGCCGTCTTTTTCTTTTTCGTAAAGTTCGCAGAGTTTATTCAGGTTTGCTTCATTTTTGGGATCGAGTTCGTTGATGATCTCCAATGCTTCGATGGCAATAAAATTCGCACCGCCGTTTTTGGCGACATCTGCCAGTGTATTCAGCACGGTGGGCGCATAAAGATACAATGCAAGAGCTTCTTCCAGTTCCGCCAGGGCACCGACCGGATTCTTTGCGGCATTGGCTTTGGCGCGAACGATGAATTTACTGCTTTTCAGACCGGCGAAGAATTTTCCGAGTCCGCCCATTTTATTACTGCGGATCTTTTCCGCTTCACGCAATGCGGCACGGGCATCCACAAATCCCGGGTTCCGCTGAACGATCCCTTTCAACAATTCCAATGCGTAATCGCTGTTTCCCTTCTGCACTTCCCCCATCGCTTTCTGAAACGCGGAACGGGTGGTAGTGGCGATATCTTTGAGTTCTTTTCTCTCGATTGCCATGATGTTATCTGCCTCCGGCTGTTGTATTTTCGCAATTCTGCTGTATATTATCGTACCTTTTATATATACCAGTGTTTTGACGATTAGTCAAGCAGGGTCGTGAATTTTTTTGCAATTTTTTTATTTTGAACTGTAAGATCCTTGAGGTTGTGCCATGAATAAGATGTACGATTTGAGCGAAGATACTGCCGCCGCCATTTCCAGCGGGCCCGGCGGAGCCATTGCCATTGTCCGGATCACAGGTCCGCGCGCTGCGGAAGCTGCGGAAAAAGTCTGGTTCTCCAACGGAAAAAGTCTGAACTGTACTCCGCGCAGGATGCGGCTTGGTCACGCACTTTCCCCCGATGGTGAAAGCTGCATGGCGGTATTCATGCCGGGTCCGAAAAGCTACACGGGGGAAGACATTGTGGAACTCCAGTGTCACGGCGGCAGTTTTGCTCCGGAACGGCTTTTGAATGCGATCCTTGCCACAGGGATCGTGCGGATGGCGGAACCGGGGGAATTCACCCGCAGGGCATTTCTCAACGGAAAAATGGACTTGACACAGGCAGAAGCGGTACTGGATCTGATTCAGGCACGGACTGCAGCGGCGATGCATCTGGCGGAAAAACAGCTTTCCGGCAATCTTGGCAACCGGATCCGGGAAGCGGCGTCCCCGTTGCTGAATGTGCTGGCGGAAATCGAATCCCGCATGGATTTTCCGGAGGAGGATCTGGATTGGCGCACCCATGATGAATTGATCGCATTGCTGCAGCCGGCACGGGATATCCTGCGGGATCTTCTTGCAGGCAGCCGCGCCGGAGCCATCATCCGCAACGGCGTGCGGCTGGTGATCGCCGGGGCACCCAATGCCGGGAAATCCAGTCTGCTGAACCGGATTTTAGGATATGACCGCGCCATCGTGACCGATATTCCCGGAACGACCCGCGACACGGTGGAGGAATCCGCCACGATCCGGGGCATACAATTTCTGCTGACCGATACCGCCGGACTCCGGGAGGATGCCGTCGATGCCGTGGAACATTTCGGGATCGGCAGATCCCGGGAATCGCTGAAATCTGCGGAAGTGGTCATTGCTCTGCTGGATCCCACGGAAGATGAAAAGAAACAGTTGACTGATATGCAGAAAACATTGCAGGAAGTGGATTGCCATGCAAAGATCCTTTTCTGCTGGAACAAAAGCGATCAGAAAAAACCGCAGCTTGCGGAAACCGAAGACCATATAAAAATCTCGGTACTGACCGGCGACGGCATGGAAGAACTTTTTGACAGTCTTGCCGCGATCGTCCGCGCGGACATCTCCGAACGGGAAAGCGATGTTGCTGTGGCACAGCGGCATGAAGCTCTGCTGCGCAACGCGTTGGAACAGTTGGACGCCTCGGAAGATGAGATCCGGCGGGAAGACTGGGAACTGGCGGCAGTCCGGATCCGGGAGGGGATCCGGGCATTGGGAACAGTGACAGGTGAAAATGCTTCACCGGATGTGCTGGATGAGATCTTTTCACGGTTCTGTATCGGAAAATAACCGTTTTTTTACGAAAAAAATCGAAAAAAAACTTGACAATCGTCTTTTTCGCCTTTATTATACTGCTGTATAAGTAATAATATCACAAATCGAAAGGTATTCCGCTAATGAAAATACTCTCATCGAAAATGCTGCGCTGTTCCGTTGCGATCCTTGCTTTCGCGCTGGTATTTCCTGTTGCTCACACACAGGAAAAAAAGAAAAACGAAATCAAGCTGGAAAATCATAAACCGCTGGTGGATTTTACCGAATTTTCTGAAGCGGGAAAAGGTTACAAGGACAAAACGGGCAATGCAATAGTCATTCCCGGTGCAACAATGAAGATCGGTGAAGGTCCCTTCGGCGGTAAAGCATTGGTCTTCGACGGTTTGAAAAGCGCGATCTCCACAATGGATGCCTCCAAAGTCGCAAAAAAATTTGACGGATTTGAATACTCCCTTTCCTTCTGGTTCCGCTGTGACGGCATCATGGATCCCAATGCAGATGTCACTCATGCCAACAATTCGGTGGGGATGAACACCACCATCGGGAGCATGGATTCCGCCAGATATAATGTAAAGTCTGTGGCACCGGATTTGGGATTGGGTGCAACATTCGGCATCAATGAAGGGCTCTGGAACCATATCGCCGTGGTGTATTGTCTGGAAAAGAAAGTCAAACGCCTGTATGTGAACGGTTATCCCATTGTAAATGTCAATGGTATGGGGGCGTTTTCTCCGCTCCACAAAAATGCCTCCGGCAAATATTCCATCGGCGGATTCAAAGGTGCGATCGCCAATTTGCAGATGTGGGATAAAGCGGTCAATCCCGATCAGTTCCTCCGGATGGATTTTACGGATAAAAATGCAGCTTTGGTCCGTGCGAAAATCAACCGGATCATGGCAGAGTGCGGCGGTGCGCGGGGAGCCGAAATCATGTGTACGACTCTGACGAAGGAACTGGAAAAATTCATTGCACAGAAAAACATTTCCATGGATGAATACAGCTCATTCCTCAAGCGTCTGCGCGTGGCGGAATGGCTGATCCCGGCGATCAATGCCAATAAAAAATCCACCATGAAAGATGCACCTCTTGCACTCATGCAGATCCGGGCGATCAGTTCGGAAAAATACACGCCCATCACATTCCCGTCGAAACCGGTCCATACCGACGAATTGATGACGATCAATGCGAAGGGGGAATATACTTCTGTATCTTTTATGGTGTATGCGTATCATGACATCAAGGATCTGGAATTTGAAGTCCACGACCTGAAGGGCGAAAAAACCGGTGCCACCATTTCCAAAGATGAAGTGGAAATGAAGTTTGTGCAGGCTTGGTATCAGCCCGGCTGGAACTCTTATTTCAACGGACACGGCTCCTATAACCCCGCGCTGCTGTTGAACGACCCGCATCTGCTGCGGATCGATGAACGCAACAAAATCAATTATCTGCGTTTTGATTATCCCAGCGGAACACAATACAGTAATATCTGTATCCCCGGCAGTTCCCTGAAAGCGGCTTCTTTTGAATATGCTTTTGAACCGGTGCAGGATGCGGACAAGCTCCTGCCCTGTCCCTGTGATTTCGGCAGAAACCGCCAGTTCTGGATGGATATCCGTGCGCCGGAAACGGCAAAAGCAGATATTTATCGCGGCAAAGTGTCCGTGAAAGTGGGCGGTCAGGAAGTCGGATATGTGACCCTTGCAATGAAAGTGCTGCCTTTTGAACTGCCGCTGCCCATGACGCAGTATGACCGCAAAAAGAATTTCACCCAGTATCTTGCCAGCGGTCAGCAGATCGGAAATCTGACGGAGGTGTTCAAAGATGAAGAAAAAGCGTTGGAATGGACGCGCAAACACATCATAAATCAGAAAAAACACAGTATTTTCACCCAGACCTTCTCCATTAATCCGGAAAATATGGATCATTTCCTGAAGACGCTGGCGATCCATAAAGAACTGGGCTTGCCGGTACTGCTGATCAATGCCGGTGCAGGGTTTGTCAGTTACGGCATGGAAGCAAGGGAAAAACAGGTCCCCTTTGCGGAAGTTGCTACAAAAGAACGTATTGACAAGGACTTCGGTCCCTATTGCGAACGCGTCAAAAAGATCGGAGAGCTGCTGGATAAACACCTCGGCAGACGGGATGTGGCATATTTCTTCGGGATCGACGAAGCACAGGATGCCGGTACGCTGCGTACCATGATGATGTACCGGGATGTGGCATTCCGTGAAGGGATGAACACCATGACCACCGGTTGGGAAGACAACTACCGCAACGACCCGTCCCATGAAACCTATCACACCACAGCCTCCTATGTGGATCGTATCAATGCTCAAAAGTGGCATTATATGAAAGGAACGATCACCACATACGCGGCTCCGTTCATCGGACCGGACAACCCGCACCTGATGCGTTCCACCCACGGTCTGAAAATGTACCGCAGCAATTATGACGGCTGGTGGAACCTTGCCTATGACAGCGGAAAATACCACACCTGGAACCATCGTTTCGGTTATGATACCACCTACCGTCCCTTCCGTTTCATCATCGATGTGAAAGACGGTCCGGTCATCAACACCATCGCCTTCTGCGGTATGCGCGAAGGACAGGACGATGTCCGCTATGCCACACTCCTCCATCAGCTTGCAGATGAATGTTTTGAAAGCGGCGATGTGGCAAAGATCGTGGAAGCGCGTAAATCCCTTGCCTGGTTCCGGGATCTGGAATTCCCCGTTCCGAATGATCTTTATGCCTACCGTGCGGGAGTCACCCATCACATCATCCGCCTGATGAAAGTCCTCGGCAAACCTCTGGATTGAGATATACAGTAAAGAAAGGAATATATGAACATGATGAAACGCACCCTGCTTACTTTGTGCTTTGTTTCGGCAGCGTTGCTGGCAGTATGTCCTGCGGCATCTGCCGGAGAATATGAAGATCTGCTGCAGAAAGCGGAATCTGCAAATTCGATACAGCAGCGTCTGGGATTCCTTCTGGAAGCCTCGAAAAAGACCAATGATGAAAAACAGAAACTGGCACTCTATGAAAAAGGTTTTTCTCTGGCGGGGAAACTGAATGTGAAAGAATATACTTCGGTATTTGCGGAATTGCTCAAATCTTCTCCGGTGGCGACCGCCGAACAGAAAGCCTCTGCCATGTACACCTATCTGATGACGCTGCCCCGCGGCAATAAGTTCAAACCCGGAGCAAGTTTCAAACTCTGGGAGGAATATCTTGCCATGCCGGGCAAAGATCCGAAAGATGTAAAAACAGTCAAATTCAAATTGCTGGATGTGTATCACAATCACAACCGCTGGTATAAAGAAATCGAGCTGGCGAAAGAACTTTTGAACGATCCTGCCACATCTCCCTATGAAAAACAGGATCTTTACATCAGACTTTCGGACACCTATCTCGCCATGAACCGGATGAAAGAATCGCTGGATTGTCTGGAAGAAATGTTGAAAATGCCTACACTTGCACCGAAACGCAGAGCCCGCTGCTATGTGCGTATGGGCGATACCCTGCTGAAAGGATATGGCTGGTACTACCGTCCGGATGAAGCACAGTACAAAAAAGTGGCGGAATGTTATCTCAACGCCATGAATGTGAAAAACGGCGATGTGTACGGCGCAGCACTGGTCAAACTGGTGGGTGCCGCCAGCCGTGTGGGCAAGAAGGATGAAGTGCTTGCGCTGGCAAAGAAGTATCTGACGGACAACAAGAAGGCGGATCGCGACAGCTGGATGAAGATCCGTCTGATGGAAGCCAATACTCTTCAGGCATTGGAACGTTTTGAAGAAGCACTTGCCATCTTTGAAGAACTTTACAAATTCCAATATCAGCTTGCCGATACCTGTATGTCTCTCGGCTACAACTACTACCGCAATGAAAACTACTCCATGGCATTGGGGATGTACGACGAAGCTCTGGTGGAACTGGGTATGGCGGATGACGCCCGTCCCGCGCAATGCAAATACTGGATCGGCCGTTTGAAATGGTTTTCCGGCGGCAAAAAGATCCTGGATGAACTCTACTATGCCCGTGCAAAACGCATCAACGCGGAAGCGATCGCTCAAGGCAAAGAACCGCCTATGAAAGAAGTCGCCAAAGATCCGCTGCGTCCGTGGGAAAGCAGAAAAGCCAAAAAGAAGGAAAAGCCGCCCCAGACTCTGGAAGAGCTGAACAAGCCCAAAGAAGAAAATCTTTTGGATGAAGGTCTGGATCTGGAATGATCCGCTGACAGTATTCCTATGAAAGAACAGATCAGATCATCCATTCTGGAAACGGTCGGCGCGACCCCGCTGGTACGGATCAACAGGTTGAATCCGGCTCCGGCGGAAGTGTTGGCGAAGGTGGAATTTTTCAATCCCGGCGGCAGTGTGAAAGACCGGATCGGGATCGCTATGATCGAAGATGCGGAAGCGCGCGGGATCCTCAAAAGCGGCGCATTGATCGTGGAACCCACCAGCGGAAACACGGGGATCGGGCTTGCAGTCGCGGCAGCGGTCAAGGGCTATAAATTGATCCTGACCATGCCGGACACCATGAGCGAAGAACGGCGCAAACTCCTTGCGGCATACGGGGCGGAACTTGTCCTGACTCCGGGTGCGGAAGGAATGAAAGGCTCCATTGAAGCGGCGCAGAAGATCGTGGAACAGAATCCCGGAGCGTGGATGCCCCTTCAATTTTCCAATCCTGCCAATCCTGCTGTCCATGAACGGACCACCGGTCCGGAGATTTGGGATGCCTGCGGGGGAAAAGTGGATGCATTTGTGGCTGGGATCGGTACCGGAGGGACATTCAGCGGTACTGTGAAATATCTGAAAGAAAAAAATCCCGCACTCTACGCTGTGGCTGTGGAGCCTGCGGATTCACCGCTCCTTTCCGGCGGAACTGCCGGACCGCATAAACTTCAGGGGATCGGTGCAAACTTTATTCCCGACACATTGGACCGCACGCTGATCGACGAGGTCATGGCGATCGGTCACGAAGACGCAGGGAACGCTGCGCGCGCCTGTGCAACGCAGGAAGGGATCCTCATCGGGATCTCCGGCGGAGCAGCCCTTCACGGTGCATTGGCACTGGCGGAACGCGCGGAATTTTCCGGCAAAAGGATCGTTGTGCTTCTGCCGGACAGCGGGGAGCGTTATCTCTCCGGCTGGCTTTTTCAGCGTTGAAAGATCTTCGGATCCAGGGGAACGATATTGAAATCCGGATTCCAGCGGGAACTCTGGGAATAGAAGCGGTTGGGATTCCCGAAAAGAATATTTGCGATCTGATCTTCCTTTGATCCCAGCGAACGCATATAATCCGCCACTTTCACCAGCGAGAGAGGATCGGAAACACCCCAGTCCGCCGAACCGGAAACGATCATGCGGTCGGTGCCGTATTCATGGAGGAGCGCGGCTGCGCGGACAGGATCCAGCTTGGAGATGGGATACACGGTCAGACCGGTCCAGCATCCGGTATCCCGGGCGGCTTTCATACATTCTTCAGTGTTATGGTCGATCAGCACCATATTGGGATCGATCCCTTCGTTTTTCACGATATCGGCAGTCCATTCGATCCCCTTGGTTTTGTTGAAGTGGGGCAGATGGATGATGACCAGCATATTGCGTTCGTGTGCGATATGGAGCTGTGCGGCAAAAGCATCGGCTTCGTTCTGCGTGATATTGTTCAAACCGATCTCACCCAACGCGATACAGCGTTCGTGATCAAGAAATTTTCCAAGACCGGCAATGACTTCTTTTGCGAGGACGGGATCATCCGCTTCCTTCGGGTTGAGGCTGATCGCCGCATAATGATCGATCCCGAAACGGCGTGCGCGGACCGTTTCAAATTCCAGGATCAATTTGAAATAATCGAAGAAACTTCCCGCATATTCCCGGGAACTGCCCAACCAGAAGGAGGGTTCCACGCAGGCACGGATCCCCGCCTGATACATGGCGGTGTACTCGTCGGTGGTGCGGGAAAACATGTGGATGTGGGGTTCGATGATCGTGAGCATGCTTCAACTCTCTTTCTCTTTGTTTTCGCGCGGCAGATAATCCGTACAGTCGTCCATTGGATTCACGTCGCGCTCATGTTTGGTACAATAAATACGGAATGCGTTCATCACGCGGTGTTTGCAATCGCGGCAGAAACGGCGTTCTGCATCTTTCAGGGTCGTTTCCGGAGCAGAGAGTTTTTCTTCACCAAGCAATGCGGCAAGAGCGTTGATCTTATTTTCT
This sequence comes from Victivallales bacterium, assembly GCA_045594005.1. GTDB lineage: Bacteria > Verrucomicrobiota > Lentisphaeria > Victivallales > UBA1829 > SIG77. The sequence continues at coordinate 26,665 of JAZNXT010000124.1, forward strand.
GCGGGTGTATCTGTTTTTCCGGCAGCGGATCCGGCATTGATCCGTTCTGCGACAGCACCGCAGGCAGCGCATTTCAGGACTTCACCGACTTTTGTCCAGCCTTCCATGACAGATTCTTTTTTCAGGAAGGAATTTTTTTTGCAATGGGGGCAATCCCAGGAATCACCGACCTTCATAAAATCTCCGATCATTATTCTCTCTGCAGTTTCCTCGTACTGTGACAATCTACACTTTTTTTGGAAAAAGTCCAGTGTGGAACTTGAAAAAAAGAGAAATAAGTCTATGTTTTCTGGATATATTTATGAAAAATACAGGAATACGCGATGAAAAAGTTTTCATTCAAGAAATTTTATATGAAAGTGATGCGTCAGGAAGGAACGCCGGAAAGTGTGGGCAGGGCTATTTTTATCGGCGTTTGGACCGGATTTGTTCTGCCGGTGGGATTCCAGACTTTTCCCGCGCTGCTGCTGGCTTTCATCTTCAAAGCCAACAAAGCGTTGACCTGGATCGCCACCAATATTTCCAATCCGGTATCCATCATTGTGATTTACCCGGTTCAGTGCTATGTAGGCAGTCTGCTTATCTTCAAACCGTTCCAGCTTTCCACGCTCAAGGAAAAATTCGGTTCGGTGTTCCGCGCGCTTCAACAGGATATATCCTGGGCGGAAAAAGGTCAGGCGTTTCTGGATCTGGGACTGGATATCCTGATCACATTTTTTGTGGGCGGTCTGTTTCTTGGGACCATTCTCGGTTTGATCGGATACTGGTTCGGGTCCCGTGCGGTACGGCTCTACCGGAAACATAAAGAAGCGAAAAAAGCCTTGCACCAGAAAACAGGGGAAGAAAAATAAAATTCACAGGGTGATTTCAAAAGTCATTCAAAAATGCTTTGTTCCCAATAAGAGGAGATGGCGGCAAAGCAGAACCACCCGAACCTGAAAAAGTCTTCAGTCGGCAGTCTTCAGTCGGCAGCCGGGTTCGCCACGGACGGAGCAGATGAGCGGCTCCGCTGTTTAGATTTAACAGATACGACGCCTCCCGCACGCCTTCAGCGTGCAAGTGGTGTGATATGCCTTTGAACCTATGGGCAAGCCCATAGGCTATAATCCCCCACGCCTTCAGCGTGCATCAGATCTTTTGAGGATTTTTGAATTTGCCCGGAGGTGATTGCAAAAGTCATTCAAAAACGCTTTGTTACCAATAAAGGGAGATGGCGGCAAAGCAGAACCACCCGAACCTGAAAAAGTCTTCAGTCGGCAGTCTTCAGCCGGCATCAGGGCTTTTGAGGGCTTTTGAAATTACCTCACATTTTTCCGTTTTTTCCGCCGCAGCAGATGATAACCGGCAACAGGCAGTTTCACATGGAACACCATTGCCGTTACCCGGATCAGCGTCACGAACACCATCACGATGAGAAATGTGGTGAAAAACGAAAATTCAAAAATGGATTTCATCACGCAAAAGAGGATCCCCCCCAGCAGAGAGGCGGTCGCGTAAAAATCTGTGGTCAGAACATCGGGGATCCGCCGTGCCAGGACATCACGGATCACACCGCCGCCAACCGCCGTGAACACACCCGTCAGAATGATCCCGATACTGTTCAATCCGTATTCCGCTCCCTTTGCCACACCGATGGCGGTGAATACGCCCAATCCCAATGCGTCGCAATAGCGGATAATATTCCATTCTGCACGGAAACGGGGAGCGGTGAAAAAGACAACGATCCCTGTAATGATACAGGCAATGAGATAATTTTTGTCCTGAAGCGCAGCCACGGGAGTCGCACCGATGATCGTATCGCGCATCATGCCGCCGCCCACCCCCACGGTACAGGCGAACACGATCACACCGAGAAAATCCAGTTTCAGCCGGACTCCGCGCACCGCACCGGTGATGGCAAACACCACGGTTCCGAGCAGGTCAAAAAAATAAATGATATTCTGTTCCATGCGCTCACTTTTTCTGCTGTTGTTTCTGTGTTTCCCACGCCTGAACGCGTTTCTGCGCATTTTCCACAAGGGCATCGTAAAAGAACCAGATATCGCTCATGTGGCGGACACCTTTTCCCAGCAGGTCGGTATGCGCCCATTCCGGATCCCGCCGGACCGGATCCACGATCAAAGCTCCTTTTTCCGGATCGATGACCGCACCGCAATAGCGGGGAAAACGGGTGAAAGTCTTTTCCCTGAAATCGTAAAACATGGCACCGGGATTCTGTTCAGCAGTCGCAGGTGTGGCATCCGTTTTCCAGTTCAGCGGATTGATGCAGTATGCGCCCTTCCCGGCAAAAAGATTGTTTTTGGCTTCGGCGGTCTGGGTATTCCAGGACACGATCACACCCACATCGCTTTCCCCTTTGGCAAAGGGCAGTTTCAACTGTTCTTTGAAAGGCATCCCGATCAGATAAGCGGCAACGAAACCGCTTTCCACGCGGATATTGCCATTGTTCACCAGCACAAAAGTCAGATCCATCGCACCCTGACTGTGTCCCAGCAGGATATAGGGTCTGCCGTGATTCAGATGTGTCAGATAGTAATGAAATGCCTCCATGGAATCCATGATCCCGGCAGCAGAGGATTCCGTCAGCGGACGGGGAGCCGTTTTCTTTTTTCCGGTAAGCAGGATCTGTTCGGTCAATTCCTCCATGATCCGCCCCATTTCCAGCTGCCGCACATAAGGCACATACAAATTGGCGATCTTTTCAAATCCTTTGAGTTGAGCTTTGGAAAAGGGGATGACTTTTTCCCGGGTCGCCGCGTCCCATTGCATCAGCGGAAATTCCTGCGATGCCACAAGAGTGGGATAGATATAAAACACATCAAAGGGTTTTGTGGCTTCCGCCGCCGGGGTATAAACTGCCCAGTTGGCAGGATTGGTGTAATCAATGGGCGGCAGTTTTTCTCTTTGTGCAAAAAGAGTGCAGACGGCAAACAACAGTGTGAGAACGAACAAAATTTTCCGGACAACGCTCATAGTCTTCAAGCCTCCAAACTTAATTACATGTCAATTTCACAGGGACACGGGTCATTTCCGAAGCAAACATCCGGCACAGGCTGACCGCACATTTTTCCTGCGCTTTCGGATTGGTGCAATCCATCCAATCGTGGGTAAAAATACTGCCGTCTGCAAGATGCAGCAACACTTTTGCAGGGACTTCTTTTTCGCAGCCGCGTGCGCGGAAGATCTCATCCGCCGCAAGGCAGATTTCATCCACGATCCGGGCGATACGCAGCATACCGACCTGCAATGCCATTTCCGTGATGGGCGGACATAATCCCTCCTCGGCGGCAAGTCCGGAAAGGCGCAAACTGATCCGCAAAGCGGGAAAGATCTTCAAATTTACCGGCTGGATCTTGAGGATACGCTTCTCAAAACAATTTTTTGCTTCCGGAGAAAGTTTTTCCAGCAGATCTTCCGGCAATACCGTAAATGCCCGGTCCGGCGTAAAATCCGGAGTTTCCACGGGGAGCGTGATCCCTTTTGCGGAAAGAGCCAGAAAATGTTTTGCCAGCTCCAGAGCCAATGCCGGGCTGCTGTCATCCGCACCGATACTCTGCATGGTATGTTCCACTTTTTCCACGATCCGCTCCAACGCTTCACCCGCCAGCGTAAGATTTTCCTCAAGAAAAGTCCGGATCCGGGCGCGGGGGATCCGGGCAAGATCATTGCCGTTCAGCAGAGAATCCCGGAGGAACGCGTCTGCTGCGGATTTGAATCCGGCACCTGCAAGGATACGGCAGATCATTTCATCCAGCGTTTCCGCGTTGATACAGGGTGTTTCCTCCTGACGGAACCGGCTCAACAATGCCATTTCCACAGCAGAAGCCAGATCCCGGGCAACAGCCCGGTCTTTCGGATCCACATAATCCGCAAGAGCCGCCGCCAGCCGTTCCTGCAACACAGCAGGATCGAAGGGCATACTTCTGCCGTCAGGGAAAAGGAGCAGGATCGTTTTTTCGCCGATACGGATCATGATCAGAAAAGTTCCTGTTTATTTTTCAGTTTATCCCGGTAGCGGTCGAACACACCGGATTTGGAAACGAATCCGTAATATTTTCCGTCACGGACCACAGGAAGATTCCAGAGACGGCAGGATTCAAAAAGTTTGGTGGCTTTCCCCAGAGAATCTTCATATTGCAGAAAATGTTCCACAGGGGACATGATGTCATATACGAGCGCGACATCGTACAGCTGGTCGTCCAGCAGAAAGGGCCGGATATTATCCAGCGTCACGATCCCCACCAGATGTTCTTCCGCGTCGATCACGGGGAACATATTGCGTTTGGATTTCATAAATACACCCAGCAGATCCCGCAGCGTATCCCGTTCCCGGATCTTGGAAAAATCCCGTTCGGAAAGTTCACCCACCGTCAGAGATGCCAGTGCTTCAGCGTCCTGATTGTGTTCCGGCGAACCGCCGCGCATGGCGATCATACTCTTGTAAACATTGTACCGGGAGAATTTCCGGCAGATGAAACATGCCACACTTGCCACGATCATCAACGGCACAAAAAGTTTATAGCCGCCGGTGATCTCCGCAATAAGGAAGATCCCGGTCATGGGTGCGTGCATCACTCCGGCGATCACCGCCCCCATCCCGACAGCGATAAAGTTCTGTTCGCTGATGGCATTCCATCCCGGCAGCTGAAGCATCCGTATGAACCGTGCGGCAAAAAATCCGAGAAACGCCCCCATAAACATGGATGGCGCAAAAATACCGCCGTCCCCGCCGCTTTCGATCCCCACAGGGGAGATCACGGCTTTCAACAGCACCAGGATCCCGATCAAAGCCAGAAAGACCCAGCGGTTGTCAAAAAGAAATTCAATGGGGCTGTTCTCCATGATCCCGTTTTCCGAACCGTGGATCAGAGCATTCACAAAGGGATAACCTTCCCCACGCAGAACGGGCAGCAGCAGAAATGTCACATAAAGGATGGCGGCTCCGAGAAAACCTTTCAGCCACACATTTTTCATCGGCTCAAACTGACGGGCAATGTTGCAGGATGCCTTGATGATCAATGCCGCCACGCATCCTGCCAGGATCCCGAACACCACATAATAAGGGATGTTCTGCATACTCCACGAGGTCACTTCAATGGGAATGATCTGTTCCGGCAGGATCAGATTGGAGATCACGGCAGCAGTCGCCGACGAAATCAGCAGCGGCACCAGCGCGGGGATGGAAAATTCCGGCAGCAGGATCTCACAGGCAAAAAGCGCACCCGCCACCGGGCTGTTGAACACCGCAGAAATCCCCCCTGCCCCGCCGCAGGCAAGCAGCAGAGTCCGCGTTTCCCGGCTGAGATGAAACAGTTTTGCCACATTGGAGCCGATGGCGGATCCCGTCAGAGCAATAGGAGCCTCCAAACCGGCGGAAACACCGCATCCCACCGCCACACCGCTGGTGATGATGTGGGAAAATGTTTTCTGGAACGGGATATCGCTGGTTCCGTTGGAGGTGGCAACGATCACACCTGCAAGACTTTTTTCGTAGGGTTTCCGGATAATGAATTTCACAAAAAGGATGCAGAACAATATCCCCAGCGCAGGCAGTGCGGGGATCAGATAGATCTGCCAGGTCGTATTTTCCGGCAGAAGCGCAAAGGACAATTCATGCATATTGGCACAAAACCAACGCAGCAGCACTGCGGCAAGACCGGCGATCACGCCCACCACACAGCTCAAAAGAAGAATAAAATTTTTCTCCTCCAGCGTTCCGGGTCTGGTCATGGAAATTCTGGAGGTGAATGAATCCAGTTCAGAACTGATCTTTTCTTTCAGCGTTGCCATAATAAAGGATCACTTTCTGGAATGTTTATTGTTTTTCCCGACAAAGGTGCGGATCTCCTCGATAAACTCATCCACATCCTGAAAATCCCGGTACACAGAAGCAAAACGCACATACGCCACTTTATCCAGATCGCGCAAATGCCGCATAATGATATTGCCGATCTCCGACGCGGGGATCTCGCGGTCGTAAGTGCTTTCGATATCCGACAATACATTCCGTATCAGTTTATCGATATCCTCCTGCCCGATCTTCCGTTTCCAGCACGCTTTTTCCACGCCGCGACGGATCTTTTCCGGATCCAGATCCTGTCTGGTCTGATCCCGTTTCACCACTTTCAATTCCGCCTGAATGATCTCCTCGTGCGTCGTAAAACGGTGTCCGCAGGAAAGACATTCCCGCCTGCGGCGGATCCCGTTATTTTCCTTTGTCGCACGGGAATCGATCACTTTATCATCGGGGAAACTGCATCTTGGACAACGCATAATATCTCACACACCTGTATTTTTTTCACATATTCTGTCATGCGGGCAGACCCGTAATACTTATAATATACGCGCAAAAAAGCATTTTTTCAAGTTGAAACATCTTTTTTACACTTGAATCACACAAAATATGTGATAAATTTCCGCATCGGAAGTTCATTACAGCATATCATACCAAACAAACCGGAAGGTCCACATCACCATGGCTGTCAAAAAAAAGATCACACCGCTTTTCTGCTGGGATCCGCGCAAAACTCAAACAGAACTTGCGGAAGCATTGAAAGTCCTCGGAAAAAGATATCCCGTCCTCAGCACAAAAAAAGCTGAAACAAAACTTGTTTTTGTGCCGGGAGGCACACCATCCGAATGTTCGGTCAAAAAAGAAAAAAATGTCATCACCATCACTTATTCCAAAATCAATATGGCTCTCCGCATGACCGGCGCGATCCTTTCCGGCATCATCCCGGAAAAAGCGGATTACTGCCCCTTTGAAATGTTCGGAGTCATGATCGACTGCTCCCGCAATGCCGTTATGACCGTGGAATATCTCAAAAGCTGCCTTGACCGCCTTGCCATTCTCGGATACAATATGGCAATGCTTTATACCGAAGAAACATATCAGATCAAAGAAGAACCCCTTTTCGGTGCCATGCGCGGTGCATACACTCCCGCAGAGATCCGGGAGATCGATGATTATGCGGCATCCCTCGGGATCGAAATCATCCCCTGCATCCAGACACTGGCTCATTTGGAACAGATGTTCCGTTGGGATCATTTCAATGAAATCAATGATATTTACGGGATCCTGCTGGTGGATGAACCAAAAACTTACGAACTCGTGGAAAAAATGCTCGTCACATGGAAAAACAATGTCCGTTCCCGCAGGATCCATCTCGGCATGGACGAAGCGCATGGCGTGGGTGACGGCAAATTCAAAAAGCGGTTCGGCGAAGAAAGCCGTTTCAATATCATCAACCGCCATTTGGGAAAAGTGGTGGAGCTGTGCAATAAACACGGTCTCAAACCTATGATGTGGTCCGATATGTATTTCCGGATCGGCAGCAAAACCGATAATTACTACGATACTGAAACCGTGATCCCGCAGGAAGTTGCAGACGGTATCCCCAAAGAAGTGGAACTCGTTTACTGGGATTATTACCACGAAGAAAAAGATTTTTATACCGATTGGATCGCACGCCACCGCGCGCTCGGCAGCGAACCCCTGATGGGATCCGGTATCTGGACCTGGAACAAATTCTGGTACGATCATTTCTATACCACAGAAACGGTCATCCCCTGTATCGCCGCATGCCGGGAAGCAAAAGTCAAAGACGTTTTCTTCACCATGTGGGGTGACGACGGCGCATATTGCGATTTCGACAGCGCATTCGCCGGACTTGCCTTTGCCTCCGATCTTGCATTCACCGGAGAGGCAAAAAATAAAATCCTCAATAAAAAATTCGCCGCTCTGTTCGACGGCGCAAGCTATTCCGATAATCTCATCCTCGCCGACGGCGTCCGCGGATACAGTCATCTCCTGCCGGGGATCCTGTACGACGATCCCCTGATGCTCATTTATGAAGGCAGCTTGATGGCAGAAACGGAAAAACGCCTTGCCTATCAGGAAAAATTCGATTGGAAAAAGATCCTGAAAGATCTTGCCTCCGCGAAAAAGAAGATCGCAAAAGCCAGAGAACAGGGCTGCGGCGGCAGTATTTCCTACGAAAAAACATTTATCAATATGATCGAAGCAAAAGCGCGTTATGCCGACAGTCTGCTCAAAGCATACCGGAAGAAAAACAGTGCCAAAGCTGTCGGCAAAGTGATCCCCCTTCTCAAGGATTACAGATCAAAACTCAAAAAATTCTCTGCGGAATTCCGTGCCATGTGGTTCCGGCATAATAAACCCTTCGGGATCGAATCTGCACAGATCCGTATGGCAGGTCAGCTCGCACGCGTGGACGAAGCTCTCATCCGCCTTCAGGAATTCGCCGACTGCAAAGCCGCAAGCATCCCGGAACTGGAAGATCTTTTCAAAATCCGGAAAGACGTCAATCTCGTCTGGGGTCATTACGGAAAAGTCGCATACGGCACCGTGATCCGTTAAGGGTGGGTGCAAAGCACCTATTTTGGATCAGGCGGCTCAGTTTCGCTACGCTCACTTGCCGCCAGTATATTGGCTTTAAGCAAGCGATAGCGAAGCTGAAAAGCCCGATCCAGAAAAGGCGGCTCTCGCTAACGCGTGCCGCCTGTATATTGGCTTTAAGCGAGCGATAGCGAAGCTGAAAAGCCCGATCCAGAAAAGGCGGCTCTCGCTAACGCGTGCTCCACCCGGGTCGGACAAGTCGGACAAGTCGGACAAGTCGGACAAGTCGGACAAGTCGGACAAGTCGGACAAGTCGGACAAGTCGGACA
>JAZNXT010000125.1:0-18101 GCA_045594005.1 Victivallales bacterium
GTATCTGGTCAGTGCCGGTCTTTCTCCCCGTGAATGGTTCAAAAATTTCGGTGGCCCCACGAAAGATATCACACCTGCGATGAAAGCGGAAATGGACCGGATCTTCCTTCAGCAGCTCCGCAAACAGCAGAAATTGTATCAGGAAGCCCTCGGATTTGAACCGGAATGGTACAACTGCGCGGCATCCGAAAGCAGTTGGTATGAAGGACTTGTCATGCAGATCGCGCCCGGCGTGGATCTGATGCGTGCCAACAGCAACGGTAAAATGATGAGTCACGGCATGGGAGATGCACTCTACGCCTATACCAGCGATTTCAACAGCATGGACTCCGCCACCCGCCTGGAAAAAAGCTGGTCCGAGATCTGGCATTCCGTCGGCGGCCGTCAGATGAACTACGCCAACCCCTTCCCCGGTGCGGAAAACCCGGCATGGTACCGCAGAAAAATCGGGCTGCTTATGTATAAACGCCATTTTGACGGTCACATGCTCCACGGTTATTACGGGCGTCATTACAATGAATTTTCCGAATGGCCCGGCGGTGACGGCAATTACCGCAACTTCTGTATGGCATACGCGCAATACAAAGGGATCATTGAAACATTGAAACTGACGGGGACCCGGGAAGCATACGATGACATCCGCTATGCCACGCTCCTGAAAGAACAGGCAATGAAATACCGCGATGGCAAAGATCAGGTGCTGGCGCGGGAAGCGCGCCGTCAGCTTGCATGGTTGGAAATTTTTAACGGCGATAAAAGTGATTTTGATATGTTCCGCGCAGCTGCTGTTCAGCGTATTCTTGCACTGCAGGAGCTTGCAAAGATCCGCGGAGGTGAAAAATGATGAAAAGAAAAATGAAATTTTTGATTCTCTCTGCCATCATCGCAGTTTCCTCTATCTGTGTTTCTGCGGCAGAGAAAAAGGCTTATCAATTCGTACCGGACGCAAAAAACTGTATTCAGGCAAAGTTCCGGGATCTGCCCGCAGATTTTGAGAAACTGCTTGTTTCCGAACCGGAGATCTGGAACTTCGGATTCCGTCCCTACGGTTCAAGTGCATCTCAGCTCTGGACCGACCCGATCCTTCAGCGGGAAGCTCTCACCGGCGGAGAAACGGAAGGTAAAAAAGTTGTTGCGCTTTCGGTCAGCTGTTCCGTCAAAGGCTTCAGTATTCTGGTTTTCCGCGCGGAACCGGATCTGAAAAAGAGTCTGGCTGAAGGCAAACGGCTGCCCTCCGGTTCGCTGGAATGTTTCTTTGCACCCGGCGATGCGGACATTGACAAGATCGAACATTACTATCAGTTCATCCTCTACGCGACAAAGCCGAAAGTCAGCTGCTATCCGTGGTTTGTGGATGACCGCAATTTCCGGTCCATCGAAAATCACATCACTGCAGAAACGAAGATCCTTTCCAACGGCTACATCACAAAAATCGATGTTCCCTGGGAACCCCTCTTTGACCGTCTGCCTTTTACCGACCGGAAAGATTCCTTCTGGCGTCTTTCCGTGATCGCCAATGGTCAGACCTGGGGAGGAGTCGTCCATCAGGCGAATCAGGCGGGTTATATCCGCTGGCCGGAATTCACGCAGGCACAGAAGACAGCCATTATGAAAAATCTTCTCTGGAAAGCATGGAACGCGTATCAGAACGAATCCGGCTCGATCGATCTTGCAAAAGCCAACATTCCCTACCGCCGCGAACCTTATTATCTGGAAAAGGACAGCAAACTGCCTCACAGCTACAAGCTCTATGTGGAAGATTTCGCGTTCCGTGAACCGTGGCTGGAAAGTGCCGTGGCTGAACGCAATGCATTAGGCGCAAAGATCGTGGAATTTGAAAAACTTTCCCCGGCTGAACAGGTCACCTTCTACAAAAAAGCCGCAGATATGCTTTTCAATTACCGCTACGATGTGGAAGAAGCGTATCGCAAACACATGAAAAAATCCATTTTCAAACGATAAGGAACACACACTATGAAAATAAAAACGATCCTGTTCCTTTCCGCATTCATCCCCGGCTTGCTGGCGGCAGCTCCCGGTTTTGCACAAAAACAAACGGTGCAGCTGACCGCCGCACAACGCACGGAGATGCAGAAAGGCGCGAACGAAGATCAGACAAAATATAATGCTTTGCGGAAAGAATTTACCGATCTGCTGAAGAAAAACGATCTTGCAAAAGCAGATGCCGCGGCACAGCAAATGGTCGAACTCACACTGGAAAGCGCAAAAAAATATGCGCAGTTCTCCCGTCTTCATCCTGCCAGAGTTTATAATGAGATCGCATCAGCGTTCGCCGGTAAAAAGATGTATGCCATCGAATATACAAAAAAATGGTACGGAAAGGCCTTGAACGCGGAGCAGGCTCCCGATGCAAAAATGTTTGCAAAACAGAAATACGGAGCCTTCCTCAAAGCATATTATCTTGCCGATGATGCAACAATCAGGGAATTGATGTCCGGAGATTTCGGAAAAGGTCAATATGTGATCCATGTCTGGCTGAACTATGCCAACGGATGCAAAGATATTTACAGCCTCGAAGAATTGCACAAAATCCTTTCCGGCATCTGTGCAAAATATGAATCCGCAGACCAACAGAATGCATCCCAAGCGGCTTCAGATCAATGGCTGATCAATAATCTGATCCGCGGAAAGGCATATACCCGCGCACTGGCGTTCTGCGATAAACTTCTGGCTGATAAAACGATCGATGCCCGGAGAAGGGAAAAAATCGCCATCCAGAAGGCAGATGTTTTGAGTTATGTGGATTTTCCGAAAGCTCTGGTTGAATATGAAACTCTGCTGAAAAACGCAACGGAAAATAAAAACGCAATACGGGAACAGTTTGTCAGACATCTGGATCGGGAAGCCTACCGTTTCTATCTGCCGAAAGAACCCGTATATCTGAAAAAAATCATTGCGCTGGCAAAAGATGATATGGCGGAATCTCCTGCCGGTCAGAGAAGCTGGACGCGTATGGCGGAAGCCCGGATCAAAGCCGCTCTTGAATTGAATGATGCAGCCGCAGTTCAATCTGTCGTGGCTGAAATCGAAAAACTTCCCGATCTTGCGAAAAAGTATTCCCACCTGCAGAAACTTGCACTCTATGCGAAAGCAGGCGCAGCCTATAAGGCGGAAGATTATCCGGCGGCATTGGCTGCACTGAATCAGCTGGATGCGCTTTTCAATGGAAAGTATCACCACCTTCCCATCGTGCGGATCGAAAAATATCTGGATATGATGATCCGGACAAATTGCGCGGTGGGCGACTACAAAAAAGCTCTTTCCTATAAAGATGCTTTTATGAAAAGCGCGAACCGCCCCACCCGCAACCGGTATCAGGTTTATTTCGATTTCCTCGAAAAACGCGCGGCGGAATAAATTTGAGACCCCCGGAAAGGTCTTGAACGATACACACCCACGGATGAAGATCCTGCAGGAAAACTTTATTTCGTGGGTGTTCTTTTTTACCGGGTCAGATCGGCAAAAGATGCGTTGACGAAATCTGCCAGTTTTTCGGGATGGATCCCGATATTGGTGCCGACTTTCCCTGCGCTGACACAAATATAATCGTACAGGATCGCAGTTTCATCAATAAAAGTCCCGGAAAGCGGTTTCTTCATGCCGATGGGGGAACAGCCGCCGTGAATATAGCCGGTGAGCGGAAACAGCAATTTCTGCGGGATCATTTCGATGGATTTTCTGCCGCACGCCTTCGCCGCCTTTTTCAGATCCAATTCCCCTGATGCGGGAATGACAAATACAAAATATTCCTTCGCAGGCGGTGCTTGTGTGACCAGAGTCTTGAACACCTGATCGGGACTTTCCCCGATTTTTCCGGCAATGGAGCAGCCGTCGATCCTGCCGTCGCTGATATCATATTCATAAAAACGGAAATCGATCTGCGCATTTTCCAGCAGACGCGCCACATTGGTTTTATTATTGGAATCGGTCGCCATGGCGGATCACTTCTTTCCGGAAACATCCATCAATTTATCACGGAAGACTTTCATATACAAATTGCCGAGATGACCGCCGGCATCGAACCAGACCATGCGTTCTTTCAGAGTTTTATCCAGCCAGATGCGGTCTGCCGGACTCAAAAGAAAATCGTTCCAGTTGTGCAGACAGTATATATTTTTCTGCTGCAATGTTTTTTCCAGCGGATAAAGTCCGGCGGCGCGTTCCAGTTCGGCATAAGTCATTTTTGCATCAAGTTCCGGCATCAGAAATTCTTTTGCATAACGGACAAAGTCAATGCGGTCGATCTCGTCGTACAAACTGTTCCGGTTCACCCAATCAGAATTATTTTTCAGCCGGGGCAATGCCTTTTTTTCGTGTTGTTTGAAAATCACATCCCGGATATTGCTGCGCAGGGAAACAGCAGAAATATACCGAGCCTCCCGTTCCTCCACCCGGGGAAGAAAGAGCGCGGCTTTCATGGGATTCCAGTCTTCACTGTCCTTTTCATCCACGGCAGGCAGGAACAAACTGGAGGTGATGAGCATACTCCCCACCACGCGGGGGATCCTGCTGCGGATCTCCTCCGCGCTCCAGTTTACAGTTTCTTTCATACCGCCATCCAACGCATTCATAGCATACGCAAGATCCGCAGGCGGATTGATGAGGATACAGCGGTCGATCTTCAACGGATTCTCTTTCATCATGTGTGCGGCACTCAATGCGCCGTAACTCCAACCGGTCAGGACAGACCATACGATCTTATCGCGCAGCAGTCCATCTTTTTTCAGATCTTCCATGATCTCAAGAAGATACGCGTTGATCCGTTTTGCATCTTCCGGAGCGTAACCGGGCAATTTTCCCGCCCCTGCCCCGCGTTCCATGCCGCGCCAGTAGAAATTGCTGTCGATGGCAATGACATCATATCCGGCATTATAATAAAGTTCTGCGATCGCCAGTGTGGATTTTCCATCGTAAGATCCACCCATCCCGGGGATCAGGATCGCCAGTTTCTGCGGCGGGCGGGGTGCATTTTCATCTTCGGGCAAATCCTGCGCAAAAAACGCATAACGCGCAGAGGGGACGCCGTCCGGTCTTTTCAGTTTGCGGACATCGATCTTCCGGTAGAAATCGGAATTGAAAAGGGTGTGGGGGATATACCAGAAATCATTTGCTTTTTCCGGCGTGGTGAGGACGCCCCGCAGTGATTCCAGATAAGGAGTCTGGGGAAAATAATTTTTCTGCGGGATCCAGCTGCCCCGGAGTCCGGAGACCGCCGGCAGATCCTTTTTGAATTTCACGGGCATAACGCCATCTTTTTGAGCGGCGGCATATTCTTTTTTCATTTCGTTCTGCCGGTGATAAAGATAGCGTGCAAGCTGCATTTCACGGTAAACTGCCATCATCTGCCGGTATGTTTTGTAACGGTCTGCGCTGCCATCCACTACGGGTGCGTATGCCTGCTGCCCCACCACAAAGCGGTTGAGAGTGGCAAGATAAGTATAAGGCAGATAGGTGCGGATATCGAACGCGCAATCGAAAATGAATCCGATCTGGTCCCGCACATTTGTTTTCGGGCTCATAGGCAGCAGGAACGTGCAGCCCGGACCGATCCCCCATTTTGCAAACATCTGCCCGAAATCCGAGTTGGTGGAATAGATGTGGAACCAGTGTTCCGCCGGGTCGAAAAGCCCTGCGATCCCAATGGTGCTGTTGATGAGAAAACGCAAAAATTCATCCCCTGCCCCTTTCCATTCGGCACTGCCGAGACAGGAGAAAAATTTTGCAGGGAATTCCAGATTCTGACACGCATTTTCAATGCAATCGATCCCCGGCTTCGGCATAATGGATCCGTACACCCGCGCCACAGGATCGGCAAAATAATCCATAATACAGTCCGTCACCATGAACATGGAGCGGTTCCAGCCCTCTGCAGGATCCTGTCCTGCCAGTTCATTTTCGATTTTTGTGGGATACCATCCCAGTTCCTGCTGTTCCTGAAGATAAATGCGGTCAGCAGTACATCCGCAGAAGATCAGCAGAGCGGAAAAAGCAAAAACAAGCAGAACGATCCGTTTCATTTTTTATCCCTGTATTTCACCGTTTTGTTTTGGAACCGGCGGTTCTGCCGGAGGCATCGCGATAAGTTGTGCGGTTTCCGTTAGTTGTGGCTGAACCGGCTGTTCTGCCGGAGGCATCACGATAAGTTGTGCGGTTCCCGTGCGTTGTGGCGGTTCCGGCGGTTCTGCCGGAAGCATCGCGATATACGGTCCGGTTCCCGTGTGTCGTGGCGGTGCCGATCGTCCTGCCGGAAGCATCGCGATATACGGTCCGGTTCCCGTGTGTCGTGGCGGTCGCGGCGGTTCTGCCGGAAGCATCGCGATATACGATCCGGTTCCCGTGTGTCGTGGAAGTGCCGGAAGTTCTGCCGGAGGCATTGCGGAACACCTCTCCTGCAGGAAGTACCGTCAGCAGCAGACTTGCCGCAGCGATCAGTAAGGCTTTCATCGTTGTTACAATTTTTGTTTTCATGGCTTTCCCTTTCTGTTGAATGTTGCACGATCCGGAAGATTAACGGAAAACATACGCCTGATATTGCCGCTGTCCCGGTCAGACACAGGATATTTTCAAAAGTTCTTCTGTTGCCTGCGCCATATTTTCCGCATCAATGGTCACAGCCGGATCGAAAGCGGAAAGATCCTGTTCTGCGCCGTAACCGGTATGAACCAGTGCCACCGCTTTGCACCCGGCGGCAAGACCGGCTTTCAGGTCGGTCAGACGGTCGCCGATCATAAAAGATTGTGCAAGATCGATATTATGATCTTTCGCGGCAGCAAGGAGCATGCCCGGTTTTGGTTTACGGCAGTCACATTCCACAGAATATTCCGGCACGACTCCCTGTGCATGATGGGGGCAGTAATAAACTCCATCCAATGCAAGATCTTCTGCTGCAAGGAGTTCATCGACCCGCGCTTCGATCCCTTCAAGTTCCTTCATGGTAAAATAACCTTTTGCGATTCCTGCCTGATTGGAAATGATGATCACTTTATATCCGGCAGATCTCATCCGGCGCAGAGATTCCGGCACACCGGCACAAAGACGCACCTTCGCGGGGTCGGAAATATAATGTTCTTCTTCGATCAATACGCCGTCACGATCCAGAAAAAATGCTTTATTCATAAGTCATCAGTCTTCCGCTGTTTTTGTTTCTCCGGGGAGAGCAATTCAGATCTTTTGAGAATTTTTGAAATTGCCTCCGGGGATAAAATATAACGATATTACGAAAAATCAAGGAGAACGATTTGAAAAATCACAAAAAAGATGGTATAATATAGTATATTCGTTCAATACAACAAATCAATATACCGGAGTTCAGAAAAATGAGCAGAATCAATTACGAACATCCCGCAGAACAGATCGTGCGCTACATGAAGCGGATCTATGATTACGGAATGACCACCACCAGCGGCGGCAACCTCTCCATCCTCGACGAAAACGGCGATATGTGGATCAGCCCCAGCGGCGTGGATAAAGGCACCCTCACTCCCGCAGACATCATGTGCGTGAAGGCAGATGGCACCATCATCGGCAAACACAAACCCTCCGTGGAATATCCCTTCCACCTCGGCATCTATAAAGCCCGTCCGGAAGCACGCGCCGTGGTCCATGCCCATCCCCCCATGCTGGTGGCATGGTCTATCGCAAAAGTCGTACCGCCTATGAGCGTGATCCCCGGTGCAAAAGCCATTGTGGACCGTCCCGGTATGGCTGGCTACGGCTGCCCCGGATCCATGGTCCTCGGCGGAAAGATCCAGGCGGAATTTGAAAAAGGATTCAAAGCCCTCCTGCTGGAAAATCACGGTGCCGTGGTGTGCGGTCTGACGCTTGCTGATGCGTTCCGCAGATTTGAAACTTACGATGTCACCGCACGGATCGTGAGCAATGCCACGCTCCTCGGCGGCGTCAATGCCCTCACCGATGCAGAGATCGAAGAAGCACTCAAATGCCGCAACTGCGGTTTCAAACAGGTGGAAGTGACTCAGCCCGGCGTGGAAGAACTCGCCATCCGCAAGAAAGTCTGCGAACTGACACAGCGCGCTTACAAACAGAAACTCTTTACCTGCACCGACGGTATCTGTGCCGTGCGTACAGCCAATGGCTTTATCATCACCGGCAGCGATGCCGACCGCGCGACCATCCAGCCCGATGAACTCATTGCAGTGAACGGTATGGAATACAGCGGAGATATGGGGCTTGACCGCAACGCATGGCTGGTGAAAGCCATCTTCGATGCACAGCCCGAACTCAATGCACTGATCTTCGCTCACTCCGAAGCCATGACCGCATTCGGTGTTGCGAAAAAAGAATTCAATACCCGCCTCATCCCGGAAAGCTATCTGCTCCTCCGCGAAATGCCCTCCTTCCCCTTCGGCACCGATTTCCGTACGCCGGAAAAAATCACTTCCACCATCTCCCCGCGTACACCCGTGCTGACCATCGAAAACGATTATATCCTCACCGCCGGTGCAAATCTGCTTCAGGCTCTGGATCGTTTGGAAGTGGCGGAATACAGCGCACGCAGTGCGATCACTGCATCCAAGTTGGGCGATCTGAAACTCATGGGTGAAGACGCTATTCAGGATATTATCACCGCGTTCAATCTGATCCCGTAAGAGGGGTGCAAAGCACCTTTTTTGGATCGGGCGGCTCTCGCTAACGCGTGCCGCCGGGCGCAGGCTTTAAGCGAGCAACGCGAAGCTGAAAAGCCCGATCCAGAAAAGGCGGCTCAACTGCGCTGACGCTTGTTTGCCGCCGTGCGCGGAAGGATTGCAGATGTAGTTCGGATTTTTGTGCGGAAGCTTTGAGGGAGTGGACTAACAGGTCCATGACCGAAAAGATCCGCAAGCAAAGGTCCGAAATAGCCTGCAAGACAACGCGCACGCGCCTTCTCAAAGACCGCTGGAGGTGATCAACCGCTCCCTCAACTGAAAATCCTCAAAGGATTTCAAGTCACGCGGCGTCCAAAGCATTTCCGCCAACGCCCGCAGACGCGGTACCGCGCGCGGCAGCACACGCTGCGCAGGAATCTGTTCGGTCCACAAACATCCTTCCCCGCCGAGGACAAGTTTTGCTTCCTCTTCCGTGGCTTCTTCCGGTACGGGTTCGTAGTCGTAATTTTTCTGCTGCCAGATTTCTTTCGGCTCCATATCGCCGGAGGGATAATCAAAATAATTGCAATGATGATAGGAATTGACCACCCGGTTTCCCGCACGGATCCCGGCAAGCGTATCACCGCCGAGCCAATCCTGAATGATCATATCTTTCTGACTTGCAAAGCCGCCGGATTCGTGGGTCGCCCAAGTCATGGGAGCGCGTCCGAGAGCAATGACTTTTTCGCCCATTTCCAACATAAACGCGTGTTCCAGCTGCCGTTCGGAATCAAAGTTATTTTCTTTCAATGCCGCCTGACAACGGGGGCAACGCTGCCAGCGGGTGATCCCGGCTTCATCGCCGCCGATATGGATCACAGGGCTGTTATAAAAGATGTCGGCAATCTCTTTCAGCAATCCGCCGAGAAAATCTTTCACTGCCGGATCACTGATGCAATATTCCCAGGCATCAATGCTGTATGGATCCTCTTCAATGGGACAGGTATATTCCGGATGTGTTTTGAATACCACCGCGCTGTGACCGGGCATTTCCAGCTCCGGCACCACCGTAATGAAACGCGCTTTTGCATAATCCCGGATCTCCTCCATATCCTGACGGCTGTATGCACCATCGGAATAAGACCGGTTCACATCCAGTTTCGCGGCAAGTTCCGGCGCACTGTCAAAAACAGGCCGCCATCCCTGCCGGTCGGTGAAATGCCAGTGAAAAATATTGAGTTTGCAGCGTGCCATTTCATCCAGCAATTTGAAAATGATCTCTTTCGGTTGAAAATGCCGCGCAGAATCCAGCATCAGCCCGCGCCATTGAAAACGGGGTCCGTCTTCGATGATCCCCGCAGGCAGGAGCAATTCTTTTCCCCCGGCTTGTGCGGAACAGGCAATGATTTGAGCAAGGCTCTGTGCGCCGTAAAAGATCCCTGCGGAACTGCCGCCGTAAATGGTAATGGTATCGTGTCCCAATGTCAGGGTGTAATCTTCCGCGTTCATACCTTCTTTTTTCTGAAGGCTGATCCGGTTCCGGGTCCCGAGATTCCAACGGGGAACGACCTCCAGGCGTTTCCAGCCGACAACTGTCAATGCCCTGTTGATCACCTCTGTTGCAAGATGATCTTCTTCCGCCGCTTCGATCCATTGGATCTTTCCCAGCGAACAGCAGGAGATCCCCGGCAGATCTCTGCCGGAGCGGACTCGGGGGAGAACCATTTCCCAGGGGTACATCATCTTCACCGTGCTTTTCTTATTTCAGAACGATGCGTTTCACATTCTTTTTGCCGGTCTTCGCCATGGCAACGCCATCTTTGAAGTCGGCAGCAGTGATGGTGCGGTTCATATCGCTGATGCGTTCATCGTTGAAATATGCCCCGCCCGCCTGGATCAGACGGCGTGCTTCGCCATTGGATTTGCAAAGACCTGCATCCGCAAGAAGCTGTACGATCCAGATTCCTTCCGCAGGCATGGCAAGTTCGTATGTGGGCAGATCCGCGGCGGCAGATGCCACTGCTGCTGCGGTATCGACTTTCGTGATATTGCTGGAAGTGGGGATCCTGTTTTCCGGATCGGCAAAACCGAATTTGGAACCGGCGGCGGCAAAGGCTTTGGCTGCTTCTTCTTCGCCGTGAGCAAGCGTGGTGGCTTCAAATGCCAGGATCTCTTTGGCACGGTTGATGTTGCAGCCTTCTGCCGTGAGAGAAAGGACTTCCTCTGTGGGGAGCATGGTGAAGAACATGAGCAAACGCTGCACATCCGCATCGTCGGTATTCCGCCAGAACTGGTAGTAATCGAAAACGCTGGTGCGTTCTTTATCCAGCCACACGGCACCGCCGACGCTCTTGCCGAATTTCTGACCGTTGCTGTTCATCAGGAGAGGCATGGTCAAACCGTATGCTTCGCTCTTGCCGATACGGCGGACGAGTTCCGTGCCGCAGGTGATATTGCCCCACTGATCCTGACCGCCCATCTGAAGCTGACAGCCGTAATCGCGGTTGAGGATATAGAAATCGTATGCCTGCAAAGTCATGTAGTTGAATTCCAGGAAGGACAGACCTGCTTCGGAATTGAGGCGCATTTTGGCAGATTCCGCCGAAAGCATCCGGTTGACGCTGAATTTGGAACCGATCTCCCGGAGATAATCCAGATACAACATCCCGCCGAACCAGTCGATATTATTCACAAATGTAGCGTTTTCCACGGAGATGAAGCGGGCAAGCTGTTTTTGCAGACAACGCACATTTTCCGCCACGGTTTCTTTGGAAAGGATGGGGCGTGCTTCCGTTTTTCCGGAGGGGTCTCCGATCAGACCTGTGGCACCGCCGACAAGGACGATGGGGTGATGACCCGCCTGCTGCATCCGGCGCATAGCCATCACAGGCAGGAGGTGCCCCACGTGCAAACTGTTTCCGGTGGGGTCGAAGCCCACATAAAAACGGATCTTTTCCTTCTGCAAGAGTTCTTTCAAAGTTTCTTCGGCGGTACACTGGTAAATGAAACCGCGCTCTTTCAGGTCGTCAAAAGGATTGATGTTTGCCATTTTGCTTAACTCCGTTGATATGTTAGACTGTTCTGTTCGTATAATGAGTGATAAAATAGCACAAAAGGGAAAAAATTCAATAAGAAAAGCAGAAAAAACGATAAAATCTGCCTCTTTGAAACATTTTGCGATTGTCTTTTCCGATTTGTGCTGTATATTATTGCGTCATAAAAAATAACCGGCATGGTCTTCCATGCTTAATATAAATCCGGAAAATAAATCAGGATGCTTCGTCTTTTTTGTCAAACCTGTAACAGAACAGTAGAAGCTGTACCGGTGGAAAATCCCACGGACAGTGTTGCCGGGAGATGCCCCGATTGCGGTGCAGATCTTGCGGCACACCGCTATATTGCTCCCGGCACTGTTATCAACGGTTTCCGTGTGGAACGGGAAATCGGGCGCGGCGGCATGGGCGTGGTATATCTGGCGAAACAGTTGGATCTGGATCGTGATGTGGCGTTGAAAGTCCTTTCCGATGAAATGGCAAGCGATGCCGTTTTTGTGGAAGCATTTTTCCGTGAAGCCCGTGCGGCGGCGGCATTGAATCACCCGAATATCGTTCAGGCGATTGATGCAGGAACTGCCGAAAACGGTCTTCATTATTTTGTAATGGAATTGATCACCGGGGACAATCTGGAATTGCATACCCGTCAGTTCGGAGCATTGGATTATGATCTTGCGTTCAAATGCGCCACCCGGATCGCAGATGCACTGACCTTTGCATGGGAATCCAAGAAACTGGCACACCGGGATATCAAACCGGAAAATATCATTTTCACGGAACGGCAGGAATTCAAACTGGCAGACCTCGGGCTTGCAAAAGATTATCATGACAACACGGCGGAAAGCGAAGATGAACTGATGGCAACGCCCGCTTACGCTTCTCCGGAAGTCATACGCGGAGAAATGGATAAGATCGGATTCAAATCCGATATGTATTCCTTCGGTGCGACATTGTATCAGATCTTTACCGGGCATCCGCCGTTTGAAGGAAACGATCCTGCGGAGCTTTGTCAGAAACAACTGGATGAACAGCCGAAACCGCTGATCGCCATAAAACCGGAACTTCCCTCCCGGTTGTCGATCCTGATCGACCGTCTGATGGAGAAAAATCCGGAAAAAAGACCCGACAGCTGGAGTTATGTTCTCTATGAACTCAACTCCATTGCAGTGGAATGGCTCCGCAGAAAAAGACAGGCGGAAGCGGAATTGGAAAATGCGGAAGAACCGCAGAAAAATTTTTGGGATTCCGGAACAAAATTGCGTCTGACGATCATTGGCGGGCTGATTTTTATGATCCTGCTCTTTTCCGGTGCGATCTGGCACATCAAAAAGACCCGGGCAAGCCGGACGGTGCGTACCGATAAAAAGGAAATCAAAGTCATCCGGAAACAGACGACGGTCAACAACACACAGCCGAAGCCGCAACAACAGCAGCAGCCGGAAGCAGAACCGGAAAAGAAAGGTCCTGCGGAAACAGACACGGCAGCGGAAAATAAAACTGCAATAACAACGGAAAAAGCACCTGCCGTCGAAAAGAAAGAACCGCCACGGGTGGTCGTGACAGAAAACACAACGGGCGCGTTTGAACTGCTGAAAAAAAATCTTTCTCCGGATCCGTATCAAAGCTGGTGCGAAGTCTGCCGCTTTGTGGAAAGTCGCGGCAATGATGCGGAACAGGAAGAAATTGATTTTTTGGAAGAACTTACAAAAAAATATCTGGAACCGTTCGGCGAAAAACTGCTGAATGACATTGACGATCTGACGATCAAAGCGGAAGCCACCGCAGTACAGAACGATCCGGATGACCTGAAAGCACTGCTGGATAAGATCTCCGCCGTGATCAAACGCGCACAGGATCACCAGAAATGGACCGACGAGATCTGTACCGGCGGCGAACTGGAGAAACTGGAACGGCTGAGAAAATATGTTTACAGCCGCTATCATGTGGCAAAAAATCGCGAAAATGCAAAACTGCTGTGGGATCGTAAAAAAATGGCGGATTACAATATGATCTGCGAAAAACTCCTGACGCTCACTCCGGAAGAGATTGAAGCGCAAGTGGACGCCTGGACACAAAAATATCAGGGAAGGCTGACGGATCATGACCGCAGCAATGCGTTCCATTTGAAAAATCTTGCGCAGGCAAAAAAATTGACTTTGCGCAAATTTCTCCGGAACAAATCAGCGGCATTTTACAAGCAGATCCTTTTTCCGGAAACTTATCCCGGAGTTCGTTATCTGCGTTTTTCACCCAATGGGAAATTCATGATCGTTCTTGGCAGAGACGGCGATGAATCCAGAAAGAAAGCCATTCTTCTGGATGAGCGGGAAGCCGTGTTTCTGAAAGAGCTGCTGATGAATCCTGCGGCGTTGGAAAATCTCAGCATCACCGAAAAGAAAATGTTGATCAACCGGGCATTTTTCCTGAAGATCTCCAGAGAAAAATTCCGCCGCAGGATCTGTAAAACAGCGGAAGAAGAAAAAATGCTGTTTCAGGATCTTTATGCACTGCCTCAATCCGTGCTGCTGCGGTAAACTGCTCCAACTTTATCAAAAAAATTCACAGCGGGAACTTGCAGACGGAGCAATCCCGATGTATATTTATATAATTGAATTATTGCGTCGAAGCGGAAAACGCGATAAATATTTTTTGGTCAATTTCACGAAAGGTTGAAATATGCGGAAGATCACAGTTTTTCTGACAGCGATCGTAGCGGCACTGCTTTTTGCCGGCTGTCAGACCGATTACAGCAACAAAGCCGCAGATACGGCACGGACATACGCGTTGAAGAAACTCAAAGGGCTGAATGAAGAACAGCGGCATTTTCTCCGTTTCACCCAACCGGTGCTTTACAGCAATCTTATTTTTCCCCGCACGGTGGTGCCGCTGGAACATCCGCAGCATGTAAAAAAGAATCATCCCAGCCTTTATCCGGTCGCGCCGCATCAGGATATGATGCATCATTGTTTTGTATGGTCTCCGCCGGGACTGAACGGGAAAGTGGTGGTCGTTGGCGAAGGGGAACGCTCGTTGCGATTCTGGAAACCGTACCGGGTGATCGTGAAAGAATATATCCCGGGCAGTGTGAATTTCAATACGGCTGTGAGTGCGGCAGTGGATTATGCCATGGATAAAATGCTGTTTTTGAAACAGAGTGAACGGAACCGGATCCGTTTTTCCGAACCGGAAGTAGTCTATACGGATTTCGAGATCGCACTGCAAACGAAAGCACCGCATGAAGATAAGACCCCGTGGGAAGAATATCTGGCGGAACAGAACGCACAGAAAGCCCTGACCAATGCAGTCCTTACGCAGATCTCACTGGTTTGGAAAGGTGATAAAAACGGCGAAATGATCGTGATCAGCGGTTTTTCCAAAAACGGAACTCTTTACGGCTGGCATGTGCAGACCGGAAACTGTATTGCAAAAACGGAACTGGACCGGCACACACTCACACCGGCAGCAATCAGCAGGATCGTGAAAGATCACGGTCCGCTGGAAGGGAAAGTGATCCATCCGGTGGAACCGAAAATCAACCGCGGGCGCGGCGCGAAGGAATCCGGGTCCATTTTCGGCGGACAACTGAAGTTTTAAGTTATTTACAGACGGGATCGGAATCGTATGAGAAGTATGACAGGTTTCGGACGCAGCGCGGGCTTTGATCCTGCTGCCTCCATCGGCTTCCGGGTGGATATCTCCTCCATCAACCGGAAACAGTTTGAAGTCAAATTCGGCTTGCCACATGAAATATCGTTTTTTGAAAACAAACTGCGGTCGATCGTGGCAAAATACACCAGCCGCGGCATGATCATGGTGCGTGTGGATTTTCAGACGCCGGATAACGCGACGGACAGCACCAATGCCTGTGCCGTGAATACAGATTACGCCCGGAGCGTTGTTGCCGCCGCAAAGGCCCTTTCGGAAAAATGCGGTATCGAAGGCAGTCTTTCCGTGGCGGAACTGCTGGCGATCCCCGGCGTATTGCGGCAGAACGAAGTGGATTATTCCACGGAAAGCGTTGACGCCCTGCTCTGCCGGATCACCGAAGAAGCGGCGATCGCGTTGGTGGAATCCCGGACTGCGGAAGGATCGGAACTCAAAAAAGATATTGTAAAACGCATTTCCATTCTGAAAGATACGCTGAAAAAGATCAAGCCCCTTACCGATGCCATGCCGAAACAGCAATACGAAAAACTCCTCGGCAGACTCAAAGAACTGGAAATGATCGCCGATCCCAATGACGACAGACTGTTGCGGGAACTGGTCCTTTATGCAGATAAACTGGATGTGACCGAGGAAATCACCCGGCTGAACAGTCATTTTCTGCATTTTGATGAACTGCTGGAAAGCAAAGAACCTGTGGGCAGACAGTTGGATTTCATGATCCAGGAGATATTCCGGGAGATCAATACGCTGGGCAATAAAGCCGCCTGCGCCGAAGTTTCCCCGCTGATCGTGATCATGAAAACTGAATTGGAAAAGATCCGCGAACAGATCCAGAACATCGAATGACCGTGGAGAGAGAAAGCAATATGAACAAATGCCATGAACAATGCAATAATGACGGTGCAGACAGTCACGGATATATCGCCCCGCTGGTGGACCGGATCGTGCAGAGCTATGCCGATAATATCGCGGTGAACCGGGACGACCGGAACAATCTGCCCCGCGAATCTGAAATACTGGAAGTGCTGAACAAGATCCTGGAACTCATCTTTCCCGGATTTTTCGACCGCGCCGCCCATTCTCCCGGTTCCCTGCGCTATGCCGTGGGAGATATCGTGACACAGCTCCACGGGGAACTGATGAGCCTGATCCTCCGTGCCTATCAGTTTGAATGTTCGCTGGTGGAACGCAAGGATGACTGCAACTGCCGTGCCCGTGCAGAAAAAACAGCACGCAATCTTCTGGAGGCGATCCCGGCTTTACGGGAAGCGATGAAACTGGATATTCAGGCAGCATACGCCGGTGATCCCGCCGCAAAATCTTTTGACGAAATCGTTTTGAGTTATCCCGGAGTAAAAGCGATCACCATTCAGCGGATCGCTCACGAACTCTATTTGCAGAATGTACCGCTGATCCCCCGGATGATGAGTGAATACGCCCACCGTATCACCGGCATCGATATTCACCCCGGCGCAAAACTCGGCAAGGGAGTGTTCATCGACCACGGGACCGGTGTGGTGATCGGGGAAACCGCAGAACTCGGCGACGATGTGAAACTTTATCAGGGCGTGACGCTGGGTGCGCTTTCCTTCCCGAAAGATGCCTGCGGCATGATCATCAAAGGAGCCAAACGCCATCCCACCATTGAAGACGGAGTGACGATCTATGCGGGAGCAACGATCCTCGGCGCGATCGTCATCGGAAAAAATTCCGTCATCGGCGGGAATGTGTGGCTGACGGAAGGGACAGAACCCGGCACAAAAGTGACGATCGCCACGCCGGAACTGACCATCAATAAATCCGGCAAAAGGCGCGTATGATGAGCAGGATCGCAGAAAATATTGCGCAGATCCGCGAAACGATCGCCTCTTATGAAAAGGAAGCCTGCCGCGCTCCCGGTTCCGTGAAACTGCTGGCGGTATCCAAAACATTTCCCGCACAGGATGTGCTGGAGGCATACGATCACGCACAGCAGATCATGTTCGGCGAAAACCGCGTGCAGGAATTGCAGGAAAAAGTGCCTGCCCTGCCCGAAGCCATCCAATGGCATCTGATCGGACATCTTCAGAGCAATAAAGCGGCAAAAGCGGCGGAACTGGCGGATTGGATCCATTCTGTCGATTCGGAAAAATTGATCCGGAAACTGGATGCCGCCGCCGGAGATGCCGGAAAAAAATTGAATATCCTCCTTGAAATCAACTGGACGAATGAAGAATCCAAAAACGGGATCCGGTCGGCAGAGGAAGCAATGACTCTGACAGAACTTGCTTTGAATTGCCCGAATCTGAAACTGCAGGGGTTGATGACCATGGCTGAAGCCGGAGCAGATGAAATGCGGTTGCGGCAGACTTTTGCCGGTGTCCGGGAGTTGCGCAACACATTGGAACAGCAGTTCCGGATCGTGCTGCCGGAACTCTCCATGGGGATGAGCGGCGATTACCGGGAAGCGATCCTGGAGGGAGCCACGATGGTCCGGATCGGGACCGCGATCTTCGGCAGACGGTAAGGGAAGAATTTTTTATTCAATGCTCTGTTCCCGATGAGGAGAGATGGCGGAAAAGAGGAAAAAACCTTTGGGCTTGTGTGCAGGCGGCACGCGTAGCGAGAGCCGTCCGAGAATCGGGTGCTATGCACCCTGCGCTCTGCAGGAGCGCGGGATTTTAGCCTGTGGGCTTGCCCACAGGTTATGGATTTACGCTCAATTTTGCGCTCTGCAGGAGCGCGGGAACCGTTAGACAATTACAATGTTTCCCGCACGCCTACAGCGTGCATATGG
>JAZNXT010000126.1:0-6902 GCA_045594005.1 Victivallales bacterium
GGAACGGTCTCTGCGCGTACTCGACGGGGCGGGGGCTGGGGACTGGGCCGTCGGCGGCGGTCAGCCCCAGTCTGAAACCGTTAGGCGTCAGGCAAAGAAATACGGGGTGCCTATCATCGCGTTCGTCAACAAGATGGACCGTACCGGTGCCGATTTCTACAAAGTCGTGGACGAAATGCGCAAGAAACTCGGCGCAGCTGCTGTGCCGATCGCCATTCCCATCGGTGCTGCCGAAACTTTTGAAGGCAACATTCAGATCATCGATATGAAGGCTTACCGCTACGCCGGCAACGACGGTTCCGATCTGCAGGAATATGATATTCCCGAAGATATGATGGATGCGGCTCTCGAAGCCCGCGAAGGTCTGATCGAAGCTCTTGCCGATGTGGACGATGATATCGCTGAAATGTATCTGGAAGGCAATGAACCCGATGCAGCTACGATCCGTACGGCTCTCCGTAAAGCGGTTCTCGCCGGTCAGATCGTTCCCGCTCTCTGCGGTACTGCGTTCAAGAACAAAGGCGTTCAGCTCCTGCTCAATGCTGTGACTGACTTCCTGCCGTCCCCGCTGGATATTTGGGATATCAAGGGTATGCACCCGGATACTGAAGCGGAAGAAATCCGTCATTGCGGTGACTTCCAGCCGTTCTCCGCGCTGGTGTTCAAAATCATGACTGACCCGTTCGTCGGCCGTCTTTCCTTCGTCCGTATCTATTCCGGTACTGCCATGAAGGGTGCTACTGTTCTGAACCCCAGAACGAAACGCAAAGAACGTCTCGGCCGTCTCCTTCAGATGCACGCCAATACCCGTGAAGAACTGGATGAAGTGTATTCCGGTGACATCTGCGGTGTGGTCGGTCTGAAGAACTCCACCACCGGTGACACGCTTTGCGGCGAAGACGATCCCATCGTTCTGGAATCCATGAGCTTCCCGGATCCGGTTATCTCCATCGCCATTGAACCGAAGACCACTGCGGACCGCGATAAACTCTATTCCGCTCTCGGTTCTCTCTCTGATGAAGACCCCACCTTTACGATCCACAGCAACGAAGAAACCGGGCAGACCATTATTTCCGGTATGGGTGAACTCCACCTGGAAATCATCCTTGACCGTCTGGTTCGTGAATTCAAAGTGGCAGCCACCTCCGGTCAGCCGGAAGTCGCCTACCGCGAAGCATTGCTCGGACCTGCAACGGAAGACAGCAAATTTGTCCGTCAGTCCGGCGGTCGTGGTCAGTATGGCCACTGCGTGCTGAATGTGACTCCGGGCGAACGCGGTTCCGGCATTGTGATCGAAAACAAGATCGTCGGCGGTGCGATTCCGAAAGAATACATCAAACCGATCGAACAGGGTATCCGTGAAGCTGCGGCTACGGGTGTGCTGGCAGGTTATCCGCTGGTTGACTTTATTGTTGAGATCGTGGATGGTTCCTACCACCCGGTTGACTCCTCTGAAATGGCGTTCAAGATCGCAGGTTCTCTCGGTCTGAAGAATGCTGCGAAGAAAGCCGGTATGGTTCTTCTGGAACCGATCATGAAGGTTGAAGTGACATCCCCGGATGAAAATCAGGGTGATATCATTGGTGATATTACGAAACGTCGCGGTTCCATCGTTTCCATCGAACCGCAGGACGGTTCCGCCAAGATCCTGGCGAACACCCCGCTTTCCGAACTCTTCGGTTACGCGACGGCGATCCGTTCTTTGACGAAGGGCAGAGCTTCCTACACAATGGAGCCCAGCTTCTTTGAACCTGTACCGAAAGCAATTCAAGAGAAAATCGTGGAGAAGACTAAAAAATGACCACTAAAGCAAACACCAAGCCGGTGCAGAAGATCCGTATCAAACTGCAGGCGTTCGAACATCGTATCCTGGACCAGTCTGTGTCTGAGATCCTCAACACCGCGAAGCGTACCGGTTCTGTTGTCGCCGGTCCGATTCCGCTGCCGACCCGCGTGGAACGTTTCACTGTGAACCGTTCTCCCCATGTTGACAAAAAGTCCATGGAACAGTTTGAGATCCGCACGCACAAGCGTCTGATGGACATCATCAATCCCACTGCCAAGACTGTGGATGAGCTGAAGAAGCTTTCTCTCCCTGCCGGTGTGGATATTGCCATCAAGATCGGCTGAAGTAAAAAAGTAAGATCCGGGGAGTCATCAAAACCGGGACTCCCCGAATAAGATTTCAAATCCGGTTTGTTTCGGCACCAAGGTCTCCTTTCCGATGGGGGCAAGTGCCAGAAAGGAAAAGTATGAAAGGTTTGATCGGAAAGAAAGTCGGTATGACACAGGTCTACGACGACAAGGGTGTTTTGATCCCTGTGACTGTCGTGGCTGCGGGCCCCTGCAAAGTGGTCGGTGTCAAGACAATCGAAAAGGATGGCTATCAGGCGATCCAGGTCGGTTTTGGCGTGAGAAAAGCCAAAAACATTTCCAAGTCGGTCAAGGGTACTCTTGCGAAAGCGGGCGTTACCGAAAACTTGCCGGCAGTGATTCGTGAATTCCGTCTTGCGGACGGAGAATCCTACGAAATCGGTGCTGAGCTGAAGGCTGACATTTTTGCAGAAGGCGAATATCTGGATGTGACCGGCACCACCAAGGGCCGTGGTTACTCCGGTGTTATGGTTCGTCATCACTTCAAAGGCGGTCGTGATGGTCACGGCGGCGGCTGGCACAGAAAGCCCGGTTCCATCGGGTGCCGCGAATGCCCCGGCAACATCATGAAGGGTAAACCGATGCCTGGTCAGCTGGGCAACGAAATCCGTACGGTGCAGAATCTCAAGGTCGTGAAAGTCGATGTGGACGAAAACGTGATTTTCGTCAGCGGTGCGATCCCCGGTCCCAATGGCGGCATGGTCCTTGTGAAGAAGGCGAAGAAGAAATAATCAACCGACAACTGACAGGTGCAAAAATGTCCAAAATGATTGACATACTGAATTTGAAGGGTGAAAAAGTCGGCGATTACGAAATTGCAGATTGCGCCCTCGAACTGGAAAAAGGCACTCAGGCTGTGCATGACGCAGTTGTGTCTTTTCTGAATGAGTGCCGTGCCGGTACTGCGAGTACCAAAACTCGCGGTGAAGTTTCCGGCGGCGGTAAGAAACCGAAACGTCAGAAAGGTCTTGGCGGAGCCCGTGCCGGTTCCTCCCGTAACCCTGTGTGGCGTGGCGGCGGTGTTGTGTTTGGTCCCAAGCCGCGTGATTTTGCAACGAAAGTCAATGCGAAGGTCAAGAAACTGGCTCTGAAGCGTTCTTTCTCCGAACTTGTGGAATCCAACAGCGTTGTGGTTGTGGATGATTTCCAGTTTGAAACACCCAAGACCAAAGGCGCGGTTGCCGCGATCAAGGCCCTGAATGCAGAAGGCAAACTGCTCTGCATGGTGGAAGAATACACTGACAATGCTCTGCTGGCGACCAGCAATCTTCCCACTGTTTTCATGACGAAAGCAGCGAGAGTGAATACCTATCAGGTCGTCTGGGCGGACAAACTGCTCTTCACGAAAGCCGGCCTTGATGAATTCATCAAGCGCATCAGCTGAGCAGAAAGGAATCAGGACTAATGAAATCCGCATACGAGACAATCATTTATCTGATGCTGACCGAAAAAAGCACGCTTCTGAAAGAAAAGAATCAGTACGCGTTCAAGGTCGCCCGCAAAGCCACGAAACTTGAAATTGCCGCCGCGATCGAAAAGATCTACGGTGTCAAAGTCAAAGCCGTGAACACCATGAATTATTCTGGCAAGCCCAAACGCGCCGGCAGATCTCCGGTTGTCGGACACCGTTCCGACTGGAAGAAAGCGGTCGTGACCTTGTCCGAAGGCTCCATCGAGATGGCATAAGGAGAAACGAACATGGCAATTAAATCTTACAAGCCCGTTACCAAGAGCCGTCGTTACATCACGGTTCTGGATTACTCCGAGCTGACCGATAAGAAGCCGGAAAAATCCTTGACTGTCGGTCTGAAAAGCACCGGCGGCCGTAACAATGTCGGTCGCGTGACCACCCGTTTCCGTGGCGGCGGCAACAAGCGCGTTTACCGTATGGTTGACTTCAAGCGCACGAAATTTGATGTGCCTGCTGAAGTGCTTGCGCTGGAATACGACCCGAACCGTTCTGCCTTCATTGCGCTGATCCAGTACACTGACGGCGAAAAGAGCTACATTCTGGCTCCCCACGGTCTGAAAGTCGGTATGACTGTTTGCAGCGGCGCGAACGCTGATATCAAAGTCGGCAACACGCTTCCGATCCGCAACATTCCGGTCGGTACTGAAATTCACAACATCGAATTCATCCCCGGTCGCGGCGGCAAAATGGTCCGTGCAGCGGGTCAGTCTGCCACGCTCCGCAGTAAAGACGGTGAATATGCCCAGATCAAACTGCCCAGCGGCGAAGTCCGCCTGGTGCATCTGAACTGCCTTGCCACCATTGGTAAGGTCGGCAATCTGGATCACATGAACGTCAGCCTCGGCAAAGCCGGTAAGAAGCGTTACAAAGGCTTCCGTCCCCATGTCCGCGGCGTTGTTCAGAACCCTGTTGACCACCCGATGGGCGGTGGTGAAGGCAGATCTTCCGGCGGCGGCCATCCGGTCTCTCCGTGGGGTCAGCTGGCGAAGGGTCTGAGAACCCGTCACCCGAAGAAACCGAGCAAGAAATTCATTGTCGAACGCAGGAGCAAATAATCCATGACCAGATCAATCAAAAAAGGTCCTTTTGTGGACTACTATCTCGTCGAGAAGATCGAAAGAATGGAAAAGGCCGGCGGTGCCAAGAAACCGATCAAGACCTGGTCCAGACGCTCGATGATCATTCCGGAATTTGTGGGCTATACCTTCAATATCCACAATGGCAAGACCTTCGTTTCTGTCTTCGTGACAGAAAACATGGTTGGCCACCGGTTGGGCGAATTCGCCCCGACCCGTACCTTCAAAGGTCACGGTGTTATCTCCGGTAAGACTGTGTAACAGCTGTTTTACAACAGAGATCTCAAAGCGGAACAGTGGAGACGCTGTTCCGTTTTTTTTTGGATATATTTTACAAATCAGTTTTGTTTTTTCCGAAAATGGTATTATATTACAGAATCTTCAACACGATAAAATGAAAGGAGTGTTTATATGAAGAAATTTTTGATCCTGGCAGCTTTTGTTGCGGCGGCAGTTCTTGCTTCTGCATGTTCTGTGGTGCAGACAAATGACGGTGCAAACGAAGCATCTTATCAGGTCCGGAAAGCAGTGTATGATCCGGTGATCAAGCACGAGAACAGAAAGGTGATCGGCGCGGCAAAATGGAATTGCCTGTTCGGCATCTTTACCTGGGGTCTTGGCAGTTATGCAGAACGCACAGACCTCAATGATCCTTTCCTGACGCTGGAAACATCTGTGAAAAAAGCCGCTGTGTATGATGCCTGCAAACGCAATGACTGCGATATTATTCTTGCGACAAAATATGAATTGACCAAAAAGAATTACTTTCTGTTCCGTAGCGTTTCCTGTATTGTGACCGGATTTCCCGGTACGATCACCGGATTGGAACGGGTCGATCTCAATGCTGTTCCCTCCGGCTGCTGTGGAGGAAAAGCAGGGAAATAATTTGTGTTTTTGAGATACTTCGCTGTACCGCAGCGTACAAAAATGCAGTACAACGGGGCTGTTGCAAAACCTTCAAAAAGGTAAGCGGCAGCCCTCTTTTTTTTTATGCTTTGTTCCCAATAAGGAGAGATGCCGGGAAAGAGGGAAAAACCTTTTGAAAAAGGTTCTTTTCCTCTTTCCCGGACCCTATCACCTTTTTCCAAAACTTTTTTGAGCGAATCCCGTTTTACTGCGCAAAAACGGAATTCGCATTGAATGGTTGAAACAAATAGTTTTTTTCTGCGGCAAATGAGCGAAGCGAAATTGAGCCGCCGCGAAGGGTGCGCTTTGCGCACCCCGGACCCTATCACCTTTTTCCAAAACTTTTTTGAGCGAATCCCGTTTTGCTGTGCAAAAACGGAATTCGCATTGAAAGGTTTGCTCCGGACATCGTTTTACAAATCTTTAACGAGCCGAAAGCGCATCTGCCGTAAATCGGCGGATGCGCTTTCGCGAATGAAAGTTTTTTGTAAAGGGGTACGGGGAAAGACTTTTTTTCAAAAAAGTTTTTCCCCGCTTCACCTGCAAAAAATCATCAGTGTTTTTTATTTTCCGTTTTCGATGAAACGGTCCATCAGGTAATCGTTCCGGATCTTGGCTGCTTTATAGACGAAATCGAACCATGCGGGAACGGCCTCCACATAAAGTTTATCGATGGTTTCGGAGGACATATCATCGGTGATGAGTTTACCCAGTCCATCCAGTCGTTCCACTTCTGCTTTCATGGCTTTTTCGTAGAATTCCGGATCACCCAATTCGGCATCCTGCCAGACGGCGATTTTTCCGCCGCTGTGAGCGGACCGCTGTGCTTTATATCTTGCATAGGCTTTATGGATGATGATGCGGCGGATCTCGCGTTTCACTTCGGGCGTCATTCCGGCAAATTTGAGTCTGCCCCAGTTTCCGAACTGCCAAACGCTTTTTCCACCCCATGTGACACCGCCGCCGCGGGTCCAGCGGATGAGTTCAAAGGGCCATGTGGAACCGTTTTCGGGGAGCATGTGATACGCCAGAGTCCAGGAGAAGGTCATGGCGGTGGCGATCCCGTTTTCAATGGGGCGGGAACTGATGGTCACATGATCTTTAAGGTGACGGTAGAATTCGTGGGGGGAATTCCACGGCGGGCTGTAAAGATTATCTTTCGGCTGATCGAAAAGCCACTGATAGGAGGGTCCTTTTTCGGAGAGCGCAAGATTCATTTCGTATCCGCTTCCGCCGATCTTTCCAGCCATAACATCCTTGACTTTGCTGTCCACACCCACAAAATAGATATGCAC
>JAZNXT010000127.1:0-44698 GCA_045594005.1 Victivallales bacterium
TTTCATAATGCGGGAAACGGATATAAAAGTCTTTTACTTCATAATCATTATGATAAATAAACTCGCCTGTGGTTCTGTCTACTGGCATGATTGCAACTCCTGCTTTTGTAATGTTAAATTTTATTACCGCTGAGGTTCATGGAAATCGCCATGGGGGTTCTGGCGGCATCGCCCGCTGGTGAGGGAGAGGATACTGCCTTTGGTATCGCCGCAATATTTGCAGCAATACCGCTCTTTTTCGTGTCCTTCATACGGTTCATGGTATTCGCCATAAGGATTTTTGCGGCATCGCCCGCTGGTAAGCGAGCGGATACTGCTTTTGGTATCGCCGCAGTATTTACAGAAATAGCGATCCTGTTCCTCGCCATCATAGGGTTCATGGAAATC
Organism: Victivallales bacterium; assembly: GCA_045594005.1. Classification (GTDB taxonomy): domain Bacteria; phylum Verrucomicrobiota; class Lentisphaeria; order Victivallales; family UBA1829; genus SIG77. The sequence continues at coordinate 388 of JAZNXT010000127.1, forward strand.
GCCATGGGGATTTTTGCGACAGCGTTCGGCTGTTAAAATCCTGACGCTGGAATGGGAATCTCCACAATACTTACATTCCACCTGCATTTTTGTTTTCCTTTCAGTTGTCAGGGTCAAATTTTATCCAAAGACCAGATTTCCAGTGCGGCTTCGATCATTGCCTGTTTGCGTTTCTTGATGGCTTCCATGTCCCAGATCCGTATGCCGTCTTTGTCAGTGGCAAACTCCTTGATTTCACGCTGTTGCCCCAAAGAACTGTTTTCATAAGAGGCAAGTTTGTCTGCAAAACGGCAGTTGCCGATAGACTTGTTGTGAGATTCGGCAATCAGCATAAGGTTGCCGATACAGTTCAGCCATTGACCGGATTCAATGCCGTTTTCAGGTGCAACTGCATCAACATAAATACCGTAACCATTGGCGAGCGGATTCCCGCCGGAGGGGGTTCTCGGTGCGATGTGTTCGATGTTTTCGCTTTTTACGATATCAGAATATTTTATGCCGGAGGGAGCATTATATCCGTTCTTGCAATTGCGGTACAACTCATACTGCCAATAGAAGTAGTTATCAACTCTGTTTCCATAGAAATAACCGCTGTTGAGGATACGGCTCATTTCGCCATCGCCCCAATAGCCCCAGTAGCTGTTGTCATCTTTCAATGCAGCAACGGCTTGAGAGATTTTTTCATCAAGTTCAGATGTCGCATTAAAAGCAAGCAGCCAATTCAGCCGGCTGGTCAATTCGGCACGACCGCCCCGCAGTAAGGCGCGGAAGATAACATTTTCCAGAAAGTGCAGAAGGCGTTTGAAAGTTTTATTCCAACTCCCATATACCCCCAAACGGGCGGCTTTGAACAAAAACGGATATACCAGAGCCATATTATCCAACTGTTTCACGCGGACTGCATAAGGATCTTCATCGTACTTTTCAAACATTTGAACAAAAACGAAGGCATCGGCAAGTTGAGATGTGAAATTTCTGATCCAATCAAGTTTGTCGGGTGTTGCTGCCAAAGCCTCCTTGATTTCACTCAATGTTTTGTCAGAGTACAAGCCTTTATTTGACCTGGAACGCCAATAATAGTTGACGACAGCATCTTCATGCAGCTTTATTTGGGTTATACCTTCATAAATTTTCCCAAATTCGCGGTCGATATATTCAATGGCTTCTTTCTGTTTCCCGCCGGAAGAATTCAAATATACCTGCAGGAAAAGGTAAGATTTGATTTTTTCAAGTTCCGACAAATCTTTGCCACGATCGTTCTGAAACGCAAATACTTGTGCCGCCATAGCCTTATCGGCTACTTTATAATAGGTAATTGTGGCAGAAGAAAGCAATTTTGCCATCCGCAGAATCTCTTCTGAATCAAGGAGATCAAGGGCATCGGAAAAATATTTCAACGCTTCTTTGATATTTTCTTGCGACTTGGTGGCAGGAGTACCAACTGCGGTACTTGCGATAATCAAGTTGTAAAAATAATTGTTGTCATAGCCGACAGTTTTCAAGCGGGCTTTTTCTTTTATTTCATCATAGAGAAAGTGTTTATACAATTTGATTTCTTTATTTTCAACTCCGCGCGCTTTTAACTCATTTACAACTGCGCTGAAAAAAATCATACAAGTTGTGAGCCGCTGTTGACCGTCAATGACCTGATAGCAATCCTCCCCGTCTTCAAAAAGGAAGTGTCCCAGATAATATTTCTCCTGAACATTTTTCAAGTCATCAATAAATTGTTCCCATTGGGGCTTTTCCCAGCTGTACGCCCGCTGATACTCGGGAATCTCAAAGGTTCCCCTGTAAATCAATTTTTCCAGTGTGTCATTTTCGCTCATGATTTTTTCCTTTCGCTTTATTAATTAAATAATTTCCGTCTTGTTGCCGTAAACTCTTTTTGCTTCTTATTCATTCCAGCAATCCTTCTTTATCTTTACAATTCAGTTCCCCGATTCCGGGCAACAAAAAGAGCGCGCCCGAAACCATCGTATTTCATAGAAGGTACTTGCAAACCCAAAAAGCAATACGACAAAGTCGGACACGCTCCATAATGTCATTTTTCAGACATACAGGAACTGCCCTGCTTGTGCCGCATCTGCTTTTATCGAAAAGGTTTGCAAGTTTTTCTATAAAAATGCGACGATCTGTAATTGTAACGGCTTGATCACTCAAACCGTCTCTAACATAACTCCGATTACAGATTTTACAAGCACCTTGCCGCAAAATTTTGGAATTTTGCAAGCACCGCAGATATAGGAGCAAAATCCATGCCAACTTTCTATCCGGGCAGACATATACGAAAAAACGCCCGGACCAATATCAAAAATTGATCAGGGCGGTCAAATATTGCAAAGAATCATTAAAAGTTTACGGCGTAACAGAGGCAAGGATCTGCTGCATATCCTGCTCATCGGAATATGCACCCTGGCAACGGAGCAATTCCTTCTTGAATGGCAAACTGATCAGCATATCGCCATCCCCGGAAAGTTTTTCTGCTCCGGCTTTATCCAATATAACTTTGCTGCAATCGGCAGATCCCACCTGGAAAGCAATGTGCGCGGGAAAATGACTCCTCAGACTCGTGGTAATAACATCCTTGCACGTACCCGAAGTTGAGATAATCAGATGGATCCCGGCAGCCCTTCCTTTTTGACAAATCCTGACAATGGCATCTTCAACCTTTTTTGCCAGTGTTTTATCATTGCGCATCAGACTGGAAATTTCATTCAGAATGAATACGATATAAGGCAGTTTTTTGTCGGATTTATTGTTGTAATCATAGCTCGTTTTACATCTTGCATCTGCAAGAAAAGTATATCGGCGTTCCACTTCTGCAACACACCATTCCAGCGTCTGCAAGACATCTTCAGACTCGTTTAGAATAGGAAATTGCAGGTGCTGCACATTTGTATAACCGATCATTTCAACGACTTTCAAATCTGCCATAATAAAGCGAAGTTTATCCGGCGAAAATTTACTCAGCAGACCAAGGATGATTGAATTCAGGCAGACCGATTTTCCGCTGCCGGTAGCACCGCCGATCAGCAAATGCTGCTGTTCTGTCAAATCAAGCACAACAACATCGCCGTTTTCATCTTTACCGATCGCCAGAGGCAAGCGGGCTTTGGTGTTTTTCCATTGGGGACTCTCGAAAATCGATTTCAGGTCTACGATCGTATCATTCTTCATAACTTTTTCTCCTTTCGTTTCATTTGTTAATACTATTTGTTAATACTATATGATAAAAAATTTTTCATTTTAAGTATGGAATGAATAAAAAACATCCTTAAACCGGACAATCGGGGCAGTATTGTCTTCTGCCGCTGTGTTCAAAAATTGAATGTTGTTTGAGGTTTAAGAAATGGTCTTTAATATTTTGACAAAAATCAGCTATTTAGTTTTGCTTCCATTGGTTGTGATATTTGGGAATTCTTTCTGAAACAATTTTCAACTCTTTCGGGCTTAAAAAACCATTGCTCAAAAATTTTTCTGCTAATTCAGACAAAATCGGTGCATCAGCTTTGTTAAAGCCGATTCCATTTCTCTTTTTTGTATTAAGTGCACCCTTTTCCTGTCCAGTCTGGTTATCGTAGACGATCAGCAAATGATCTATATCCTCATGTGAATATACTTTATCAGGTTCAATTTGTGTGGTGGCAGCAAATAATGGCAGTTCCAACGAGACAGATTTTTGTTGCACACTCTCTGTTTTTCCTTGCAGTTGAGCCAAATATGCTATCATTGCCTTTTCATATTCCTTGGGAATAGTCAAAGTCACCTCTTTTTTGGGGATAGCAGGAGTTTCCAATTGTTTGTAAAAATCAACCACAACCGGATCAATAATTACATCTTCGGCAAAAAGTTTACGGTCAATCCGCAGATTTTTTATACTGCGGCAACGGGAAATCGCTGTATAAAGTTGTCCGTGTGAAAAACAGCCGTTGCCAAGTTTTATCGCCACATACTCCAAACTCAAGCCCTGGGATTTGTGAATCGTTATGGCGTAAGCAAGTTTCAGTGGCAATTGAATAAATTTTCCAACTTCCCGTTGGCGGATCACCTCTTTACCGGTCATCCGGTCGGTTTCCAATTCGTACTCCATATTTTCCCATTGGGCGACACCAACAGAAACATGTCTGCCGTTATCCAGGAATATTGAAACCGTCGGTTCTGAAGAATTAGAGATTTGCTGAACTACTCCCACATCACCATTGACATATTCAAATTCACCATCGGGAGTACGTTTGTTATTCAAGAGCATAACTCTTGCCCCGATTTTCAGCTCCAATATGGCAGAAGTCGGATAATCCCGCTCTTGAAACTTACCCGAAACAGTCGCTTTGAAAATAAAATTCTCTCCGGAGATCCTGCCTTTGTGATAAGCATTAAGAGTTTGTGCTTCCCGGTTTGTAGTGCATAAATTTACCGGATCATACTCCAACTCCGGCTGATTGACGCAACTTCTGGTCAGAGCTTCCAACACATTTACCGGTTCAGTTGTGTCAGGCAAAGAGATGTCATTGGTTTCCAAATCTCCGTGCCGCAAGTGATTTAGTATAGAAAGAAAAAGATTATCGTTTTGCTGCCGATGGACTGTTTTCAGAAAAACATTTTTGAAACCAGCCTTTTGCCACAATGGAGTTTGAAAAGCATACACTCCTCCCAGCTCACGCAAGAGATATTCTTCCTCGATTCCATTTTTTACGACCGGGGGCAACTGAAAAAAATCACCCACCAGAATGATTTGCTTACCTCCAAACGGCTTGTCTTTATGACGGAAGTCTGCCAGATAACGCAGTCGCAAATCTATTGCATTAAAAATGTCACTGCGTACCATAGATATTTCATCAATGACAATGACTCCGGTTTTGCGGATCAGGGCTTTCTTTGATTTATTATTGATATCTTCCAAAGAATCTTCTGTTAAAAGTCCGGGTTTAAGCATAAAAAAACTGTGCAATGTTGAACCAGCTACATTGATTGCAGCAATCCCGGTTGGAGCAAGAAAAACACATTCCTTCCGACATTGTTCTCGGAATTTTCGCAAAATTGTTGATTTGCCGGTTCCAGCCTCTCCGGTCAGGAATACATTTTTTCCTGAAAGCATTAAATCCAATGCCGCCTGTTGCTCATTACTTAATTTTATTTCAGAATTTGACATAATTTTACTTTCACGCGATGGGACAATCGGGGCAGTATTGTCTTCTGCCGCATTTTTTGCAGTAGGCGCCGCGCCAGACGGAGTCGAACTGCTCGGATAAGGGGGCGATCAAACTTGATTCATCAGTCAGGATGCCGTTTTCAAAGTTGCGGCGGTTTTCGCTTTTTGCTCCCATGCCGGCACCCGTCAGATTTGCGCTGCCGAAATAGGCTCTCCTGCCGTCCATGATGATACATTTGAAATGAACTCTGGGGCAAAGCATCCGTTCCAAACTCTTGTGTAAGCGGGGATAACGGTCAAAGTCCTGCCGGAATGGCTGTCCCGGTTCTTTCGCATGAATAAGCCGGACTTCCACGCCTTTTCCGATCAAATCAGCAAGGATTTTCAGGAAGGGGACCATATCGCCCTGCCATTCCACATACATATCTTTGATGTCGGCGGTGGCGATCCACAAACGCTGTTGTGTTTGCGGAATCAATTTTGCCACGATTTCCGTGTAAATCATTCGGTCTTGAACAAATCGGGTTGCCATGGGATTTCTGCCTTTCCATAAAATGCTTTTTTCTCAAATTTATACGCGGCATACATCTTATCGCCATAACAAAAGTGCCACCACTCCAACGGGTAATTGACAAAGCCCGCTTGGGTCATAGCGTTGTAAAGGATAAAACGGTTTCGCCTCTGACAGTAACTCAATTCTCTGCTCCAGGTGGGTGTCTTTGCTGTAAATTCCAGATAGGAACTCCCGCAGTCGATCTCTTTCCCGCAATACCAAAGCGTTACATCCACCGCGCCTCCGGAGGCGTGACCGCTTTCCGCTGCGACCTGTTGTGTGGTGCTGAACCGTTGTCGAAGTGCAAGTTGTTCTGTTTCATTACGATAACCGCTGACAGCTTTCAACTCAAAGTGGGGCGGCAATCGGCTTTGCGCATTTTTCAGCATGACCGCAACGCGTTTGCGCACCCGGACTCCCTGATACTGCACCAGTTCTTCTCCGCAATCAGCAACCCCGATCCGGTTGATAAAATACGCCGGAAGAACTCTGCGGATCTTCCATTTGACCAGAAAATAGTTGTAATAAAGGCGTAACATTGAAATTATGCTTTGCATTTTACACATTCCTTACCGTTACGGGAAAACAGTTGATAAGATTCAAATTTTTCCGCATCACCCAAAAGCCGTTTGTACCAATCAGCAACCTGCGCGTGATCCTGTGGCACAACAGCACGCTTTTCGGCATATTCCAGAATTTTCTTCAGCGTTGCTTTGTCATCCGGCATCAGGCGTTTCCAATCGGGGATCAAACGGGATCCGTACAGCGCAGTTGAGCCGATCGCTTTAGCGCGGGCAAGCAGCGTCAGTTTCAAATTTCGACGGTATGCTTTGATTTGTGCCGATGTCGCAGCAATCAGTTTATTTACCGTAAAGATCTGTCGATGAACAACAAACAGCAACTCTCCCGATTCCATAGCGACTTTCATCGCCCGCACCCGCCGTTTGGGGAAACGCCGGTTGAAATCCTCGATCTTGCCGGAAAGCTCAAAGATGAACTCAAAAAGATCATCCGGGCAATCAATGATATGCCGGGGATTATCCCTGAAATGTTTAAACAGGATCGGGGCAACCGTAAACAACTTATCTTTTAATCCACTTCGCATAAAACCAACTCGCTTTCCCATTTTTCAGGAGAATTTTCCATAACCAGATTAAAACTCAACCCCAGATTGTTCTTTTCGTCAGGATCACAACCCCTATGAATCAGTTCAGTTCGCAATTCATCATCTTGAGAAAACAGTGTGGTCCATAAAAGATTTTCTCCATGCTCATTGTGACATTGGCTGACACAAGTTGGATATTTATTTTCGAGACAACGCAATACTTTGATTGCCGCTTCCGTGCTTTGAAATTTTTCACAAACCAACACAACTAAATCATTCAACGAGATATACGCTAAAATCTTCTGCGAATGTTTATCCAGTAAGCAGCATAAAATATTTGCCGATTCGTATATCAAACAATATTTTACATAAGTTATGGAAAATCTCTTGCCATGCAGCAAGCGTTTTATTTCAAATTCAGCAAGTAAATCTTTTTTTAATAAACTCCTCAACTCTGTCAGTAAACAGCTGCGCCAAGGATTATGTGCGATGGAATATTCAATTTCATGGTATAGCTTTGTTGAATGTCTCCTTCTCCGTTTTAATATCCAACCATATATAAGTGCTTTCCGTGACAGCGTTAATTTGTCAGATTTTACTTTTTCAGAAAGATGTTTTGCGGCACAACTGCTACATTGCAGGATACAAGACAACTGCTCCTTAGAGTATGCGTTCAGCATAAATTCATCAAAAAGAACCGCTGTAAAATTACAATGATGCAAACAACGGATCAAGTTATAATAATCCCGGAAAATATCTGTGTTATGTTCAAAAAATTTTTCAAACGCCGGAAAGGGATCATCTCCTGAAAGTATATCGTTCAGTTCATTTGACTTTTGGCGAATTATATCTATGTTGACCATTTTTTTTATTCTCGCCCCAACTGATTTTTGTTGTCTTACCTAGCTTACGGAGTATTCTCCAAGACTGAATTAAAACTTAAATCCAATTCATTTCTTTTATTGGAATCGCATCCCAAATCGATCAAGCATTGCTGAATGGAATTTACCGTCCGCTTATAGTGTGGATTCCAAACCTTATCATTGTAGAAAGTGTGCCACAAAAGATCGTTTCCCCAGGGATCAATGGCATTTTTTACAATACCTGGAAATTTTTCTTCAATATGTTTTATAAAATCTATTGCGGCAGTCAAGTGGAAATAGTTGCAGAGCGTAAACAACCATTCCTGCGATGTACGCAATAAAAAGATTTCATCGCTGTATTTTTTCAGCAAAAAATTGATTGTGCTTCCTGCATTATAAGTCAGAATTGCATACATTATACTCAATGAAATTTTTTTGTTATTCAACAATCGTGCAATTTCCAATTCAGATACGGAATCTCTTTTGATTGCCTGCAATATTTGTGTCGGCAGAGCATTTTCCCGAAAGTTACAGCGGCTTTTTCGCAGAAAGTTTTTTTCTTCATTATTTAAAGCAAAGTAACGCAGATCGATTTGCCATTTTTTTTGAAACTTTGAGTGTTTAATTGCCAAATCAATATGTTTTGATATGAAATAACCGCCGGACCAATATCCTGCACTATCGTTGTAAATATTATACAAAAATGCTTTTTTATCCACAGGAATATCATAATCTGTCAATAAATCATTTATACATTCATAGGATATTTTATTTTGCAACGACAGAAAGACTTCCAGATCAGCCGAGATGATTTCATCTTTCCAAGAAGCTGCATCTCTGATATGATTGTTGTATGTGCTCATTGCAATGTACCTCTCAACTTGATTTTTTTACCCCATAATGCGGGTTCTTCACCATCGTTGGTCAACACCCACAATACCGGAAAATTCGGTGCTTTTTCCGGAGCATTTCCATATCCATCTGTAAGGTAAATAAAGATATCCGGACGGAGTTTGTGTTCTTTTACATATTTAAACGGTGGAATAAAACTTGTTCCGCCATGTCCGTAACTTTCCCATTGATAATTTTGCGGCAAATGCGTATCGCCGGAAAATTTTTCTATATGTTGGATTTCTGCATCGCATTGAATGACCGTCAATTCATAATTGCCGAAACTTTTGAGCAGGTTGGATAATTCAGCAAAGAATTGCGGCAAATCTCTGGTTGTACTGCCGCTGGTATCGATTGCCATAACTGCATTGAATTTCTCATTACGGCGGCTTTGCAGATAAAGCCCCATTCCGACATACCGGCGTGCCGGAGGCAGCCAGCGGCGGCTTCCACCGAAACAACTGGTCACAAACTGTTTCAGCAACTCTTTCCAATTCAATTCCGGCTTACGCAGTTTTTCTATGATACTTTGCAGAAAACCCGGCATTCGACCTTGAGTACGTTCAATTGTCTGGGCTGATTGTATGATGATTTGCCGCATTTTTTCCACACTTTGAGTATCAACTTGCGGAACAAAATCAGGGTCAGTTTCTCCTGCACCTCCAGCGTTTATTTCTTCGGCAGCACCTTCCGTACCGGAACCGTTTTTATAAATATGCCCGTCAAACCCCTTGCCCTCTTCACAATTTCCTTCAAAACCTTTGGAACAACATCCGGGATCTGGAGGTCTCTTTTTAGACTTCCCCAATTTTTCATAGATTTCTTCCGCAGAAAGACCGTCCCAGTCCGGATCATGCGGCAAAACAAAAGGTTCACGCATTTTTTCTTTTTGCAGAATAAAATGGATTTCCAAATCAGTGGCGATATTGAATTTTTCCGGATTACGGTTCTGCAATCTGGCAAAATGCAGTAAAACACAATGCCAGGTTTCGTGAGCAAGCACAAAAAGCCGTTCTTCCAAATCAAGTTGGGCATAGAATTTGCAATTCATAAAAACCCGGCTGCCGTCAGTGCAAGCGGTTCTGCACCCTGATGTTATGGAAACAAAATCAAGGTGCATTAAAATCATCCCGATAAACGGCTGGCGCATCAGAAGTTTCTGCCGGTCCTGTTCCATACTCCGCAGAGTAAGTTCTTTGATTTTATCATCTTTGCTCATTTCAGAATCGCTTTTCTGTTCAATCTTGCGCGCATGGCTTTGCCGTGAAGTTCAGCCCATTTTGCATAATCCGGGTGATAAAATAGTTTATCGGCAAATGAACTGGAAAATTCTTTCTGATTACCTTGCATGGCATCAAGCATCATCATTGTGGCAAAATCGCTGGTAAGTTTTGTGGCAATTCGGTAAAATCCGCTCAAAAGAGTTTGTTCCTCCGCTTCATTTTTGCCTTGCCACAAGTGATAAACCACAGCTGAACAAAAGGCATATTTGCGGTCAGCTTTTTCTGGAATAGTGATTTTCTTTTTCGGATCGGTCATCAACTCATACACATTGTCAAATTCTTCGGCAACTTTGCGAAATGCACAAAATTCCACTCCGGCTTGATTACCAACCAGACCATAGATGATCTTATCCAGAAGCCGATCTTCCTCTTTGTCAAAGGTGTGCAGCATCGTACTGACCCGTTCCCAACTGCGGGGCGTGGGCCAGCCGCGTTCCAGATTTTCATTGTCCTGATGAAAGAGAAAATTCGGACGGAAGCGGATAAATCCCAGGATCGACGGATGGATATTGTGACGCAATCCCCATTGCACCCACAATTCGGCATCTTCGGTCAATTCAACATGGCAGAAACGGTTGGCAAGCGCTGAACTCATGGTCATTGCCACAGCAGAATCTTCCACGCGGTTGCCGGCAGCGCAGATATACCAGCCTTTCGGAACTTCGTACAGATTTCCCAGACGGCGGTCGAGAATAAATTCGTAAGCGGCGACTTGCAAAGAACGGTCCGCGGCAGTGAGTTCATCAAAGAGAATGATCCCTTTGCTTTCGGGATCCCGGGGCCAATCAGCTGAAACCAGCCAGCGCACCGACGTTTCATCCGGCACAGGCAAGCCCCGGATATCCACCGGTTCCCGCTGGGCAAGACGGATGTCAATAAAACCAATGCCCATCTCCTGCGCCACGGTACGGATAATGGTGGACTTACCCACCCCCGGTGCCCCCCAGATCATCAAAGGCGGCAGAGATTCCGCCATTTCCGGCTGGTCAAAAATAAGTTTGAGTTGATGACGGACAATTTTTTCCAATTCATCGGCGGTAATGCAGTTGTGCATGTCAATCATTGTGTTGCTCATAGTTTTTATCCTTTTATTTTTGAATATTTATTTTTATACTTGTAACTTCCTGTCGGACGTGCTTGCGATATTTTACATCAATATTGAATTTCATGATAAGTTTGCTGTTGACAAGTTCGTAATAGTTCCATTGGGCGTTCTCCCATCCGCAGGGGGATTCCACGATCAAGCCTTTGCCAGATTTATACAATATGCCAAAAACTTCGCCGACTCGCCGGTATTTGCCATTATGTTTCTGCATAACTGTCCAACCTTCGCCGCCGGAACCGTTTTCGCCGTTGAAAATCAAAAGCTCATTGACTTTATCATCATTCAGATCAACGGAAATCACTTCGGTCGATGTTACCTGCCGGAACTTTCGGATATCCGTATCGTAAACCGCCGCACATTCCGCGGGTAATTTCTCAAACGGTACAATTTTTTCTTCCAATGATTCCGGTGAAACTCCGGACAATACCACCGCCAGCACTCGCAATAAAATGTTATTCATACATACCTTCAAATTTTGTGTTTGCCAACAATGAAGCAAAACGCGTGCCAACTTTCTTTGTGCTGAAAAAATCTTGTTTCGCAGTCAATTTTTGACAAGTGTTTGCAAAATATGAATAATAAAAGTATCTGATTCTGCTCAAATCACACTTGGCACGCTTTTTGCTTTATCAAAACAGACGCAAACGATAAGGAGGAAAAATGAAAATCGTTGAAGAATTGAAAGCAAAACTTGAAAATGCAAGCGCTGAAGAAATCAAGAGGTTACAGCAAACTGAAGAACCTGCATATTGGTTCCTGTTGCTTGCGGAATATCCGGAGTTCGCGCCGGACGGCATGTGGTGGTTTGATTTGCGTAATCACTGTGAATTGCCATGGAGTCAACTGCTTGCCAAACAACCGCAGTTTGGAAGATACTGCCAATGGGAACATGTCAGCCGGTTGGAATTGCTGCTGCTTGCCTATCGAGCTCCAAAAATCTTCAAACGTCATTTTCCGCAAGGAAGACCACACGATCTGTACGCATTCCTAACGCCGCAGGAAAAATCCGGTCTGCTGTCGCAACTTCCTGAATATGCTGATTTTGTGGATTGGAATGAGATCAATATGGAATTTTCTGTCGGCGAGTGGTTCTGCCTGCTCGCAGATCAACCGCAGTTTGAAGTCTATTTTGATTGGAGCACAGTTGAAAAACAGCCAAACCACTACTGGGATTTGCTGCTTAGAAAACAGCCGCAGTTTGCTATTCACTGCGACTTTGAACAACTCTACCCCAACCAGCGCCGCAAATTAAAAAGCGTCATAAAATGAACAGTCTGATCAAAAATCGACAATGATGGTGATGTGGTTACGGTCAACAGTCGGGATGGCATGATTTTTGCTTGATATGAAGATTGAAGGCTGCGGAACGGGTCTGCAGTCAGGAAATTTTTAACAGAAGGAGAATGGCTTATGCCTGCAACAACAACCATCAAACGCCCCTATTGCAGCAACTGCGAGTACTGGACCGGAAAACGGAAGATCACCCGCTCCGGTTCGGATATTTATGTGGCTTACGAATCGGGACAGGAAGAATGTGAAGTAAAAGGAATGGGCGGCGCAAAAGTGAACGGCTGTCAGCCCGCAAACGGTTGCAGAAAGTACAAGCGCTGGTCTCATCTTCCCGGTTGATCCGGGGAAAAGACGTTTCGCATGCTGATAGGGCGGCGGGGACGGCAGTCGCGTGAGCGGGCAGCAGTGCTGTCCGCTCACGCTTTTTTTTCAAACCTGAAACGGTTTATTATTTAAGCAGGATGCCTTTTTTGAATGCCGCCGCCAATTTTTCCGGAGCGACTTTTTCAGTACGGTCGTAGTTATACACGCCGTTCTGTTCCTGTTCCACGTCGGTGAGCTGTGTATAGCAATAGCCGGCGCAGCGGTCATCGTTGATCATAATAGCGACCTGTTCTGCGATCTTTGCGCAGAGTTCATCGCCGTTCTTCAGATCCAGACCGTGATAACCCCAGGTGTTTTCCGCGAACTTCTGGCGTTCCGGCGGAATGAACATGAAGCCGCCGAACTCATCGTTGATGTACGGCTGCCCATTGTAGCCGGTTTCATTGTCCATCATAAAGACGGGTTTGTCTTCCGGGTACAGGTCTTTCGCAAGGCTCGCGGCATCCGGACGGTACAAATGCACAGTCCAGAGGTCGGTCTTCACATGGTGATAACCGCTGGTTTCGTTGCAGGGACGGGTGGGGTCGATGCTCTTGGTCAGATCATAGATCGCGGTCATCAGTCTGCGGTAGGCACGGATATCGCAGAAGCTCCAGGTTTCGTTTGCAGGAGTCCAGGCAATGATGGAGGGGTGATTGAGATCCCGTTCCATGATTTCCCGCCATTCAGCCATAAAGTTCCAGGCTCCCTGCCAGAAGGTCTTGTCGCCGCCGCGCATGGAGGCATTGCGGCTGAAGCAATAGAGACCCCAGCTGGAACTTTCGCCCCAGGTGAGATAGCCCAGTTTATCTGCCCAATAGTGGAAGCGTTCTTCAAAGACTTTCTGATGGAGACGCGCGCCGTTGAACCCGGCAGCCATGGAAAGTTCGATATCTTTCTTGAGAGCCTCGTCGGTGGGGGCGGTCCAGATGCCGTCCGGATAGAATCCCTGATCCAGCACAAGACGCAGGAAGACGGGTTTGTTGTTCAGATAAACTTTGCCGTTTTCGATATGGATCTTGCGCAGACCGGCATAGGCATTGACTGTATCCGTCACAACGCCGTTGGCATCGATCAATTCGTACACGATATCGTACAGGAAGGGATCTTCCGGACACCAGGCGCGGACATCATCGCCCAATTCCACAGTGAACGGTGTCGCGCTGTTGGCAGGCACGGATTTTTCTGCGACTTTCGCACCGTTTGCATTGATGGTCACGCGCAGTGTGCGGTTCTGACCTTCCATGAAAAATTCCGGTGTGAAATGGAAGGCTTTTGCATCCAGATCCGGCACGATCTTGCAGTTTTTCAAACCGTCCATCACCACGGGTTCCATCCAGACAGTCTGCCAGATCCCGGTGGTTCTGGTGTAGAAGCAGCCCATGCTCTGATAGGCATAGCACTGTTTGCCGTGGGGCTGTACGGCACTGCGCTGATCGTCTTCAATGGCAAGCACCAGATCGTGTTCGCTGCCGGCTTTCACAAATTCGGTGATATCAAAGGTGAAGGAGCTGGTTCCGCCGTAATGAGCAAGACCGGTTTCCTTGCCGTCGATGAATGCTTCGCAAGCGTAATCCACCGCACCGAAGTGAAGCAGGATCCGTTTGCCGGCCCAATCTGCCGGGATCGCCAGTTTCTTGTGGTAGAACATGGCTTCGATAAAATCCTTGTGTCCCACACCGGAAATATCACTTTCCGGACAGAACGGGACGGTGATCTCGTTTTTGAATCCGGTATTGTTTTTCCAGATCTCACGGTCTCTGCCGCTTTTGCCAAAATCAAATTCATACGTCCAGGTCCCGTTCAGATTGATCCAGTTTTCACGGACAAACTGGGGACGCGGATACTCGCTTCTCGGAATCATTTCATTGTTCATAGTCACTTCTCCTTGATTTTTTGAAGTTATGGAAATATATTATCAAAAACACCAAAGAAAAATAGAGAATATTGCAAAAAAGATAGATAAAATTAACATGGAAGAAAAAATACAATACTTTCGTGCCGGAGCCATGAAAGGACCGTTGCGCCTTCATCTTGCCGGATCATCGATTTGTGACAGTTCCTACGATATTTCCCGCGTTCCGCCGCAGATCACCGTTTTTGAGGCTGTCACATCCGGTTACGGAACATTGGAAGTGGATGGACACCGTTTTCACCCCACAGCGGGAGATGTTTATATCGCTCCCGGCTGGCTGCCGCACCGCTACGGCTGCCGGGAAGTTTCCGATCCGTGGCACAAGACCTGGATGAATGTTTCCGGTCCGCTGGTGGAACATCTTTTGAAAGCCTACAAGATCGACCATGTTTTTCTGTTCCGTAATGCTGCGGAAGCCAACCGGATCCTGTGCGAAACGGTTGCCGCGCTGGAAACGGTATCTGAAGAAGACCGGGAAACATTCTGTGCCGAAGCCATATTCCGTCTGATCCGTGCATTGGGGGAACATCATGCCCGGGAGAATGTGCGTCTTGCGGGCGGCGATGAACCGGATTCTCCGGCGGAACAGATCCGTCTTTTTCTGCGGAAAAAGATCATGGAGCCGATGCCTTCATTGGAGGATATCGCAAAAGTGATCCGCCGTTCTCCGGTTCAGGCGATCCGGATCTTCAAAGGGGAGACCGGCATGACACCTTATGATTTTCTGTTGCGGGAAAAGATCGATGCCGCCGCAGAATTGTTGCGGAACAGCCGGAAATCTGTGAAAGAGATCGCATTCATGCTCGGCTTTCACGATGAATACTATTTTTCCCGTCTGTTCAAACGGAAACGGGGCGTTTCCCCCAAACGGTTCCGTCAGGGGTGAAACGCTCCATTCATTGGTTACAGGATCACCTGTCCGTAGATGCCCACCTGACCTTTCGGGTCGGCTTTCATCAGCACGGTGAGGGTGGTTCCGGTGGAGAAGTCAGGCAGACGGATCCCGAATTCTTCGGGTTCATCGATCGTTTTTTCCGCGATCAGCTGACCATCGAAATAAAATTCCGCCCAGCCCCACAAATTGCGGAAGATGATGACTTTTCCCTTGCCTGCCACATCGGGTATCTCTGCCCGGAAGAGGATATACGGTTTTTCAATATTGTTCAGCATCAGACTGCCGGTCCGGTACTGTTCCCATGAGTTCATATCGTTGGCATCCAGTACCATGTTCGGATCCGGTTTTTCTGCGTAGAAGGGCGATCTGATCCAATCGTTGAACGTGCGGTAATGCGGCGGATCTTCTTCATAAATGCGGTCGGCACCGTTTTCGGTGATCTTCAGGGAAACGCTTGTTTCTGTCAAGCCGTCCGCTGCGGCAGTGAGTGTGATGATTCCCTTTGCGCCGCGCTGTGCGCGCACATAGACCATGGCACAGCCGTTGAAAAGATCCCGTTCCGGCTGAAGATCGCCTTCCAGCGAATTGCCGTCGCCGTTCGCCACTCCTGCAATGATCCCGTTTTCCGTAATGGAGAAACGGACATGATTTGCGGCATCCGGCACGCTGTTTCCGGCATCATCCAGCGCATAGATCGCCACGGGTACGGTATCGTAGGCATCGTCTGCCACAGCGGTTCTGCCTTCCTCGTAGATCTCTGCGGTCAATGCCGCCGGTTTGCCTGCGGTGACTTCCCGGGTTTCCGCAATGAGTGTGCCGTCTTCGGCGTATGATGCGGCTTTGAGTTCACCCGGTTCGTATGCAAGTTCATATTCGTTCATATCGTAAGGATCCGCTTTCTGCCGGCCCTGACTTTTCCCGTTGATCCACAGTTCCACTTCCGCCGCATTGGAGATCACCAGAACTTTGACCGGTGTCCCCGGTTCGGTATTGCGGCGCGTCCAATGAGGCGCGATCTTCAGCACGGGGATCTCTTTGCGCCACATCGCCTGCCGGATATAAAACGCATTTTTCGGGAATCCGCAATGATCCAATATCCCGAAAAAGGACCCGTTGGCAGGGAAACGGAAGGGCGTGGGTTCGCCACGGTAGTCGAATCCGGTCCAGGCAAAACCGCCAGCCATCCACGGACGGGTGTCGATGGCTTTCCAGGCGGCACGCTGGGTGGCACCCCACGGGACAGCTTCCGTATCATTGTCGGCAAGCTGGTTTGCGGGATTTTCAAAGTTGGATTCCAAAGCCCCGCGGAGCGTCACAGCGGATGTATCTTCCGAACTGAGGACGGGGTGATCCGGTGCGATCTCGTGGTAATGATCGTATTCATAAATGAAATAATTGATCCCGGTCACATCCATTGCCTGCGAAGCATTGCAGGGAGAAAGGAAACCGCCGTTCATGGCACCGGTGGTGAATCGGGTGGGATCCAGTTTTTTCACCAGCGCAGACATTTTCCGGGTCATTTCGTATCCCACTTCCGTGCATTGGAGCGGTTCTTCATTGAAAAGCGACCACAGAATGACAGAGGGGTGATTGCGGTCCCGTTTCACCAGCCATTGCAGCTGCCGCAGATGTTCTTCCGCCGAACTGAAATGGCGGTTTTCATCCATTACCAGCATTCCCAGTTCATCGCATACATCCAGCAATGAATCCGACGGCGGATTGTGTGCGCAGCGGTAGGCATTGCATCCCATTTCTTTGAGTTTTCTGATCCGGAAATATTCAATGGATTTTGGAACTGCCACGCCCACTCCGCCGTGGTCCTGATGATTGCAGGTCCCTTTCAGTTTCACATTTTTTCCGTTGAGGAAAAATCCGTTTTCCGCATCAAAAGCAATGGTGCGGAATCCGCAGCGCACATTTGTTTCGTCCAGCAGATCATCCCCCTCCAGCAGTTGCGCGCGGACAGTATAAAGCACGGGCGAATCCGGATCCCAGAGTTTCACATCGTCAGGCGCGGGGATCGTCAGTTTCACCGTCCGGAGATCGAAGAGTGCAGCATCCACGGGATCGGAGATCACTTCTTTCAGCAGATTTCCTTCCGGATCCAGCAGCGCAGCAGCGATCTTTACCGTTTTTTCCTGCGTGCCGGTGTTGTTGATTTCCGCTTCAAAGGGAATGATCCAGCTGCCGTTTTCATCTTTCACAGGATTTGCAAAGATCCCGTCGGTGGCAAAATGGACGGGTGCGCGTTTCACCAGCCACACATCCCGGTAGAGTCCGCCACCTTCGTACCACCAGCCTTCGCTGGCAGATGCGTCCACTTTCACGGCAATGCAGTTCAGGAAATCGCCATATTCCGCCATAGGTGTGACATCGCAATAAAACGAGGTGTAGCCGTTCTGATTGCTGTAAACCGGAGCCCCGTTGAAAAACACATCGGCAATGGTCGCCGCCGCACCGAAACGGATCTCAATATTTTTTCCGCGATCGCTTTTCTCCAGCCGGAAATAACGGCGGTACCAGACTTCTCCCCGTTTCCGGCATCCCATGTAGCCGGGTACATCGGCTTCAGGCAGACGCCGCTGCACAAAATCGTGGGGCAGATCCACTTTTTCCCATTGGGAATCATCGTAATCCTGGGAACTGGCACCTGCGCCGGTGCGGGTCTTTGCATGGATATAGGCGGATTTGTGGCTGAGCCGTTCTTTTTCCACAATACCGCTGTCAAAAAACAACCAGTCGCGGTTGAGCGAGGTGATCGTGCGAAGCATCGTATCTCTGTTCATGGATATTTCTCCTTAAAAATTATGGTATTTCATCAAATCCGGCAACTTTGATCCCGAGTTCCTGTGCAAGTTTCAGACAGTTTTCCAATGTTCCGGTCGGCATGTGGATGTGCTGTGCAGCCGGGGCGATGTTGTGGGAGAAAAAGACCACTGCCAGATTTTCTGCTGCCGCCCGTTTCAATACGCGGCACAACATTTCTTCCGATGAATTGTAGTATGTGCCGATCCCCGCACCCCGCATGAGATGATCCGTTTTCAGACTGTCGATCGACCGGAAAAGGGGCGCATGTTGTGTCAGATCCAGCTCATTGGTTCTGCCGCATCCAGCGCGGAGTTTACGGAAATATTTCAGCAGGAACGCGTCTGTTTCATCGGTACGCGCGTTGTTGGGATAAGCAAAATTCCGTATTTCCAATCCGTATTTTTTACATGCTTCCAGCTGGGGTGCGATCTCTGCGGAAAAATATTCCTCCGCACTTTTTTCCCGGCAGAATGGCGGCATAGCCCGATGTGTTTTTGTATGCAAACCGATGGAATGTCCGTGTTCCTGAAGCGTTTTTATTTTCTGTGCGGTATCCTGATCGATTTCACCGCTGACCATAAATGTGGCGTGAGCGTTATATTTTTCAAAGAGCGGGATCGCCTGAAGCCATCCGTTGAAATTGCGGTCATCGAATGTAAAAAATACGATCCCGTGTTTGATATTATCCAAGTCCATTTTTTCGATACTCTTTTCTGTTTTTTGATTTATTTCATTTTTTTGCATCGTATGGTAGCCTGTTGCAAGCACGAAAACGAACATACAGGCAAAAAAGATTTTTTTCCATTGCTTCATGTGTGATTCCGTTGTTTCTGTTTTCAAACTCATATTTTGCAGTAATTTTTTTATACTCACCGCTTAATATGGCACTGTTTGCAGAAAATGCAACTTCAATCTTTCATTTTTTTCACGATCACGGAAACACCTTCCGGGATCACTGCGATCTTTGCCGCGCTTCCGCAATGATTCAATGCCATCGCGATCGCCTCCTGAAGATCTCCGGCAACATCCATGCCCATGGTGCGGATTATTTCTTTATCGCAAACAACTCCGGCAAAAATCACTTTTTTCGTCTGCATGATCCGTGCAAGAATCTGATACTGCCATTGATCGGGAATGGTTTTATTCCGGGGTGTGGCAGCTGTTGCCGCAAGGATCTCCGCGGCGGAATGAGAGGAAAGCATCCGGTAAAACGATTCGCCCCCGTGTCCGTCCCGACAGCCTGCACAGACGATAATACAGCCGCCTTCGCGCACAGCCGCTTCTCCGGCGGTGGCGGATTTTACACATTGATAGACATTCTGATCCAGCGGATAACCGCCGTTGGAGGTAATGGCAATATCCGATTCCGGCACATTCACTCCTGCGGCTTTTTTCAGAAAGTCGCATCCCGCCTGATGAGCAAGTTTCATATCTCCGGCAAAAGCGCGGACGATCCTTTTTGCCGGATCGATCACCACATTCAGGATGAATCTCAAATTTGCTTTTTCTGCCGCATACAACATATCGCGGTGAATGGGATTGCCATCCAGTATTCCCGTGCGGGAATGAGGGTCGTTGATGAATTCCGCACAATGATTGGCAAAAACCGTTTCCCGCGCGGCGATTCCCGGCAAAACACTTTTTCTGCCTCCGGAAAAACCGGCAAAAAAGTGCGGTTCAATGAACCCTTCCGATACCAGCAGAGAGGCTTCCGCCGCCAGTCTGTTGATGGAAAGTTCTCCCCCGGAAGGCAGTGTGCCGAGATAAGCCAGCATATTCTGATCAGAGGAATCGTGGACCACGATCTTTTCTTCTTCTACGATCTTTTCTCCGAATTTGGCAATCAGTTCCGCTTTTGTTGTTTCCCGGTGAAAGCCGGTGGCAATGAGAATGGTGATCCGGATCGACGGATTGTATCTGCGCAGTTCTTTCAGCAGTTCCGGCATGATGATCCTGCTGGGGACCGGGCGGGTATGATCACTGGCGATTACACAGACATCGGGGACATTTTTTGCGAGTTCCGCCAGCGGCAGAGAGCCGATGGGATTCCGCAATGCAGCACGGACTTCTTCTGTTTCATCCACAGCTGCACAGGGAAGCGATGCTGTATAAATACCGGCAAAATTCGTTTCGTCGATCTCACCACGGAGTTTTGATTTGTCGCAGGGAACGGATACAGTGACCATAGCTTTTTTCCTTGATTAAAAAAGCCCTGCGCAAGGGCAGGGCTTATCAGTTCAAAGTTATTGTTTCGCTTCAGCTTCGGCTTTCGCTTTCAACTCTGCTGCGCGTCTTCTTGCAGAAGGCGTACAGGCAATACGGATTTTCTCAAACAATGCCCACAGCGGCGGCACAAAGACGATACCCACCAGCGACGCAAGCACCATCCCCCAGAATGTGGTATTGCCGATGGCAAGACGGGACCCGGCACCGGCACCTTCCGCCACCACCATGGGGAACACCCCGATAACGAAGGAATATGCCGTCATCAGCACCGCACGGTAACGGACACCGCCGCCGCTCTGTGCCGATTCATAAATATCTTTTCCTTCTTCACGCGCCTGTTTGGAGAATTCCGCCATAAGGATCGCGTTTTTCGCTGCCAGCCCGATGAGCATGATCAAGCCCAGCTGTGCGTAAATGGAAAGTGTCATACCCATGAAATACAAGCCGAGGAATGCCCCCAATGTCGCCACGCCCACCGAGAAGATCACGGAAAGCGGCATGGTCCAGCTTTCATACTGACCCACCAGGAAGAGATAGGCAAAGAACAGAGCCAGAGCCATCAGCGGGACCAGTTTGCCTTCGTTGGTCCGTTCTTCACGGCTCATATCCGTCCATTCCACTTTATAGCCCTTCAGATTTTTTGCCACATAATCTTCAATGGCGACCATCGCCTGACCGGATGCCACACCCGGGACCAGGAAGCCGTTGAAACTGGCGGACAACATCTGGTTGAAACGGGTCAGCACACGGGGACCGACCGTGGGATGGATCTTGGCAAAGGCGGAAACCGGGACCATATTTCCATGTTTGTTCGGCACCTGAAGCTGTTCAATGGTATCCAGAGCCGTGCGCTGTTCCGCTTCGGACTGCACTTTCACCTTGAAGGTAAATCCGTTCAGGTTGAAGTCGTTGATATATGCCGCAGAAAGCTGGGTCTGCAATGTGGCAAAGATCACATCGTTCGGCACACCCATCTGATTGGCGCGTTCACGGTCCACATCCAGAAACAGCTGCGGGGAACTTGCGTTGTAGGTGGTGAATCCGAGCGTGAAAAGTTCTTTGTTCTGATTCAGATACATGGTCATCATGTTGGCTGCCTGTTCCAGTTCGGCAGGAGTCTGCCCTTCACGCGCCTGAAGCATAAAGGAAACACCGCCGCCCGCCATACCAAGACCCATGATCGCAGGGGGGATCACGTTGCGGACGCTGGCATTGGGGATCATGGCAGTGCGTTTGGTGACTTCCTGCATGACCCGCTGGACGGTCAGTCCTTTCGGACCGCGTTTTTCCCATGTGTCCAGGTCAACGAATGCCAGAGCCATGTTTTCACCCACACCTCCGAAGAAACTGAACCCGTTGATGGTCGTCATCTGCCGCACACCATCCAGTTTGTTTTCTCCGGAAAAGAGCATTTGCGTGATCTTATCCGTCACACCGACAGTCTGTTCCAATGTCGTGCCCGGCTGAAGTTCCACGGCGCAGAACAGCACCCCTTTATCTTCTTCCGGCAGAAAGGAACTGTTGATTTTTTCAAACATGAAATAGTTTGCTGCGAGGATACCCGCGAAGATGACTGCGGTGATGATGGATCTTCTCACCAGAAATCCGGTCATCATAAGATAGATTTTTCTGGAACCGTTCAATGCAAAGTTGAAGGGTTTGAAAATATCAAACTTCAAGGGCTTTGCCGGTTTCAGCAGAATGGAACACAAAGCAGGACTCAAGGTCATGGCGTTGACTGTGGAAAGACACAGGGCAATACACATGGTCACGGAGAACTGCATATAGATCGTACCCACCATACCGCCGTAGAAACCGATCGGCGCAAAGATTGCCACCGTCACAAGCGTTGTGGCAATGATGGCACCGGTGATCTGTTCCATGGTCTTGATTGCCGCTTCTTTCGGCGGCAGATTTTCTTCTTCCATCAGTCGGATCACGTTTTCCACCACCACGATGGCATCGTCCACCAGCGATCCGATCACCAGGATCAGCGCGAACATGGTGAGCAGGTTCATACTGAATCCGAGAGGAGCCAGGAAGATGAATGTACCGAGAATGGATACGGGAATGGTCAGAGCCGGGATCAGCGTGGCACGCCAGTTCTGAAGGAAGATATAGGTGATGGCAACCACCAGGAGCAGTGTCACAATAAGGGTTTCCCAGATCTCCGCCATGGTCTGACGGATGTACTGGGTCGGGTCGTACCCCATTTTATAGGTCACACCTTCCGGGAAAAAGCGTTTCAGTTCTTTGAGTTTTTCTTCCGCTGCGTTCATCACCTGAATGGCGTTGGCATCGGAGTTCCGGTAAATGGCAACAGCAACGGAGGGGTTGCCGTTTTCTTTGGCTCCCCAGTAGTAATATTCCGCACCCAGTTCCACTTTTGCCACATCTTTGAGTTTCACAATGCGTCCGTCATCGGAAGTACGCACAATGATTTCTTCAAATTCCTCCTGAGTTTTCAGTCGGCCGCGGGCATTGACTTTCATCTGGAGATAGCTGCTGCTGCCTTCGTTACCCACAGATCCGGCAGCCGCCTGGATGTTCTGTGCGGCAATGGCAGCCTGAACTTCCGAGGTGGTCATATTGAATTCCGCCATACGCAGCGGGTCGATCCACACACGCATGGAGTAGTCGCTGGCACCCATGATATCCACCTGACTGATCCCGTCCACACGGGCGAGTTCGTCTTTGATGTTGGCGCGGATAAAGTTACCCAGCTCCACCATATCCTCTGCCGTGCCGTTCTTTTTGGAGAAGGCGAACACACCGAGGATATCACCGGAACGCTTGATCACGTTGACACCCATTTTCACCACTTCGGCAGGCAGTTTGGGTTCAGCGCGTTTCAGCGCGTTCTGCACATTCACCTGTGCAATATCATCGTCCGTCCCGGATTGGAATTTGATCGTCAGCTGATAGGTGCCGCTGTCGTTGGATTCCGAACTGAAATACAGCAGGTTTTCAAGACCGTTCATTTCCGCTTCCAGCGGAGCTGCGATGGTATCCGCGATCTCTTCCGAGCTGGCACCCGGATAGTTTGCGATCAGCATGATGGACGGCGGTGCGATTTCGGGATATTCCGCCACGGGAATATCCCACATGCACAGCAAACCGGCGAAGGAAATGACAATGGAAACGACCATCGCCAATTTCGGGCGTTCAATAAATATTCTGGAAAACATCGTTCAATCCCTCACTGTATGCAGATCATTTCGCCGCGCCGCGGGTGATCGGATTCACAAAAAGTTTCATGCCCGGGATCGGAATGATCTTGTGCGCGCCCGCAGAGATCACAGTCTGACCCGCAGAAAGACCGCTGGTGATCACGCGCAGATCGCCAATGGTGCTGCCCGCAGTGACCGGCTGCTGGAAAACGGAATTATCCGCTTCGTTCAGCACCCACACAAACTGACCCTGACGGGAGATCTGGATGGCGTTGACCGGCACAGCGGGAAATTCTTTGCCGACTCTCTTGGAGAGAAGCGCATCCACAAGACCGCCGGGAGTCAGGTTCAGATCTTTATTGTTGAGCCGTGCCCAGATCTTGATGGTGCCGGTTCTGCTGTCGATCTTGTTGTCCACGATCCATACCGGAGCGATTTCCGGATAGATGGAGCGTTTTGCGTCGGAAAGACGGATCCGGACAACGGCATCCTTCTGCAGATTTTCAATGGAGCCGTAGATCGTGAGATAATCCTGTTCGCTGATGGCAAATGTCACATAGATCGGGTCAAACTGGGTCAGCTGTGCCAATGCTCCGGAATTGGGCGTCACATAGTTGCCCACGGAGAATGCCACTTTCCCGATCTTGCCGTCGAAATCCGCCAGGATGCGGGTGTAGGAAAGATTGTTTTCCGCATCGATCAACGCAGCAGATGCTGCGGCAAACTGGGCTTTTGCGGCAGACATGGAGGCTTCTGCCGAGGCTTTCGTGGCGTTGGCTGCGGATTTGGCAGCTTTCGCCTGGGCTTTGGCTGCTTTGGCTGATGCCAGCTGACCTTTTGCCGCCGCCATCACTGCAATGGCATGGTCGCGGTCGCGGATCGCCGCATCCAGTTCCTTTTTAGCGGAAACTTTCCGCAGATTGTCTTCGCGTTCGTAATTGTCCTGTGCGTATTTGAGCGCAGCTTCAGCCTGTTTGATCTGTGCCTGTGCCTGTTCGATCTGTGCATCTGCCTGAAGATCCTGCGCATCGGCCTGTTCCATCTGTGCTTTCGCCTGTTCCGCCTGTGCTTTCGCCTGTTCGATCTGTGCCTGTGCCTGTTCCGTCTGGGCTTTCGCAGAATCACGCGCCGCGCGGTAGGTGGTATCTTCCAGCTTGATCAGCAGATCACCTTTTTTCACAAACTGACCTTCCAGCGTGATCCCCTTTTCAATGGTGCCTTTGCCGCATTTTTTGCAGACGGTGTCCCCCAGATTGAACACATTGCCGCACTCGTTGCATTTGCGGATGATGTATTCGATCTTTCCGGAAACACGGGCAGGCAATGCCACATCCCGAACCGATACCATCTGTGCCGGATATTTTCTTGCGTAGTCTTCATTGATGGAAACCACTTTTGCCACTTCCACCATCGGGGCAGGCGGAGCTGCTTTGCCTCCCTGTGCGGAAACAGAGGCGGCGGCGAGAAGCATGCTTCCGCCGAGAAGTGCGAATTGGAGTTTGCGTGAAATTTTCATGTTGTTATCCTTTATTTTTATACTGCAATAAATCAGTTGAAAATACAGTTGTTTGAACTTCTAATCAATTAGACGCGCAAACGGTATCCTGGGTTCGTTCGACAAGATACAATTTGCGCAGCAGTTGTCCGGCAGGAATTCTTATTCTTTGATCAGAGAGCGTTTCGCACGGACGGAAAGAGTTTCCAACGCCGCGATCACAGTGGATTTTTCATCTTCCGTAAGATCTTCCCACAGACTGGCAACATATTCATTGATACGCTGTTCCGCTTCGTGAAGGATCTTCAGACTTTCTTCGGTGACAGTGATCATGACAGCACGGCGGTCATCCGGATTCTGCACCCGCTGGAGAGAACCTCTTTTCACCAGTGTTTCCACCAGTTCGGAGACCGTTCCCGGCGTAAGATGCAGTGCCGCAGCCAGATCCTTCAGAGGGATCCCCTGCGGAGTCGTTTCCATCATATCGCACACCTTTTTCATCACCAGGTGCTGCTTCATACTGATATCATTGTTTCCCTGAAGAAAATTCCGCAGTACGGCATCATGAATCCCGTCCGAGACGGTAAAAATCGCACGCCAGAGGCGGTATTCTGGAGTTTTTTTCAAGTCCATGATCGTCTTTCCTTTCTGTTATATG
The DNA here is from genome assembly GCA_045594005.1 of Victivallales bacterium. Classification (GTDB taxonomy): domain Bacteria; phylum Verrucomicrobiota; class Lentisphaeria; order Victivallales; family UBA1829; genus SIG77. The sequence goes on from JAZNXT010000127.1 coordinate 26,160, forward strand.
AATATTGTTTTCCGTAAATATACCATGCTTCAAACAGTTTTGCAAGCCGAAATAATTATTTTTTTGAAAATTTTTGTTTCCGTCAGTTGCATGCCGTTCCTTTGTGTTGTATGTTAACGGAACAGAATTGAACTTGAACAGGAGCGGAGATATATGCAAATCATCATTGAGAACGCGGCAGGATGCCGGATCGCCGAACGGGAATTGAGAGAAGATAAGAACATCTCCTTCAATATGTTGAATATCGGTCAGGAACTGCTGTCTGCATCCGGCGGGCGGCTGGTGATGAAATTTTCCATTCCGATCATTGATATGCACGGGATGTGGGCGACCCGGAAAGGGTTTTACCGCCCTGTGATGAAACTGCCCTGGTCGTGTGAAGTGGCAGCCTCCCAGCAATGCGATATTCCCTATGTGGCATTTTTTGATCTTGACCAGTGCAACAGTGCGACTGTGGCATTGAGCTGTATTTCCGATGATACCCTGATCCATTTTCAGATGGATCAGATGCGCTGCTCTTATGCCTTCACGGTAACGGTGGCGGTGAGAGCGGAAACAGAACCATTCGATCTGCTGATCTCTTTCAGAAAGATCCGCTGGGATCTCCTTACGGAAGATTGGCGCAAACTTGTCCTGCCGGAAGGGAAACCGCAGTTCAGTTCCGATGCGTTTCAACCCGTTTACTGCACCTGGTATGCGGTCCATGCCGCACTCACCAATGAGTATCTGGATAAAAATGCGCGTCTTGCCGCACAGCTCGGATTCCGCACATTCATTGTGGATGACGGCTGGAGTTATCCGGAAATGAAACGGGTCTGTCCGGAAAAAATGGCAGAAGGCTGGTACCGGGATATCGGCAACTGGACTGTGTCCGGAGAAAAATTGCCGGATTTCAAAAAACATGTGGAATACGCACAGAGTCTCGGTCTGAAATATCTGCTGTGGGTCGCGCCGTTTTTCGCGGGCGTTTCCACACCGGAATATGCCGGAGCGAAAAAAGCGGATCGCGACGGCAGTGAACTGTGCAGTGAATCCTGGAGCGATGTGGCGTTCCTGAATCCTGCGGGCAAGACGGCAGATCACGCGGTGACTCTGTTGTGCGATCTGATGCGCGATCTCGGACTGGACGGCTTGAAGATCGATTTTCTGGATTATGTTCCCAACAGTGTGGAAAAACCCCGCAGCCGGGATTGCCGCGCTTATTTTGAAAAATTGAGTTCTTCTCTCCGTGCCATCAAAGCAGATGCACTTTTTGAGTTCCGGCAGGATTATGCCACACCGCAAATGCTGAAGTTCGGCACTCAATTCCGCGCCGGAGATGTGCCGTTTGATTTTATCGACAACATCGAACGGCTGGCAAATATCCATATCACCCTCGGCGACCGCGTGCCGTGCCATGCCGACCCCATTTATTTCCATCCGGAGGAACTGCCGCAGAATGTGGCGCACCACATGATCGCATCTCTTGCCGGAGTGCCGATGCTTTCCATGGATCTGGAAACACTTACGGATGAACAGACCCGGATCATCCGCTTCTGGCTGGATTTCTATCAGGCACATTTCCATACCTTCAGAAACGGACATTGGGATGTGTTTTATTTCCATGATGCATTGAAGGCAATGACTGTGGAAGATGAAAAAACGCTGATTGCCATCGTGCTGGATCCGGCGGCTCTTACCGATGCCGCTGTCCGGGCTGAAGAAAAGAAACTGACTCTCTTTGCTCTCAATCTCACCGGATCGGAAATCACATTGGAGCAGGCGGCGGCATTTGATTTTGAAGGCAACGATACCGGCAGCAGCTCCGCACCGGCGGGCGGCGGGCTGATGAGAAAAATTTTTCCCGGCTGAAAAACCGGGAGCCGTCCTCCGGATTCCGTTGCCGTGCAGTCTTACGACCCGGAAAGGGGCTTTTTCATCAGGGGCATCTCTCCTTATCGGGACCGGAACTTTTCTGAATGGCTTTTGAAATTACCTTAAACAAATGACAAAAAAATATGATTTTTTCCGGTGATCCGGCGAAAATGGCGGAAAAAAGCAGAAAATGATGGAAAAAAATTGAAAAAAATCAAAAAATTAGTTGAAACTAACTTGACAAACAGAAAAACAGGCTGTAAATTATATGATAATGTGACACCTCTCTCCCCGCAGGAGAAGATGTTTTTCAATGAAAATGATGGCGGGAGTCATCGGAAAAAACGGAAAAAGCACAATCTGCGCATGCAGAAACTTTTGCAAACAGGGATTGTGCGCTTTCTGCTTTTCCGGAGAAGACTGCGGTCGTTTCTGATCAAATAACAAAACATAAAGTCTAAGGAGTAAAAGCACATGAACTTTATGGCAAAAGCTGGACTGGCGGCACTTGTGGCTGTGAGTCCGTTTATCGCGTCTCTTACAGCAGACGACGACAAAGTACAGAAGATTGCCTTCATTGCAGATGACGGTCAGTCTTACATCTACACGAAGATCTACGAATTGAAGCACACGCGCGCTGTTGACCTGCGCCCGTTTGTCAAGACTGCGATCATGCGCTGTAACGGCAACTCCACGATCTCCGCAGTGTCCGACTCTGCGAACAACCGCCAGCTCCTCATTGTTTCCACGAAACATGCGATGATTCCCTATGTGGACGAAATGATCAAGGCTCTTGACCGCCCCGGCAAAGTCAATGCAGACGGCTCCGTCATCGAAGGTACCGGTGCTGCTTACGGGACTTATGCTGCGAAATTCCGCTCCAATGACTATATGACCGAAATCATGAAGAATGCCGGTGTCACCAACGGTGATGTGAACGGCGTCTTCAAACGCGATCCGATCTCCGGATTGTTCTACTTCAAAGACACTCCGTCCGGCGTGCCTGATATCAAAGCGAAACTGGCATGGTTGGATAAGCCCGTTCCCCAGGTTTCCATCGAACTCAAGATTTATGAAGTCCGCGACAGCGATATGCGCGATATCGGTCTGGATTACCTCGCCTGGAAGAACGGTCCCGGCATGAACCTTTTTGAAGTCGGCTACAATGCCCTCTCCACCAAAGTTGCAGAAACCATCGTGGAAGGTGCTTCCAACGGTATCGATCTGCTGGGCAATTTCTCCTACGGATTCGGCGGTGTTTACACTGCTCCCGCATTCGATTTGAGCTTTGTGCGTATCCTTCAGCAGAACGGCAAAGCCAGCATCAACAGCACGGCATCCGTGGCTGTCCAGAACGAAACCGACAGAGTATTTTCTGTTTCCTTCGCTCCGGAATACCAGAACATCACCAAAGATGAAGATCACCGTTCCGATGTCTCCGTCGGCGGCGATTCCACCCTCACGGCAACTATTTCTGCTGTGACGGTCACCAATCCCGTGAGCGGCGTGGTGAACTTCAATTACTCCCTGAACGGCAGTAATGTTGTGGAACGCAACAATCTCGGTACAGAAATCACGGAAGGTACTTCCATTTCTTCCAGCGTGACTCTTGATTTCAAGAATGAAAAAGTTCTCGCCAGCTGGGAACGCACCAGCCGCGTGGATCAGACCATCGGCATCCCCTTCCTCTGCGAACTGCCCATTCTCCGCTACATCTTCGGTACCACCACCACCAATATCGAAAAGACCCGCTACATCGTCACTGCCCGTGCGGTTCTGCTCAAATATGACAAGAATGTGGTTCCCGGCGTTGTGAAGGAATTTGACAAACTGGTGAAAAAATAATTTTTGCAAAAGGACACAACTATCATGAAAAATATGACCAAATTTGCAGTTGCTGCCTTTGCAGCACTTTCCGCCGGAACGCTTTTTGCGGGCGGCACGGAAGGATACGGACCCTCCACAGTGGATGCCCGTATGAACTTCACGATCAAACCGACCACGGAAGAAGTCGTTTTCGTCCGCGATAACAACGATCCCTCCGTTTACACGAAAACTTATGTCCTGAAACACGCAGATCCCTATGAAGTCCGCGCGATCCTCTGGAACATCGTCCGCGCCCGTCGTATCGGTGCCGACAATGATACCGGTGTGCAGGCGGTCAAATATAATGACGGTACCGGCATCGTGATGATCTCCGCAGAAGATTACCGTTTTGATGATGCCGAAGGCGTCATGGGCTTCGATACCATTATGAAGATGCTGGATGTGCCGAAAATTACCAATGCTTCCGGCTCTGCATTCTATGTTTACAACCCTGTGTACCGCAGTGCTGCGGAACTGCAGGACATGGTTGCCAGCGTCGGTGCTGCGGCAAAAGAAGAACTTGACAATCCGGAAGATCCCGCTCTGCTGCTGGACGGCTGCGATCAGTTTGTGACCGATCCCGGTCTGAACCTGATTTTCTTCAAGACTGCCCGTTTCTCCAAGCCCACCATCGAAAAGATGCTGAAACTCTACGATGCACCGTACTCTGAAGTCAATGTGAAAGTCACCGTTTACGAACTCTATGCGGAAAACGATGAAAAACTCGGCGTGGATTTCCAGGCATGGAAGAACAACGACGGCATCAATCTGCTCAGTGCCGGTGCCCGCGGTGTCAATCACTTCGGTCCCGATAAGAGCCTGACTCTTGCCACCCGTCAGGCTGGCTGGAGCGATATCCAGTATTTCCAGTTCAACCCGAAATGGAACACCAAATATATCGACTTCCTCACCAGCAAAGGCAAAGGCAAAGTCCTTACCACCAGCATGTTGACTGTTCGCGGCGGCACCACTGCCGAAATCTCCCGCGAAACACAGATCTTCACGCCGGTCACTGAAAAGATCGAAGATGAAGTCTATTCTGCAGCCGCAGGCATGGAAGTCGTCGGGATCCCCGAAGAAATGTTTTATGATGTCACGACCAGAGATGGCGAAAAGATCCGCATCAATGCCAACAACCCCACCGGTCAGGTCAAAATCAATGTGACCAGAGTGAGCAATGTTGCTGATACGGATGCGAAATACACGCTCCGCATCAAAGGCGGTTTCTTCTCTTACAGAGTCAAAGGCTCTCTCAAGGTCGTGAAGACCCCCAAAGTGACTGCTGCTGAATGTTTCTTTGAAGGCTATGATTTCACCGCTTCTCCGGAACTCACGGTTTCCAAGGGCAACAAAGTCAATACCACTGCTTCTGTTCCCGGGACCTTCGGTTTCAGAATGGCTGTCACCCCCGGCGTTTGCGGTGAAGCCACCAATCTGAATGTGAAGATCGAAAACCGCTCTCTCATCGGTTACAATGCCGACGGAACTCCGCGCATCCAGAAGGGTGCAGTCATCGACACCCAGTTCATGATCTCCAACAAAGGCACGAAACTGGTCATCGGCGGCATCGAAAAGAAAGATGTGGTCAGCGTTTCCGGCGGTATTCCGATCCTGAAAGATCTTCCGATCCTCGGCTGGATCTTCTCCACGGAAAGCGAATCCACCAAGAAATCCCAGCTCGTGGTCGTGGCGGAAGTCGTCCCCTCCAAGGCTGGTGTGACCGGCGACGCGAAAAAGACGGTTGACGATGTCAACAGCAAAGTCAAAGACGCGGGCGGCTGGAACAAAGTCGGTTATCGTCAGTTCCTTCTGGATCCTGACAGACTGAAATAAGTTTGATCCGCGGGAAGTGTCCGGTTCTGCCGGACGCTTCCCGATTCCAAAATAAACATAAAGAATGAGGCTTACCCTTTTTTTTACTCAAAAAAGTTAGAGTAAACTAATTATTTGTAAGAAAGCGTGAGAAATCATGAGCGAAGAAAAAAAGATCTGCTCCTGCGGATGCGGCGGAACAGGCAAGAAAAAAGAATATGAAACCCCTGCGACCGGGTCGGGAGAAATGACTTTGGCTGACCTTCCTGTCGGCAGCACTGCCACCATTGTGAAGATCATGCCGAAAATGCGCGGCAGAAAGAAATTCGCAGACGTGGGGCTGGTTGCCGGCAGCGAACTGCTGATCGAATCCCATGCACCGCTTGGCGGTCTGATCCGGGTGAAAGTCATGGAAACCAGTATGGCGTTTCACAAAGACGATGCCGCCAATATTGTGATCAAGGAAGAAAAGAGTAAGAAGAAATGAAACAGAAATATCGTGTAGCTCTTGCAGGAAATCCCAACTGCGGGAAAACCTGTATCTTTAACGCGCTGACGGGAGCGCGTCAGCACGTGGGGAACTATCCCGGTGTGACTGTGGAAAGCAAAAGCGGCAGCTTCACGCTGAATGGCATTGACATTGAACTTGTGGACCTGCCGGGTGTGTATTCTCTTTCTTCCAGTTCTCCGGAAGAGGAAGTTGTGTTTCAGGAGTTGACGACTCCGGGGATCGATCTGATCATCAACGTGATCGATTCCTCCATTCCCCAGCGCAGTCTTTATCTGACCACCCAGCTGGCGGAACTGCATATCCCCATGCTGTTGACATTCAATATGTCCGATGATGCCAAGGAAAAAGGGTTGAAATTTGATATTGCCAAACTGGAAAAATACTTCGGTGCGCCCATCGTTCAGACCATCGGCAGCAAATCCGGCGGCGTGCGTCCGCTGCTGACGCGCCTGGCTTCGTTCCTGGAGGTGTTGGACGATCACGGGATGCCCATGCTCACATACGGTGCGGATGTGGACGACGCCATCCGCGCGGTCGCGGAAAAGATCGACGCTCTGAATATTGAGAAATATGCCCATATTCCCTCCCGTTTCTTTGCGATCAAACTGCTGGAAAACGATACTTCCGCCATGAGTATTCCGGAATTCAAACCGGTGTACGGCGAAGTCGCCACGCAGATCAGCCATCTGTGGGATGTTCATGCCATCGATGCCGATACATTTATGGCGGACCGCCGTTATGCCATGCTTGCCGGTGCCTGCCGCGATACCATCACATTCACACAGGAAAAACGCCGGGAGATCTCCGATAAGATCGACAGCATTGTGACCAATAAATTTCTGGGGCTGCCCATCTTTCTGGTCGTTATGTATTTCACATTCTGGTTCACATTCACCCTCGCAGATCCTCTCATGGGATACATCGAAGACGGATTCGCCTGGCTGGGTGAATTCATCGGCGGATACTGGAATGAAGAATCTCTGCCGTTCCTGCGGAATATGGTGATCGACGGGATCATCGGCGGCGTCGGCGGCGTGGTGGTGTTTTTGCCCAATATCCTGTTCCTGTTCTTTGCCATTGCGCTGCTGGAAGATTCCGGTTATATGTCCCGTGCCGCGTATGTCATGGACGGGATCATGCGTATTTTTGGTTTGCAGGGCAGATCCTTTGTGCCGCTGGTGCTGGGATTCGGCTGTACCGTTCCCGCGATCATGGCAACGCGCACCATTGAATCGGAACGCGACCGCAAAGTCACGATCATGGTCCTGCCGCTGATGAGCTGCGGAGCCCGTCTGCCGATCTATGCGCTGCTGATCCCCGCATTTTTTGCGAAAGAATATCAGGCATTCACCCTCTGGTTGATCTATATCATCGGGATCGTTGTGGCATTGGTCGCCGCGCTCCTTATGAGAAAAACGATCTTCAAAGGCGATGGCGAAGTCTATCTGATGGAATTGCCGCCCTATCGCGTGCCGACTCTGAAAAGTATGATGCTGCACATGTGGGATCGCGGCTGGATGTATCTCCAGAAAGCCGGAACGATCATCCTCGCCACCAGTATCATCCTCTATATCTGCAATACCTATCCGGAAAAAGAAGAATTTTCCAGAGATTATGACGCGGAAAAAGAACAGATCGTGAAGATGGATGCCGTCGCCGCAGAAGAAGCATTGACCGCGCTTGATAACGCTCAGGCTCAGGAAACTTTTGAATATACCGTTTCCGGCAGGATCGGTACCTTCCTTGAACCATTCTTCAAACCTGTCGGATTCGATGCCCGCATCGCCACTGCCACCGTCGGTGCCCTCGCCGCAAAAGAAGTATTCGTTTCTCAAATGGGGATCCTTTACTCCGCCGGTGAGGCTGACGGCGAAAATAAAGAATCGGATACGCTGCGCAGTATCCTGCAGAAAAAATATACGCCGCTTCAGGCTTTCTGTATGATGATCTTCTGCCTGCTTTCCATCCCCTGTCTTGCCACTCTGGCGATCATCAAACGGGAGTTGAACTCCTGGAAAATGGCGATCGTGGAAGGCGCAGGATTGTTCGCTCTGGCTTATCTGCTGACACTGATCGTGTACCAGATCGGAAGTTTTCTTCAGATCGGCACGAAACTGATCGGGTAAGCAGCTCATCTTGTTTGGTCCGGGTGCGATATGAAAAAAATGTCGCATCCGGATTTTTTTTGTCCGGAATGAAGATTCGGGTGCGGAGGGCGCGGCAGCGCCGCAGGGCCCGCGGAAGCGGTCTCCTGCGGCTGATGCGCAAAAAAGCAGCGCGCACCCTGCGCGGGCACCGCTTTTTTGCGCATGGTCCGGCGGAGCCGGACCTGCTGCCGCGCCCGGGCGTGCGGATAAAAAAAACGGCAAAAAAATGCTTGTAAACGGAAAGTTTTGCTTGACTTTTTCTGAAAACTTGCTATATTACTTTGGCAAATGGTAATTAAAACGGACTACGGAGCGCACTATGAGCAACCAATTCATTGACGGCTTCATGGCTCAATTCAAGCATGAAGGTCTTACTTACGATGACATTTCCCTCCTGACCCAGTATGCCGACTTTTTACCCGATGATTCGGATGTTAGCACGCGCTTCAGCCGTAACATCAAATTGAATATCCCCTTTGTCAGTGCGGCAATGGATACAGTCACGGAAAGTGAAATGGCGATCGCCATGGCGAAACTCGGCGGGATCGGTGTGATCCACAAAAATCTGAATCCGGAAGCACAGGCGGACGAAGTCCGTAAAGTGAAACAGTATCTCAATGGTTTCATCCGCAAGCCGATTATTTTCCGTGAAGATCAGACTGTGGAGGAAATGCTCAATGAAAAGCAGCTGCGCAACTATAATTTCTCCGGTTTCCCCATTGTCAACAACGATGGCAAACTGGTTGGGATCATCACTTCCCGGGATATCAAATTCATTACGCACTACGATGTGAAGATCGCAGATGTGATGACCTGCCCGCCGGTCACTGCGCCGGAAGGTTCTTCCCTGGAAACGGTGTTGGATATCATGCGCGAACACAAAGTCGGCAAACTGCCCACCATTGATGATAAAGGTTTCCTCACCGGTCTTTACAGCTATACGGATGTGCGGACCATCATCGAAAATATGGAACCGGCATATAACCGTGACAGCGAACACCGTCTGCGTGCTGCTGCCGCCATCAGCCCCTACGACGAAGCCCGTGCGGCAGCTCTTGCCGATGCCGGAGTCGATGCTTTTGTGGTGGATACCGCCCACGGTCACAGCAAGGGCGTGATCGATACGGTGAAGATCCTGAAGAACCGCTATCCCTCCATTGATATCGTTGCCGGAAACATTGCCACATACGATGCGGCGAAAGCATTGCTGGATGCCGGTGTGGATGCGATCAAAGTCGGTATCGGGCCCGGTACCATCTGGACCACCCGCGTGGTGGCGGGTGTGGGGACTCCCCAGGTCACTGCGGTTTACGAAGCATATAAGGCTGTCGGCGAAGAAGTTCCGGTCATTGCGGACGGCGGTATCAAGCAGTCCGGCGATGTTGCCAAAGCTCTGGCGGTGGGTGCCTCCAGTGTGATGATGGGCAGTATGCTTGCCGGTACGCTGGAAGGTCCCGGCGAAAAGACATTCTACAACGGCCGCCGCTATGTGATCTATCGCGGTATGGGATCTCTCGAAGCCATGAAAGCCAATAAAGGCAGCCGCGAACGCTACGGTCAGCGGGATGTGGACAACACCAAAAAACTGGTTCCCCAGGGTGTGGAAGGTATGGTTCCGTTCCGCGGTTCTCTGTGGGAAGTGGTCCATCAGTTCCTCGGCGGCTTGAAATATTCTCTCGGCTATTGCGGCGCACGGGATCTGAAAACGCTGCGTGAAACAGCCAAAATCATCCGTGTTTCCGGTTCCGCATTGAAGGAAGCGCATCCCCATGACATCGTCATGACCAAGGATGCTCCCAATTACATGCAGGAAAATTAAGCATGGGATTTCTCCTGTGGTTTTTAATGGGGCCGATCCTGATCGGCTCCTTTTTGAACCTGTTTGTGGGAGTGGCTGTTTACAGTTCGGCAGAATCGTTCGTGCTGGACTGGTTGAGAAAATTTGATTGCGTGGAAAATGCCATTGCATGGCTTCAGTTGTTTTCCGCAGTCTTGGCAGTGGGCTCGGTCCTTTTTGCCGTGATCGCCCATTTCTTCCGCAATTATATCTGTTCCATTTTGTACGGATGCAATGCGATCATTTCCGGATTCGTTGCCGTACTTTATCATTTTGTGGTGCAGCAGCCGTGATCTTTTTTTTATGGCTGATGGCTCCAAACCGAAAAAAATAGAGAGAAATAACGATTTTTTTCAGATTTTTGACTTGCCTTTTTGAAAAAGTCTGCTAAATTATAACCTGTCACTTGAAGGTGCCAATGTAGCTCAGTCGGTAGAGCAATTCACTCGTAATGAATAGGTCATCGGTTCGATTCCGATCATTGGCTCCATTTTTTTTGTCTTGAGGGCGGTGCTTCGTGACTCCGTAAAAAGAGTTTTGCAACAAGCGGAGCTTGCCGCAAATCTCTTTTCCCGATCGTCCCTTTATCGCCCTTCACTTTGTTTCAGGCGATTGCCGTCGTTCGTTTCACTCTCTCCGGCGCACCGCTTTGCGGTGTCCGATCATTGGCTCCATTTTTTTTGTCTTGAGGGCGCGTTGTCTCGCGGGCTATTTCGGACCTTTGCTTACGGGTCTTTTCGGTCATGGACCATTAGTCCACTCCCTCAAAGCGTTCCGCGCAAAAATCCGAACTACATCCGCGATCCTTCCGCGCCCGGCACGATTTGCGCCATAGACGGCACGCATGGCTGTCGGACCAGTCGGACAAGTCGGACAAGTCGGACAAGTCGGACAAGACCGATACAGATGGTTGTTATTGTCCGTTTTCGTCTGTTTCCGTCCGCAGCACGCATGGCTGCCGGACTTGTCGGACTGTCAGATCAAAGCTCTGAATTTGTACGGATTTGTACGGAGGGCGAATATAAAATCCGATGTTGTTTTCTCCGTACCCATCCGTATTCCAATAGAAAAAAACACCGGTTGGAATCTATTTGCCGGGACAAGCCATTCGGAAAAAGCAATCCAAAACTTTGGACTTTGAAAAAAAATGACCCGTTTTGCGAAAAATCCGCAAAACGGGTCTGTAAATTTTCAGGGTATTAAATCAAAATCAGAGTTTGATTTCCCAGCCCTTGCGATACACAGCGCGTTTCAGCCAGCTGGGATCGCCGGTGCCGTTGGCAAATGTGCATTTGACCGGATCCCAATCGAAGCCGGTATCGTACACATAGCTCATATTGCAAAGACCGCAGAGGATGGAAGAACGCGCGCCGGTTTCCGCCGTACAGATCGTTTCTTCGCGGCTGATGCAGCAATCGATGAAGTTCTTTTCCTGCAGGGCACTTTTGTAGAGCTGTACCGGAGCGGTATCCAGTTTGAACACTTTATCCAGTGTATCCAGTGCGTCCACCAAAGAATCGTCTTTCTTCTGTGCGGTATCGAAACCGTAGTCAAGACCGGTGCAGGCGGCGATCTGTTTCATCTTGGTGAATTTATTTTCCGCGATGGCTTTGCGGTTGGCTTCGGTGGGTTTCACACCTTTGCCCTGCCATACTGCGATTCTGCCGCGGTTCACAGCCACGATCCCTTTGGTACCGTAGAAGACGGTTCCCCAGGTGCCGAAGGGGTTGTGATAGATGGTGCAGCCGTTGGACATGATGAACTGCATACCGAACTGACGGCGTCCGCCGTGGAGCGGGTTCACGGAATGGGGTTCATTGGAACGGATGATCTTCACCGGACCGGATTTATCCATGTCAAGACCCCACTGTGCGATATCCAAATGATGTGCGCCCCAGTCGCCGTTGTAACCGGTGCCGTAGTTGTCATCGAAACGCCAGAACATGGGGTAGAAGTTTGCCACGCCGCGGGGTGCGCACTGGTCGGAATAGGGAGACCAGGGAGCGGGACCGAGCCACATATCCCAATCGATATCAGCATTTTCTGCGGATTCCACAGCCACAGTCTGTTCCTTGCCGTTCAAGCCGTCCCACTGACAGAAGAAGCGGTGGGGGTGGGAAGGTCCGCCCAAATTGGCGGGGAAGTTTGCGATATTGGTATTGTTCTGTGCGGAAGCGTTACCGTAGTTGCAATCCACATATTTGACATCGCCGATGAAGCCGTTGCGGACGATCATACAGGCGGTGCGGAATTCCCGCCAGGAACGCTGCATGGAGCCGTTCTGAAACACGCGTTTGAATTTCTTCTGCGCTTTCATCACCAGCTGTGCTTCTTCGATGGAGTAGGTCAGCGGTTTTTCGCAATACACATCTTTGCCCGCCTTCATTGCGGCGCAGACAAGATATGCGTGCCAATGGTCCGGGGTGGCGATGACCACGGCATCGATACCGGGATCGGAGAGGATGTCGCGGAAATCGGCGACTGCTTTACATTTGGCAAGTTTGGATTTTTTGTTGTTTTTGTAGTAGTCGTTCACGAACTGTGCGCCGGCTTCGCGGCGGATCCTGTCGCAATCGCAGACAACTTTCACCACTGCATTTTCCTGTTTGATGATGTTGGGGACCAGCACAGTACGCGCCTGGATCCCGTATCCGATGAATGCCACAGAGATCTGTTTGGCAGCGGGCTTTTTCGCTTCTGCCGTTTTTTTACGTTTACATGCCATAAGAAATGGCCTCCTTGTGTTGTTTTTGTTTGTAACGACTTCTTTCGTTTTTTTGTAACTCTTAAAAATGTAGCACACTTCCGCAAAAATATCAATCGAAAATCGCATGAACTTTAATCAATTCCTGCAATTTTTTGATCTTTTTTCCCGTTTTATGCGCGGGAAAGATATTTTTTGATCGCATTATTGACCGCATCCCGCAGTTTGTGCAGGAAAGTCAGATCCAGCGGAAAATCATTGATCGCAAGATCTTTCCCTGCCGTTTTCCGGATCAGTTTCAGTACCGCATCCCTGCCGGCAAGACTTTCCAGAAGCTGATACGCGCGCTGATCCTGGAGTCCCGCATAGAATACTTCGCTGCGGATGGAATCCAGCGGACCTTCCGGACCCGGATAAACCAGAAATTGATCGCCGGAGTGGTATCCGGTATCCGGTTCGCAGCTCATGGGATCGCAGTAGATCCCGGAATTGCCCCGGTTCCAGAAATTGTACCCCCAATGCAGAAATCCTTCCACTTCATAAATATACAGCAATGTTCCCATGATCCGGTTTGCAGATGCGGGCATACAGTGGATCCGGTTGCTGTACGGCAGATCGGGTCCGCCGCAGTAATAAGTCCACCGTTCGGGCATATCCAGCGGCAGGAAATCCAGCAGATGATGTTCGCAGGGGACGGGCAGAGCCACCAGCCCTTCGGTGTAATATTCTGTATGGGATGCCGCATCCAGCACGCGGAATCCTTTCACGTGTTTGTGAACGATGGCGGAAACAGCTTTGTATTGCGCCACATGTTCTCCGGCGGGTTCATCGGAGATATGGAAATAGCAATCTTCCGCCACGCCTTCCGATTTCAATACGGCAACCAGTTCCGGCAGCATGGCATTCAGAAATTTTTTGTAGGCGGGGGAGAGTGCCTCCACATCCCAGCCGAAGATCCGCTGATCTTTCTTTCCATCCACATCCGCCACCACTTTCGGACTGTATTTTGCGCCGCCCTGACTGAACAGGTGGGACATTTCAAAATACTGCACACCGCATTTTTTCGCAAGACGGATCCAGCGTTTGAGGTTGGTAAAGTCAAAACTGTATTTCCCCTTTGTCCGGGTGACTTTTACCAGCTGGGTGGTCAGCCGTTCTCCGCCCACAGCGGTATCCAGTGCGGGTGTCACGATGGGTGTATAGAGCATATTGATCCCGTGAGCCACAAAATTTTTCAGATATTTTTCCAGTATCTTCCAGAATTTCGGACTCCAGGGAGCCACATTGTATGCCTGTGCCAGACAATCGCAATAGAACCATTCCGTATGAGTCAGCAGTTGAGGCGGCAGCATGGCACCGATCACTTCAAGATCCAGTTTTACAGTCTTGCTTTCTTCATCGCTTTCGTGCAGAGTGAATGTCAGCGTGTATTTTCCTGCTTTGAAATCTCTCGGGATATCCACTTCCACCCAGACGGCATACCATACTGTGGGATCGGAATAAAGACGCGTTGCCGCGTCGTCTTTCAGCAGATCGGGAAAAAGACCCGGGGTGAACCGTTCAAATCTTGCCTGTTCTTCCGCCGTGCGCATCACCACATCCCCCATGCGTGCGGTAACGACATTCACCACGCGGCGGCAGCGGATAAATGGTTTCAGCGGAGATTCCGCCACATCCAGTTTCATATTTCCCGGAATGAACAGCGTGGAGCTGTACGCCAGCTGGAAGGAATATTTTTCCCCCCGCAGAGCGGATGCTTTTTTCAGGACGGGTGCGGAATCCGGTGCGCGATCGGGAAAGATCTTTGCGAGGGGCGAAACAAGGCGTAAATCCAGCATATTTTTTTCTCCGTGACTAAAGATTTATGACCGTTTTTATATCTGATATTTCTTCTACCGTGATATATTATAGCAGTGTGCAGGATAAATTCAAGCGCGCTCTGCCGCTTTTTTTTTCTGATCACGGATGCAGACATGGATATTTTTGATTTTTGCATTGAAATCATGATGACGGCTTGAATTTTTTTTGATATCATCTTATAGTATCTGCACGCAACATATAACTTTTCGGAAAGGAAAAAACGATGAGTGACGCAACACACGACGGGACTTGCGGATACACAAAGGAACAGCTGCTTGAAGTCAGGGGAGATATTCCGGTCCCGGGGTATGAGGAATTCTGGCGGGAGCAATACAGACGCGCCACAGAATGCAAACTGGATTACACCGTGGAGGGCAAAGTCTGGTCGCCCGCACCCGGGACGACAGTTTACAAAGTCAGTTTCACTGCGTGCGACGGATTCAGGATCGGTATGTGGATCTGCCGTCCGGATGTTTCCCGGGGCGGGATGATCATTGCCCACGGATACGGGAACCCCGCCACACCTGCCATTTCGGAAAATCCCGGTCTGACCACCGCCATGCCCTGCGTGCCGGGGCTGGGGCTTTCTCAATGTGAGGAGATCCCGTGGCAGTCCGGTCAGCATGCAGCATACGGGTTTGACGATCCGGAAAAATATGTGTTGATCGCCGGTGTCCGCAATCTCTGGACAGCCGTTTCCATCATGATCGATATGTTTCCGGATGTGAAAGACAATATCGTCTGTTCCGGCGGCAGTCTGGGCGGAGCCATGGGCGCGCTGTGTACCGCATGGGATCATCGGATCAAGGCTGTGGAACTGAATGTGCCGACCCTCGGCGGACGCATCATGCTCCAGTATCCCGGCAGCGAAGGGGATCCCTCCCACACCCGCGCAACGATGGCAAAAAGTTCGGAAACCGGGATGCGGGTCTTTGATCTGTGCAGTGCTTCCGCCGCCGCTTCATTCATCCGTGTGCCGGCACTGCTGACACCGGCTCTCTGCGACACCAATGTGCCGCCTCCGGGTCAGTTTGCGGTCGCCAATTCCGTTCCGGAGGAATACCGGATCCTGCGGATCCGTGAAGTGGGTCACCACGCGCCGACGGAAGCGGATCGGCTCATGGAAGAAAACGAGCTTAAAGCGATCCGGAAAAAAATCTTCAATCTGGGCGAATAAACAACAAAATCAGGAGATATCAAAAAAATGAAACACTTTTTACGCACGACAGTCACGCTTTTTCTGCTGCTGATCTTTATCGGTATGACAGCACAGGATTCCTATCGCATTATTTTCCTCGGAGATACTCACTTCGATACCGCAGATGAAAAATATCACCCCGCGGGCGTATCGAAAGCAAGTGCCCGCGATATCGGGATGTGGAAGGAGCGTCTGCCGCAGCTTCTGACTGCCGCCGCAAAAAAAGCCGGTGCCGATACCGCATTCGTCCTTCAGGGTGGTGACTTTGTGGAAGGCGGTTCCGGTTCCGGTGCGGCACACCGGAATATGCTGGAAGACGGCTACAAAAAACTTCAGAGTTTCTTCCCGGTCCCGTTCATTGCTGTGCTGGGCAATCACGATGTCTCCTCCAGACTCCTGCCCACGGAAAAAGGTCCGGGGATCCAGCAGATCACGCGGAATTTTGTGACGGAAAAAATACTGCCGGTGATCCGGAACACCAAACATATTTCCGGTGTGATGGTTTCCAATCGTGGGACGGATATCGCGTTCCGTTACGGAAAAGATCTTTATTTTCTGCTGAACTTCAATGCAGGTTACACGAATCCTGCTTTTGTCCGGGAAGTACTGAAAAAAAATGCGGATGCCCGCTACAAGATCATGATCACACACGGCGGTCCCGTTCCCTGGGATGTGAGATGGATGCCGAACTGGCGTCTTTACGGAAATTTGAAGATCGCCAGCCGGAATGCCATGCTGGAACTGTTTCAGAAGCACAACTGTATTTTTCTGACGGGTCATTATCATGGGATCGCGTCGCTGGAATACACCACGGAAAAAGGCTCTATCTACCAGATCCAGGGGTGCTGTGTCTGGACTCCGGGGATTCCCGAAAAGGTCAAGCCGATCCATGCCGGACCTGTGGAATACGGGAAATTTCTTCAGAAAAGCAAACACCTTTCCCCTGAACAGAAAAAGGAGCTGATCGACTTTTTCAAGCCGGGCATGAAATCCTATTATTACGCTGCGGGTGCGGGGTATATGACGCTGGATATTTCGGAAAAAGAAGTGGTGGTCAATTATTTCCACCGCGCGGAAGATACGCCCTCTCTCACCTTCAGGATCCCCAAAAAGTGAAGGATATTATTTTGAATCGCTGTCCGGCGTTTGCGGTGCTTCCTCAAAAGATTTGATCACTTTTGCGGGAACTCCGGCGACCACACAGCCGGACGGCACATCTTTTGTCACCACAGCTCCGGCGGCGATGATCACATTATCCCCGATCGTCACACCGGGACAGATCACGGCATCCGTTCCGATCCACACATCATTTCCGATCCTGATGGGCATACTGATATGGCGGCGGCATACCACGCCGTTTTCCAGCGGCAATGAACCCGTAACGATTTTTACGCCCACACTCAAGCCCACGCGGTCGCCGAAAACAATGGGACTCCGTGCCATGATATAACACAGCGGATTCGCCACAAATCCCGTGCCGCATTCAATATTTTTTGCACCGTTGATGATCACGCCGTGTCCGATTTTCGGCAGTTTTTTGCCGCATTTTTTGAACAGTCCGGCATAATAATAACCGCGCAGATGGAATCCGATCTTTGTTTTGATCGTGAACAACTTGTAAAGCAAACGGGATATCAGTCTCATGGCGTGCAGTTCTCCTTTGTGATTTATCTTTCTGCCGGAGGATAATTTACACGCCCTGCCGTCCTTTTGCAAGTTTTGTCCGCAAAAAAACTGTTCTGAAACATGCGGTCGGTCGCGCGGCGTTCCGGCGTTCCGGCGGGGGGGAAATTTTTCCCCCCCGCCGGAACCTGCTTTCAGCCCGGGAAGCCGAAAAATCGGCTTCCCGGGCTGAAAGCGCCCCCCTTGTGCCGCACGGCGGCACAAGGGGGAGCCGGAACGCCGCGCGGGGATTGCTCCCGCAGCTTTTCTCTTTTTTGATATGCTTTGTTCCCAATAAGGAGAGATGCCGAATTCGGAAAAGCAGAAAAGCCCAAGAATCGGGTGCTTTGCACCCCCCCCCGATCCAAAAAGCGCTCTGAAGGAGCGCGGGATTTTAGCCTGCGGGCTTGCCCGCAGGTTATGGATTTACACTCAATTTTGCGCTCTACAGGAGCGCGGGAACCGTTAGACTATTACAACGCCTCCCGCACGCCTACAGCGTGCATGTGGTGTAATATGCCTTTGAACCTATGGGCAAGCCCATAGGCTATAATCCTGCACGCCTTCAGCGTGCTTATCTCCCCATGCCGGGAATAGAGCTTTTCAAAAAGTTTCCCCCGCAATACTGTTTCCCAAAAATCTTTCCCCGGCAAATCACTTACCTCAAAAAATCAGGGAATGACGGGCAGGATGATATGAGAGGGATATGCTTCGTTATGATAAACGGTTTGTTGCGCGATCTTCATTTCTGCGGATGCGGTCAGATGTCCGCCGGTATTGGTATTGCGGTCGAATCTGGGGAAATTGCTGCTGGAGATCTGGACGCGGATACGGTGTCCTTTTTTGAATGTCCATGCCGTTGACCACAGATCGATCCCGAAGGGATAGACTTTTCCGGGTTCCAGCAGGATCTCTTCATCCTGACCGTTCAAAAATCTGCCGCGGATCAGACCATCGCAGATATTGATGGAGCGGCCGTCGGGATAAACATCGCACAATTTTGCGGTAAAATCGGTATCTTTCGCGCTGGTTGCAGCGTAAATGAGAGCTTTCACCTGCCCGATCACATCCATATCATTTTCCAGGAC
>JAZNXT010000128.1:0-28906 GCA_045594005.1 Victivallales bacterium
CCGAAGCCGAAGCGGCAGAAAAAGCGAAAGCCGACGCCGAAGCGGCAGAAAAAGCGAAAGCCGACGCCGAAGCGGCAGAAAAAGCGAAAGCCGAAAGTCGGATCGTAGCCATGTCGTTCTGTGAGCCAAGGAGTTGCAACCTAGAGTTGTCTTCCTAAGACCGCTTGGCCTCCGACTTCGAAAGCCGAAGCCGAAGCGGCAGAAAAAGCGAAAGCCGACGCCGAAGCGGCAGAAAAAGCGAAAGCCGACGCCGAAGCGGCAGAAAAAGCGAAAGCCGACGCCGATGCCGAAGCGGCAGAGAAGGCGAAAGCCGAAGCTGAAGCGGCAGAAAAAGCGAAAGCCGAAGCTGAAGCGGCGGCAAAAGCGAAAGCCGATGCCGAAGCGGCAGAAAAGGCAAAAGCCGAAGCTGAAGCGGCAGAAAAGGCAAAAGCCGAAGCTGAAGCGGCAGAAAAAGCAAAAGCCGAAGCTCCGAAGAAATCCAAAGCGGAACTTGAAATGGAAAAGATCAAAGCTCAGATCGAAGCCATGAAGTCCGGCAAAAAAGCGGATGCGAAATCTGAAGAAAAGAAAGACGAAGTCAAAAAAGACGAGCCGAAGAAATCCAAAGCGGAACTTGAAATGGAAAAGATCAAAGCCCAGATCGAAGCCATGAAGTCCGGCAAAAAAGCGGATACGAAATCTGAAGAAAAGAAAGACGAGCCGAAGAAAGAAGAAAAGAAGAGCGGCGGTCTTTTCGGATTCGGCAAAAAGAAAGAAGAAGAAAAGAAGTCTGAACCGAAGACGGAATCGAAGACGGAAGAAAAGAAACTGGAACCCGTCAAAAAAGACGAGCCTGCGAAATCTGAAGAAAAGAAAGACGAGCCTGTCAAATCTGAAGATAAAAAGGACGAAGTCAAGAAAGACGAAGCATCCAAGTCCGAAGATAAAAAGGATGAAGCGAAATCTGAAGATAAAAAGCCTGAAGTGAAATCTGCTGCCGCTGTGAAACCGGGCGCACCCGGCGCGGTGAAAAAGAAACCGAAAAATGCGGCGATGGCGCGTTTGATGGCGGAAGAAGAAGCACGCAAAGCGGCGCAGAAAAAGAAAAATCAGATCAATCTGATCATTTATGGATTCTGCGGTTTGATGACTGTGCTGGTTCTCGGATTCGGCGTGTGGATCCTGACCCGTCACAAAGGTGAAAAGAAACCGCAGCAGTCCATTCAGGCTCCCCGCGGTGAACTCACCATTGATTCTTCCGGCGCAAAGACGCTTGCTCCGGCGGCATCCACTGTTGATGTGCCGGAAGTGGTCGGACCCCGTGAACTGACTGATTTTGAAAAGGATATGAAGAAACGCTATGATGTGATCAATTCCTGGAACAACAGAAAAAATCAGATCACTGCTGTTGGAAAAAGCGCATCTGACATGATGGAAGCCTTTCAGAAACGCGTCGATTTCTGCGATGCGTATTTGAGAAAATTCAAATACTATGATGAATTTTACATTGATGACGAAAGTTCTTCCGATGACAGTTCTTACGGCAGCAGTTACGGCAGTGACTACGGCAGTGATTACGGCAGTGAGGGCGAACAGAAGCCGGAGAAACCGGCAGCGGAAAAGAAAAAATCCAGCAAACCCCAGGTGGATGAACGCACCGAAGCCATGTATAGAAAATGGTATAAGGATGTTCAGAAAGCCCGGGATAAAAACAATGCGGAAAAAATGAAATACACCGATATGGATTGATATTTTTCCGCCTACCGAACAAAAATTATAAAACTGGATCGAATTTGATATTATGAAACGTGTATTGACCGGCATTCAGCCGTCCGGTATCCTGCATATCGGAAACTATTTCGGTGCGATCAGCTCCGCCGTCAAATTGCAGGAAACTGCAGATGAATCTTTCCTGTTCATCGCGGATTTCCATTCTCTTACTGTAAACCCGGATCCCGCAGATCTCCGCGCACGGGTGAAACGCGTGGCTCTGGATTTTCTTGCCTGCGGGCTGGATCCGGAAAAAACAGTATTTTTCCGTCAGTCCGATGTTCCTCAGGTTTGTGAACTGACCTGGCTGCTGAACTGCATCACCAGCGTCGGTTTTCTGGAACGGGCGCACAGTTACAAGGATAAAGTGGCAAAAGGTTTTGTTCCCAATAACGGGCTTTTCTCTTATCCTGTGCTGATGGCGGCGGATATCCTGCTTTATAAAGCCAATCTTGTGCCGGTGGGTAAAGATCAGAAACAGCATCTTGAGATCACCCGCGATCTGGCGATCCGGTTCAATCAGATGTATGGCGATACTTTTGTGGTGCCGGAAGCCTATATCAGCGAAAATGTGGCGGTGATCCCCGGTACCGACGGTCAGAAGATGAGCAAGAGCTACAACAATACCATTGAGATCTTCGGCGAACCCAAAGCCACACGGAAAAAGATCATGGGGATCCCCACCGACTGCAAAGGACTGGAAGAACCCAAAGATCCCGATACCTGCAATGTCTTCGCTCTTTACAAACTTTTTGCCACGCCCGCCGAACAGGAGGAAATGGCAGCGCGTTACCGCGCCGGGAATTACGGATACGGTCACGCAAAAGTCGCCCTCTTTGAAGCCTATATGGATTACTTTGCTCCCATGCGGAAACGCCGGGAGGAACTGGAAGCCGATCCGGGATTGATCGATGAGATCCTCCGGAAAAGCGCGGAAAAAGCATCGGTCGTTGCCAATGAAACATTGTCGCAGGTCCGCCGCGCCGTCGGGATCGAATAATTGAATTGACGGATGATTGACGGAAAAGTGACGGAAAAGTGACGGAACGCAGAAGGGATTGATTTCCAATGATCTGTAAAGAAAGACTGGCGGCTTATGCCGACTTGATCGTGAGAAAAGGTTTGAATCCGGATCCCGGTCAGGAAGTGTTCCTGATCGCCGGATTGGATCAGCCGGAATTTGTCCGCATGGTGGTGGAAAAATGCTATCAGGCGGGAGCCGGGAAAGTGGTGGTGGACTGGAGCGATATGCCGCTTTCCAAACTTGCCCATCAGTACCAGAGCGAAGAAACGCTTTCCCATATCGAAGATTGGGAACTTGCCCGCTGGAAATGGCGTGCCGATAAACTGCCCGCGCTCCTGTGGCTGGATTCCGATGATCCCGACGGAATGGACGGGATCGATCAGGGCAAACGCGCCCGCGCTCAAATGGCACGGTATCCGAAGATCAAACCCTTCCGGGATGCCATGGAGAACCGTCATCAATGGTGTATTGCCGGTGTGCCGGGTGCGGCATGGGCAAAGAAAGTCTTTCCGCATTTGAGTGAAGAAGACGCGATCGATGCCCTTTGGGAGGCGATCCTTGCCACTGCCCGCACAGAAGGCGATCCCATTGCCAACTGGGACAAACACAATGAAACGATCCGGAAACGCTGTGAAAAACTCAATGCGTATCATTTCACGGCATTGGAATACAAATCCGCCAACGGCACGGACTTCCGCGTGGGATTGATCCCGGAGGGGATCTTTGCGGGTGCGGCGGAAAAAGATCTTTCCGGACGCGTTTTCAATCCCAATATCCCCTCGGAGGAGATCTTCACATCTCCGAAACGCGGCGAAGCGGAAGGAACGCTTGTTTCCACCAAACCGTTATCCTGGCAGGGCAGCCTGATCGAAAATTTCTCCATCCGTTTTGAAAACGGGAAGGCAGTGGAAGTCCACGCGGAAAAAGGTCAGGACGCATTGGAAAAAATGATTTCCATGGATGAAGGCGCACCCTATCTGGGAGAATGTGCCCTCATCGGCTGGGATTCCCCTATCAATAATACAGGGATCCTCTTTTACAGTACGCTTTATGATGAAAACGCCAGCTGCCATGTGGCATTGGGACGCGGTTTCGGCAACTGCCTGAAAGATTACGAAAAATATTCTCTCGACGAACAGAAAGCATTGGGGATCAACGACAGTATGATCCATGTGGATTTCATGATCGGCGCAGAGGATCTGGATATTACCGGTATTACGCCGGAGGGCGAACGCGTGGCGGTGTTCCGTCACGGCGAATGGTGTTTCTGATCATTTTCTTTTAACTGCACAAAAAAACGGCACCCCGTGCGGAGTGCCGTTTTTTTGTGATCTTATCCGGAGATTCAATCTTCGTCGATCTCGCTGATGTCGACAGAGCCTTCGATGATCAGTTTTTTCTTGCTCGCTTTCAGCTGGAGAACAATATCGCCGATCTTGGGTACATCTTCAATGCCGGCACCGAATTTCAAACCGGCGCGGACCATATCGCCCTTGACCGCAAAAGCCGCAATGACTTTCTGATCGATCTGATCTGCAAGCTGGCTTTCATCATCGTCTTCCCAGAGTGCATTGGGTTCTTTTTCCTGGAAGAACTGAAGTGTTCTGCTGTTGGTCATAACACAAGTCATTACAACCGTTGCTTTTTCCCATTCATTTGTCTGCTGATTTTTTCTCTGTTTTTTCAGAACGATGCCGCTGCAGTTGCCAACAGTCGTTTTTTCCACAAATTCTTTTTTGTAAGAGGAGGAAACCGCTTTATCTTCACAGTGTTTTTTGATTTGATCGAAGACTTTTTCTGCAACGCGGCTATCCAGCACGACAACGGCACCTCTGAGTTTGGGAATCGGATTTTTGGATGAATCAAAAGTACCCCAGAAGGACACATTGCCCTCAATGTCATCCAGTTCCAGAGAAGTCTGTTCCTTGAATTCATCTTTGATTTCTTCAAATTGGTCGTTTTCTTCTACTGCATCCCAGAGTTTGCTCTTGAACAGCTGTTTCGAGTTTCCGTAGATGACCCATTCAGCATCTTTTTCCACATATTCAAGAGAGTTGTCTCCGCATCCGCAGAGAACGATTGCTGCGAACACAGCCAACAGCATAAATTTCATTTTTTTCATTTGGTATTTACCTTTCTTTTAATGGTTGAGTTCCTTCCTGCACTATAATCCAGTTGTGGGAAAAAGCAAGTCCCGTTATCAATAAAGAATCACTTTTTTATAAAATTTATGCTTTCAATGTCAAAATCCCGGAGATCGGTATCTTCACGCGGGAAAGACCCGCAGGCAATGTGATTTCCGATACGATTTCACCATAAACATTTTTTGTGACTCCGGATGTGGCGACCGGCAGATCCACGATCAATTCTTCCGTGTCGGTGCCGTTGACAATATCAAAGGCTTCCGCTTTGCTGTCGTGCAGATCCGCCGCGATCTCCCGGCTGTGGACTGCTGCAATGACTTTGCCGTCCTTTTCCGACAGGATCAGCGGATACAGCAATTCCGGCGCACAGGGTTTGAAATAGCCGTCCAGCAGAACAGAACGGTTTTCCAGCCAGTATTCACACCAGAATTTCAACATTTTCTGATGGGATTCCGGGATCTCTTCCAGACGCACCGAGATCTGCGGCACGCTGAAAAGAATGGCGATGAACTGACGCGCCGCCGATTCCGCACTTTCATTGTAATTCCAGGAAAGCATATCGGAATGGACTGTGGTATTGCCGGAGGAAAGACGCAGATCGGTGGTGCGGCTCCGGTTGCTCCAACAGTCGGAGGGGCAGTCGCCCGCACGGATGATATTACCGAATTTACGGATCCCGGGTCCCATGTAGCTCTGCCGGAACTCGATCAGTACATCGCTCTTGATGGCTCTCAAGCGTTCCATTACGGCGGTCATGAGTTTATCCACGCCCTCTGCCACCGTTTTGCAGTCGCGTCCCGCATAATCCTGTTCCACCGCCGGATCGGTTTTGATATATCCGAAGGAATCGATGAAATCCAGTTTGAATCCATCCAGATCCCATTCTTTCATGGCGTGTTCGTAGGTATTGATGAGATATTCGCGGACATCGGGGAACCGGGGATCCAGTACATAGGCTCCCAGACCATTGGAAACATTTGCCAGATATTTGCCTTCAAAATGTTTGAACAGTTTTGCGTTCTGTCCCATAAACGGAACGGAATACCAGAGGATATATTTGAATCCGGCATCATGGACTTTTTTCACATGCGCTGCCATATCGGGGAATCTGCGTTCCACGGGTTCCCAGTCGCCGCAGTAGGCATAGGAACCGCCGTCATAATTATCGCATTGCCAGCCATCGTCCACGATCAGCGTTTTCATCCCGTACTTTTTGGCTTCAAGGATCTGTTTTTCAATCGTTTCAGCATAAAGTCCCTGTTTGTGGTAGCTGTACCAGGAGGAATACAGCAGATCCCGGGATGCCGCAGGTGCAACTGCCGGTTTGTAGGCATCGAAAGTGGCAAACCAGTCGAAGGATTCCCGGACGGCATCGGCATAAAAGATGTTCCGGGCATCGATCCGGATCTTTGCCGTGTAATCTTTCAGAGGTGCTTCGGCAAAGGTGAAGATCTTGAAATAACATTCCAGTACGCTGTCTTCCTCCCGCAGACCGGAGGAAAATACGACTTCCCGGGAGGCTTCGGAACAGGAGAGCGTAAAGCGGTTGTTTCCGTCTTTCCCCAAAAGGGTGAAGGTGGGGGCATGACGGGTCAGACAGGAGGAAAGGCGGTCGCTCCAGTTCGGACGGAGGACTTGAGTGCCGTATGTGGACCAGCGGCAGTAAATATCCCGCTGGGGAATATACATACGCACTTCCACCACAGTGGGGACTTCTGCCGTTTCACCGGAAAGGGAGAGCGTGATCTCCTCCACGCCTTCGGCAAGCGTTTCTTTTTCCAGTTTTCCCTGCCAGTGGGAGCCTTCCTGCCAGATCAGCTGAAATTCACCGGCGAGGGTATCCATATTTGTCATTGCCATAAGATCTTCTCCTGTATTTCAAATCAATGTTTATGATGCGGTCTTTCCAATGCTTTTTCCGTGGCTTCTTCTCCGTGTTTTGCCCGGTATTCGTAAATAACTGTTTTCAAACGGAAAAACAGCGGCAGTTCGCCGCAGAAAAGCAGCAGGATCATAATGAAATAATTGCGGAACACCTCCAGCCCTTCGCTGCCGGGGATGAGTTCCGCCAGTTTCATCAGCCCGGCGGCGATCCCCATACCGATGATCCCTGCGGCGGCTCCGGTGATGAGATTCAATATCATCACACATTCCACCTGATGCTCCTTTTCCACCGTCATCAGAAAATAATGGATCAGAGAATTGGTGTTGACCACACTTGCGATCCCCTGCATCCCGAAGGGGATCACCATCAGACACCACAGCAGCCAGCCTTCCGTCAGCCCGAGCGAGGGCAGGCAGATCCAGAACAGGATGGTGGGAACATAGCAGAAACACGCGATCAGGATCATCATACGCGGTCCCAGCCGTTTGGTGAGCAGCGGGCTGTATTGAGATGCAAAGATCATAATGACAAATTGGATCAGCGAAAAGATGACCGCATTGGTATCGGAAACGCCGCACCCCCGTTTCAAAGTCAGAATGGAAATGGGGATGATCAGCAGATTGGTCAGATTGGTCAGAAACCACACCACTGCCAGATTCCTGCCGTCCGGATTGTTCATCAGATAGGGCAGCCCTCCGAACATGGGACGCTGTGCCGATTTGCGCAGCGCGGATGTTTCATCAATATTCCGCACAAAGGTGGATGCCGTCACCCCCAGCGAGGCTCCGGCAACAATGATCCCCACCAGGATCCAGACGGAATCCTGAAAATACAGGATCGTGCTGATGCACGCCAGCGCAAATGCACCCGAACCGTAAAACAATGCCGTGGATCTTCCGATCACTGCCGACCGGTCGTCTTCTGTGGTGATGTCCCCGATCATCGGTGACCCCAGCACGATCCCCGCGGCACGGAACCCGTAGAAAAGAAATGCTCCGGTGAGCAGCGTGATCCCGGCAAGCAGCGGCGAGTAAAAATTCACAAAGATACTCAATGCCACCAGCAATGCCGCGATGTTGCGGCAGACCCAGAAGTCCGCCTGACAGGATGCCGCACCCACTTTCGCCGCCCGTTTGACACCCAGCGGCAGCAGCAGATATCCCAGAAAAAGCATCGCTCCGATCAGAGAAATGACGGTATTCGACATATTCAAACGGATGGCAAAAAGCACGATCACGCTTTCCCCGAGGCACATATAAGATGCCCCGTTGATCACATTGAACCAGTTGTAGTTATATTGGGATTTCGCCCGTTCTTCTGCTGTCAGCGGTCGATCGTGTATCATAGAAAAAACCTGTCATTTCTGCGGCAGTTCTTTCTTTTTCCGGGGCGTTTTCCACCGTCCGCTGAAAAGATAGATCAATGCCACAATGTTGGAACTGAAAGAGGCAAGCGGTGCCGCAAACCCCACATGATACAATGTTGCGCCGTCCATCCGGCTGAAATAAAGAGAGACCGGAACCCGTACGAGAAATGTAAAGATCAGATTGTTGCTCATGGAGAAAAATGCTCTGCCGCAGCCGTTGAAAAAACCGTTGGTGCAGAACACGACAGGTACCAGGATATATTCCCAGCTGAAACTGCGGGCATAAAGCGCACCCTGCCGGATCACTTCATCTGCGCCCGCACTGTCTTTGTCGATAAAAATAGCAATGAGTTTTTCCGGGATCAGCTGCAGAAGCGCAAGGGAGAAGATCCCCACCAGCATGGTGTAGGTGATCGCCAGAGTCAGTGTTTTTACCGCGCGAACCGGTTTGCCCGCCCCGATATTCTGTGCCGTCAGTGCCGCCATTGCCATGGAAAAAGATACTGCCGGAAGGAAAGTGAAGCCGTTGATCCTGTTCACGATCCCGTATGCCGCCGCCGTGGCGGAATCATCTCCGCCCATCTCATTTACAATGGAAATGATCAGAACGAAGGAAAGAGAGATCAGGATCCCCTGAAGTCCGATCGGAACACCCACTTTGATGTATTTCCACGCCAATCCCCACACCGGCTTGAAATAGGGCAGGGCAAATTTGAAACCGAAATTACCGCATTTCAGATAGATCAATGCAAAAATCATACTCAAAGCCTGTGAGGCGATCGTGGCATACGCCGCACCCGCAGGACCCATATCCAGCCACGCCACCAGAAGCAGGTCGCCGATCACATTGATGGCACACGCGATCCCTACAAAAAACAGCGGAGCCGTGGAATTCCCGAATCCGCGGAAAATCGCCGAAAGAGCATTGTAGCCCACAATAAATACGATCCCCCACGCGCTGATCCGCATATATTCAATGGTCTGCGGAACGGCTTCCGCAGGGACATTCAGCAGTTTTGTCAGCACCGGCGTGAACGGGACCATAAATGCAGTCAGCACGATCCCCACGGCAAGGGAAAGAAGCAGGGTCATGGCAATACTGCGGTTGGTGTTCCGTTTATCGCCGGCTCCGAAATATTGACCGATCAATACCGTCGCTCCGGTCGTGAGTCCCATGAGAAAGGACATCACCAGGTGCATGACTTCTCCGCCGTTGGAGACTGCCGCTGTGCCGATTTTTCCGCCGCCGAATTTGCCCACCACCCACAAATCCACTGCGGCATACAACGCCTGAAAAAGATTTGCCAGCAGGAACGGCACGGCAAATGTCAGCAGATTACCTGTCATACTGCCGCGGGTAAGATCTTTTTTTGCCTGAATCAGAGCCATGAAAATATATCCATAAAAATATCCCCGCACCACAGGCGGGGACAGGGTCATTGACCGGTCGGAGAGTTTTGTTTTATTTTGCCAGAAGGACCTGCTGAACTTTCATCGTCAGTGCCTGGAAGCCTTTCACATAATCCTGATCCTGCTGTCCTTTTATGATGATATTGGGATATTTTTTCTGAAGGAGCTGGATGCTGGATACCATCGTGGCTTGCAGTTCCTGCATGTTTTTCACCTGAAGGGACTTGGTGTTGATCGCGCGGATCTCGGGATCGTTCTGACATTTGATCCATTCGGCGGTGAGATTATTGCGTTTCAGAAACGGCAGAAGTGTTTTTGCTCCGAAATCTGCAACATGCTTTTCGATGAGCTTCTGTTTTTCCAGCGGAACTTCTTTTTGGGATGCCAGAGCAAAACCTTTGCAGAAACCGGCACTTGAATTTTCAGTCCAGTATTTTAATGCGGATGCAAGTTCTTTATCAACAGAAACTTTTGCTTCTGCTGCAAAGATATTTCCGGTAAAAACGGGCAGCACAAAGGAAAGTGCCACAGCGATTGCGAGAATGAGTTTTTTCATCTTGTTTTCTCCTTGAATGTTAAAGGTGTTTTTCAATTATTTTTTCACGTTTTTTCACGATACCGTTTAATTTGCGCTGCAATGCCAGCGTGGCTTTTTTCAGAACAGGATCGGATACGACCTGATCCAGTTCCGGGTAATAATCCTTCTGCAGTTTCCGGAGTTCCTGCAAAATCGCGATCTTTTCTTTCCGTTTCGGCTGTGCTGCCAGTTCGCGGTGCAGTTCCTGAAACTGGGTATCCCGCTGCAGATCTGCCCATTTTTCCTGAAGATGCAGCTTTGTCAGCACCGGGAGAAGATCTTTTTTCAGATAATCGTCAAATGCGTTCCGGATCTGTTTCTGCTGCGCATCCGTCAGTGTAAAAGCGGATGTATAAGTCTGAACGGAGATCCGGAGATAAACAGCCTGTGCTTCTGCCAATGCTCCGGCAGTTTTTGTATCGGCTCCGGAGGTCACAGCGGAAAACAGAAACAGCCACAGCGTACAAATTGCTGCGGTGATGTTGCGGATATATTTTTTTTCTGCTGTCATATACAGGATCGCACATTCCGTTTTTATTTTATTTGATACAGGATAACTATATCACAGAAATGCGGGATTACAAGAAGCGGAACAGAAAAAACTTGCAAATAACAGCATGGTGACAGAGAAATATTTTCTGAACAGAGCATTATATTTTTTATGACAGATTGCCTGATCTTTGTGTTATGACAGATTTTTATAATTTTCAAAACAGAAAAATTTTCGTTTCACACTTGATTTTCTGAAGTTATGGTGTATATTAGAAAAGAGATGTATGTTTGAAAAAGTATCTTTTACACCCCGGATGACAGAAAAAGATTTTTCTTCAGAAACAGATCGTTTTTCCAACAGATCGGAAAGGATGAGAAACAGATGCAGAAAAGGAAAATGCAGGATCCGCAGAAACTTGCACCCTTGAGCGCAGTCCGGCTGCTGAATATTTCCGGGATCGCGTTCCTCAGTATTTTTCTGCTCCGTCTGATGGCGGAAGGGGATTTTCAGGCGGTAACATTCCGTATGCTGCTGCTGACGATCTGTGCGGGTGTGCCGGGATTTCTTTTTGCTTTGCCTGCGGGCTATACGGCGGACCGTCTGCCGAAACGCTTTGTGGTGGTTCTTTCCAGTATTGCTCATTTTCTGGTGATCTGCCTTGCACCGCTGCTGTTCCGTCTTCTGCCGGAGATTTTTGCGTGTCCGCTGGTGCTGGGGTTGATTTTTACAGTTCAGACTTTTTTCATTCCGGCATTTTACGCGCTTCTGCCGGAGATCTTTACGGAAGATGAACTTTCCCGTGCCAACGGGATCATCAATGCCCGGAGTTTTTTCGGGATCATTGCCGGACTCGCGTTGGGGTGGACGGCATATTATCTGCCGGGGCATGATCTTGCCGCGGTGTTTTATATCGCGGGCGCGCTGGCGGTGCTGGAATTCATTTTTGCACTGCGGATCAAATTCACCCATACGGCAGTCCGGCAGGATGTGAATGTGTTTCACGGTCTGCGGGATCTGGGGAAAAAACCTTCCGTGCTGCTTGCGGCATTGGGGGAAAATTTCTTTCTTGCCATCGGAACGGTGCTGCCGTTTCTGATCCTGCTGCGTTGTCAGGATCTTCCTGCGGGGAAGGATGCCCTTTCCGGAGCCCTTCTGCTTCTTGCACCGTTGATCGGTTTTGCCGCCGGATCCCGTATCGCGGGCAGACTTTCCCTGCACAAGATCGAGCCGGGTCTGATCCCCTTCGGTGCGCTGGGGGTGGCATTGACATTGTTTTTTGCGGCGCGTCTGCCGGGTCCGTTCATTCCGTTTACCATCAAGATACCTCATGTGATGGAAATGGAATCGGTTTTTGCGCTGGGGACGATCCTGCTTCTTTTTGCCTCCGGGGTGAGCGGGGGATTGTTTGTGATCCCGCTGCGGACTTATCTGCAGCAGCGTCTGACGGCACAGTACCGCGGCTCTGCGCTGGCAATGAATAATGCCATTGCCTGTCTGTTCCAGCTGACCATGACGGGATTGGTTTTTGTATTTCTTGCCGATGCTCTTTCACCCTTTCTGCGTCTTCCTGCATTTCTGGAACATTTTCCCCGGTGCAGTGCAGGTTTTTTTATTGCCGTGCTGGGATTCATCACATTTCTGGTCACACTTTTTTCCATGTGGATCCTGCCGGAATTCGCGCTCCGTTTCATCATTATTTCCATCGGGAACACATTTTATAAAACGCAGATCACGGGAGCGGAAAACATCCCGGAACGGGGTCCGGCACTTCTCATTTCCAATCATGTTTCTTTCACCGACGGGATCCTGATCAGTGCCTGTACCTCCCGCCGGATCCGCTTTCTCATGCGGGATGATCTTTTTGCCAATCCCCTTTTGCGTTTTGTGGCAAAACTGACCAGTTTTATCCGGGTGCCGCCTCCGGGGAAACATAAAGATGTGATCCGGATGTTCCGTTCCGTTCAGGAGGCTCTGCGCAATGGCGAGATCATCTGTGTATTTCCGGAGGAACGGGAAACACGCAACAGTCTGTTGGGGGAATTCAAAAGCGGATTCCGCCGTATGATCCCGGACGATCTGCCGGATCTGCCTCTGATCCCGGTCTGTATCAGCGGGATGTGGGGAAGCAAATATTCCCATTACGGGACTTTGAAACGGCCGCTGCTTGCGTTGCGGAAACGGCATTGTGCCAGTGTGACATTCGGTAAGGATATGGGGCGGGATGTCACCGCGTTTCAGGTGCGGCACCGGATCGCGGAACTTCAGGCACAGACCTATCAATTTCTGCCGCGTCCCGGAGAAGTGCCGCTGCATACCAGACTGGCGATGCTGGCGAAAAAACATCCTTTCCGTATTCTCATGCGGGAAGGCGGATCGGAAAAAACGCGTACTGCATTTGAACTGCTGCTGGATTCACTTGTGTTGAACCGTATGATCCGGAAACGGACGGACGGCGAAGATGTGGTGGGGGTGCTTCTGCCCAATTCCATTCTGGCGGCGGAATCCATCCTTGCCATTCAGTTTGCAGATAAAACACCCTGCGTTTTGAATTACACCACTCCGGCAGATGTGTTGAAAAAGACCATTGCCAAAGGAGGGATCCGGCATATCCTTACCAATCGCGCCATGCTGGAAAAATTGCAGCTGACGCTTGATCCCGATTTGAAAGATATGATGATCTGTCACGAGGATCTGGATATGGAACACGGCAGATTTTCCATGATGATCTCCGCCATGTTCCTGCCGGTGCAGGAGTTGATGAATCTGGTGTCCCCGCTTTCCTGTGCCGATGTGTTCCGTCCCGCGATCATTCTTTTTTCCAGCGGATCCACCGGTGTGCCGAAGGGTGCCGTGCTGACGCATCACAGCATCAACACCAATGTTTACGCGATCAACAATCTGCTGATGCCGGATCCCCGTCAGGACGGTGTGCTGGGAAATCTGCCGCTCTTTCATTCTTTCGGGATGAATGTCTGTTTCTGGATGCCTGTTTCCACCGGGACTCCGGTAACTTATCTTGCCAATCCTCTGGACGGCAGGCTGGCGGGCGAAACCATTGCACGGGATGCACTGACTTTTCTCTTTGCCACTCCCTCTTTCCTTCAGACTTATCTGCGCAAATGCAAGCCGGAACAGTTTGATACATTGCGTTTTGTGATGACCGGTGCCGAAAAACTCCGTGCCGATACCCTTGCACATTTCCGCGAATTTGTCAAAGGAAGACTCACCATCACGGAGGGATACGGCTGTACCGAACTTTCTCCGGTGGTCTCCATCAATGTGCCGGAGGATATTGCCGGACTGGGACGCATGTGCGGTCCGGAAAACACCATCGGCGCGTCGCTGGAAACGGTGGCATCCAAAGTGGTGGATCCCATCACCTTCCGGACATTGCCGCCGGATACGGAAGGACTGCTTTTTGTGAGCGGTCCTCTCCTGATGCAGGGATATCTGAACGAACCGGACCTGACCGCAAAAGTGATCCGGGACGGCTACTACAATACCGGCGATGTGGTCACCATGCAGGAAAACGGTACGCTCTCCATCTGCGGCAGACTTTCCCGCTTCAGCAAGATCGCCGGGGAAATGGTTCCCCACGAAATGGTGGAAGGGATCATCAACGAACTTTGCAATATGCCTCAACGGGTGGTGGCTGTGGGCAGTATCCCCGACGAAAAGAAGGGCGAAGCTCTCCTGGTGCTTTATACGCCTGAAACACCCATGACTCCCGATGAGATCGTGGCAGAATTGCGGGAACGCAGTATTTCCAACTTGTGGATCCCGAAAGCCGCCAACTTCCATCCTGTGGAAAAACTGCCGCTTCTGGGATCGGGCAAACTGGATCTTTCACTGCTCCGGACGATGGCGGACCGGATCGCGGCGGAACGGAAATAAGAAAACAGAAAACGGAAATAAAAACAAAAATCAGAAAAGAGAAAGGATCTGTAACAGAAATCATCCCGGTCAGATGATGCCGGAATGCGATTTTATCGCAGTTAATGGAAATACAGCACTTGCAAAAGATATGCCATGCTGTATATTAGTGAAGAAACGAAACAACAAGATGAAAGGTAATGCCGGAGGGACCGGCATAAAAAGCAAGAAAACAGAAAATAATAACTTGCGGTCCCCCGGGGTCACCCCCACGATTACGGAGAAAAGTATGACATCAAGCCGCTCAAGCATGTATCACCGGATCCTGCTGCCTTTGTGCAGTGTGCAGTTCCTGAATGTGTTGAAGAACACGCTGTTCTGTTCCTTTTTCGTAAAATTGCTTTTTGCATCGCAGCTGGATTTTGTATCGGTTGCGTGTGTTTCATTGATCCTTGCCCTCGCAATGGGCTTGCCCGCTCTGATCTTTTTCCTGCCTGCAGGTTTGTTTGCGGACCGGGTCCCCAAACGCTATGCCATCATGTTGAGCCTGCTGGCTGATGTGGCTGTATTTGCCGTGGCGGCATTTTCCTCCGCCTTTGCCGCAGAAGGAACTTGTCTGACCCGGACATTCCTGATTTTTGCCGGATTGATCTTTACCATCCGCGCGTTTCTGACTCCCGCATTTCAGGGGATCTTGCCGGAAAGTTTTCCGGAAGAAGAACTTTCCCGTGCCAACGGGACACTGAACTTCTGGCAGTTTGCCGGATTGATCGTCGGCGGCGTGGCGGCAGCGTTTTTCTGCTCCACGGGCGTGATGCTGATGACCTGTCTGGTATTGTCCGTTCTTTCGTTTGTGATCTCTTTCCGTATCCATTTCACCATTGCGGTGAAAGCGAAGATCCCCTTTGCCCGTGAATTTGTTGCGGGGATCCGGGATATGTTCCGCAAACCTTCCCTTATTGCGGCGTGCATCGGGGAAAACTTTTTCCTTGCCATCGGAACGATCCTGCCGCTGCTGCTGGTGCTTTTCCTGCTGGAAAACAACAGCACAAATCCTGCGGCGCGGGTGGTGCTTCTGGCAATGCCGATCATCGGATTCGGTGTTGGTTCATATATGGCGGGCAGACTTTCCTCCCGCAAGATCGAACCGGGTCTGGTGCCGTTCGGTGCGCTGGGTGTGGCGGTGATGCTGGTGTTGAGCTGTTATGTGAAAGCCCATATCTTCACCTTTAATTTGAGTGTGCCGGGTCTGGATCCGGTGGTGGAGATCAGTCTGCCGGTGGAAACTGCCGTTTTTCTGTTCCTTACCGGACTTTGCGGCGGTCATTTTGTGATTCCGCTGCGGGCATATTTCCAGCAGCGTCTGAAACGGGAGACCCGGGGTGTGGCTCTTGCCGGCGGACAGGTGGTGAAATTCCTGTTTGCCGTGCTGCTGGCTTTCTGTCTGTTTTATGTTCAGGCGGGTACGCTCCGTGCCAATGCGGCTGCGGATCTGGCGTTCTTCGGCAACGGCGATATCCTGTCTGCGGAAGGATTGCTGACCACATTCGGTCTGATCACATTCATTGTGACGCTGCTGACCATGTGGGCATTGCCGGATTTTGCACTGCGTTTCTTTATTATTTCCATCGGCAGCACGATCTACAAACTGCATATCACCGGTGCGGAAAATATTCCGGAACGCGGTCCTGCACTGCTTCTTTCCAACCATGTTTCCTTTGTGGATAATATTCTGCTCTGTGCCTGTACCTCCCGCCGTATCCGCTTCCTGATGGAAGAAGAAATGATGCAGGCGCACTGGTATTTGCGTCTGCTGGCGCGTCTGACCCGTTTTATCACGGTGCGCAGCGGCAGAAAAGGCATGATGCAGCTTTTTGACGATGTGCAGAATGCGCTGCGTGCCGGCGACATCATCTGTGTGTATCCGGAAGGTTTGCCCACCCGTAACAGTGTGCCGGGTGAATTCAAAAGCGGGTTCCGCAGAATGATCCCGGAAGATATGCCGGATCTGCCTGTGATCCCGGTACACATCGGGGATATGTGGGGCAGCCGTTTTTCTTATCAGCAGACCTATGCGAAACATAAACTTCCGTTGCGGGCTCCCCATACTGCGCGTATCACTTTCGGGGAAAAACTGCCTCACGATGTGACACCGTTTCAGGTGCGTCACCGGATCACGGAACTTGCCGCAGATACCGCTATCAACAATGTGCGCGACGGCGAACACCCGCTGCATGTTCAGCTGGCACTCAATGCCAAACGCAATCCCTTCCATATCACCACGCGGGATGTGGATGGCAAAGGATTTTCCAATTTCAAACTGCTTCTCGGTTCCGTGCTGTTGAGCCGTTCCCTGCGGAAAATGTTTGAACAGGATGAAGAATATGTGGGCGTGCTGATGCCCAACTGTTCTGCCGCGGCGATCTCCCTGCTGGCGGTGATGTATGCAGACCGTATTCCCTGTTCTTTGAACTTCACCACGCCGAAAGATGTGCTGGAAGCCACTTTGCGTAAAGCCAATATCAAACATATCATCACCAGCAGAAAATTTTTGGAAAAGATCGGCATGGAAAGAACAGATTCCATGATCCTGCTGGAAGAGATCATGCCCACCATTTCCACGTTCCGCAAGATCATGTATATGCTTTTCGTGGCTCTGACTCCGGCGCGGGAACTGATGAATATCATCTGTCCCAAAACAAAAGATGATGTGAATAAAGTGGCGACTGTTCTGTTCTCCAGCGGATCCACCGGTGACCCGAAGGGCGTCATGCTGACTCATCACAATATGAACAGCGACGTTCACGCCATGATCGACATGGTTTCCTTCAACCCCAAAACCGATGCCATTCTCGGGAACCTGCCGCTTTTCCACTCTTTCGGTATGAATGTCTGCTTCTGGCTGCCGCTTTCCACCGGAACGCCGATCTCCTATGTCATCAGCCCGCTTGATGCACAGCTGACCGGAAAAGTGATCCAGCGCGACAAACTCACCTTTGTTGTGGCGACACCCTCCTTCCTTCAGACCTATTTGAGAAAATGTACTGCCGAACAGTTCGCTTCTGCCCGGATCGTGGTCACCGGAGCTGAAAAACTCCGTGCGGACATTACCACCCGTTTTAATGAGTTCATCGGCGGAAAACTGGTCATTACAGAAGGTTACGGTGCCACGGAACTTGCACCTGTGGCAACGATCAATGTGCCGAAAGATATTATGAAGATCGGTTATGAATTCGGGAAGAAGGGTGCTATCGGACCCGCGCTTGCCGATACTGCCATCAAAGTGGTGGATCCCATTACTTATCAGGAACTTCCGCCCGATTCCGAAGGCTTGATGTTCATTCGCGGACCCATGATGATGAAGGGCTATCTCAATCAGCCGGATGCCACAGAAAAAGTTATGGTGGACGGCTACTACAATACGGGTGACATCATCACCATGGATAAGAGCGGCTACATCACCATCTGCGGCAGACTTTCCCGCTTCAGCAAGATCGCCGGTGAAATGGTTCCCCACGAAATGGTGGAATGTATCATCAACGAACTCTGTCGCATGGAAAACCGTGTGGTGGCGGTCTGCAGTATTCCCGATCCTCAGAAGGGAGAGGCTCTGCTGGTCCTCTACACGCCGGAAACACCCATGACACCCGATGAGATCGTGGCGGAACTGCGGGAACGCAGTATTTCCAACCTGTGGATCCCGAAGGCGGCAAACTTCCATAAAGTGGATGCTCTGCCCATGCTCGGGACCGGAAAACTGGATTTGACAAAATTGCGTGCGGTGGCGGAACAGGTCGCCATTGAACGCGGACTCAAAAAATAAATCACGGGGCAGATAAAAAATGAATGTAAAAGACCTCCCGCGCAGCTGTATCCCCTGCGAAAAAATCGAAGAAGATTGCTACGACTGGTATCAACGCCATGCCGCAAAATTGGAAGAAGTCAAAACCAAACGCGCGGACATCGTGTTTATCGGTGACAGCATCACCCACTTTTTCTCTCCTGAAGACGGGATCGGAAACGGTGCGGATGTGTGGGAGGAATTTTACGGCAGACGCCGCGTATTGAATCTGGGATACGGCTTTGACCGTACCCAGAATATGCTGTGGCGTATCACCCACGGGGAAATGGAAAATCAGGATCCGAAGCTGATCGTGATCAATGCGGGAACGAACCAGTTTTCCAATACGGCAAAATACAGCGGCGATTCTGCGGAAGTGACTTTTGAAGGCGTGAAAAAACTGATTCAGACCTTCCGCGAACTCTGTCCCGCAGCAAAGATCGTGGTCATGGGGATCTTTCCACGGGGCGGCATGATCGATAATGATACCAAACAGCAGCGGATCGACCGCGTGAATGAACTGCTGGCGGATTTCGTGAACAACGGAACCGATACCAATATCATGTTCATGGATCTGAAAGAAAAACTGGTGGGGGCAGACGGTCTGCCGGAACCCCGGTATTTCTGTGCGGATTTCTGCCATCCGGCATCCGCAGGGTATCGCGTGTGGGCGGAAGCATTGGAAAAAGTGATCGTTGAACTTGGATTGTAAACCATTAAAAATACCGGAGAGATACATTATGGAAAAAATCTTCAGTGCCGCAGAGATTGCGGAACTTGTGAGTGCCGCCGCCGTGAAAGGCGATCCCGGCAAAACAGTCAACGGCGTGAATTCCCTGCGTCTTGCCAAAGAAAATGAACTTTCCTTTTTGAGCAATGGAAAATATCTGAATGTGATGCACAGCAGTGCGGCATCCGTGATCCTGGTTCCTGCGGATCTCGCGGAAGAACCTGCCGAAGGAAAAACATTGATCCTGTGTGAAAATCCGGATAAAGCCTTTACAAAAGTCTGCGGACTTTTCGCGCCTGCCGAACCGGTTTATGAAATGACGGTTTCCCCCATGGCGTATGTCGCGCCCACGGCGAAGATCGGTGCCAATGTGCATATCGGTCCCACTGCGGTGATCGATGACGGCGCAGAGATCGGCGACGGCTGTATCATCCGTGCCGGTGCTTATATCGGACCGGATTGCAAGATCGGTGAAAAAACAACGATCCACCCCAATGTTTCCATCATGCGTTCCTGTCTTGTGGGCAAACGCTGTATCATCCATGCCGGGACAACGATCGGGTCCGACGGATTCGGCTACACGCCCTCTTTCCGCGGTTTGATCAAAGTTCCGCAGAACGGGATCGTGCAGATCGACGATGATGTGGAGATCGGAGCAAACTGTACCATCGACCGCGCCCGTTTCTCCAAGACCTGGATCAAAAAAGGCGTGAAGATCGACAATCTGGTCCATGTGGCGCACAATGTGATCGTGGGGGAATCCTCTGCGCTCATCGGTCAGTGCGGCATTGCCGGCAGTGCCGTTCTCGGCCGCGGCTGTGCGATCGGTGCGCAGGCAGGGATCAACGGGCATATCGAATTGGGTGACGGCACAAAAGTCATCGGTCCTTCTGCGGTTCAAAAGGGGACCCGTCCCGGTGAATCCGTGATCGGCGTTCCTGCGGAAAGCGAAATGGAATTTTTTGAACGCCACATGGCTCCGCGCAAGATCAAAAAACTTACGGCGCGTATTGAAAAACTGGAAGAAACGATCAAAGCTCTCCTTGCGGCAAAAGAAGGTTGAGTCCTGATATGAAAAAGAATACCGGTTCCTTTTTCGCGGCGGTCTTTCTGCTTCTGCTCCTGTGCGGATGCGGTCCGGAGCTGATCATGCTGAACGAAACGCACAACGGACAGATCATTGATTGCAGTAAGGGGGATATTGTGGAGATCCGTCTGCCGGGAAATCCCACCACGGGATATGTCTGGCAGCAATCCCGCCGCCCGGTGAACGATGTGGTGGTGCTGAAACAGGAAAAGTTCACGGAAAAAGACAGTACCCGTCAGATGGTGGGTGTTCCGGGGACATTTTTCTTCCGGTACGAGATCACCGGTCGCGGGAAAGAAGGGATCAGTCTGCACCACAAACGGCCGTGGGATGCCAACAGCACGACCGGAAAATTCGAGATCCTGCTGAATGTGGATTGATAAGGAAAACAAAAATGAAAATCCCGATAAAAAAAGCCTTGAACGAACCATTGGAATGGTTGAATATCGCCCCCATGATCTCCGGCTATACGGAGGAACTTACCGCCGATATCCGGCAGATGTATGCAGACGGGATCATTACCCGGAACGCATTTATCGCCACCCTTACCCCGGAAGGAGATCCGGCAGATGACAAAGGTGCGATCCTCGGTGAACGCTTCCGTCAGGCAAAAGCCGCCATCGGCAAAACAGATATGCCCGTGGGGATCCTGATCCAGGCTACCATCGGACATGGCTGGACACCTTCCATTCCCACACCGTTTGAAAAGATCGAATTTTCCCATACGGACCGGCAGCCCTATATCATGTGTCCGCTGGGCAATGATTTCCGGAGCTATATCAGAGATGCC
The DNA here is from genome assembly GCA_045594005.1 of Victivallales bacterium. Taxonomy (GTDB): domain Bacteria; phylum Verrucomicrobiota; class Lentisphaeria; order Victivallales; family UBA1829; genus SIG77. Next base: position 20,970 of record JAZNXT010000128.1, read on the forward strand.
GTCAGAAAACTGATTGCCGCAAAACCCGATTTTATTATGGTGGACGACGATTTCCGCATGCTTACCTGCCGTGGCGGTTGTTTCTGTCCCCTTCATATTGCCCGGTTCAACGCAGAGCAGGGGACAAATTACGATAAAGCCGGATTGGTCGCGGCGGTCAACAGCGATCCTGTTGTCGCCCGCGCTTACGATGATCTTCAGAAACGTTCCCTTGTGGAAGTCGCGGCGATCATCCGGGAAGCCATTGATGAAACGGATCCTGCACTTCATTGCCAATTCTGTATCTGCAGTTATGATATGCGTCACGCAAAAGATATTACACAGGCTTTTGCGGCAAAAGATCAGCCGTTGACCCTCCGGATCAATCATGGCATGTATAAAACCGAAGGCTCCCGGTATTTCCCCCAATGGCTCATGGGGACCATGCGGCAGATCCAGTATTTCCGGAACGATCCCATCAGACTTCTGGCGGAACCGGATACCTGTCCGCAGAACCGCTATTCCACCAGTTCCGCAATCCTTCACAGTCATCTGGTGAACTCCATTCTTTCCGGCTGTGCAGGCGGGAAAATGTGGATCACCCGTTGCGGCAATATGGAACTGGACAGCGGGATCCATTACCGCAAAACACTGAAAAAATATGTGCCGTTTTATAAAGAATTGAGCCGTCTTTCCTTTGAGTGGACGGGGGCAGCGACTCCTTTTCCGGCAGAGGGTGTTTTCAATTTCCCGCTGGAAAAAAACGCAGAAGGATCAGTCAACTGGTGTACTTCGGTGCTGGGTAAAATGGGATTCCCCATTTATTTCGCCGCCGCAGACTGCCTGCGGGATGATGCCATTGTGACATTGTCTGCGGAGGAAACAGCGCATCTTACCGATCCGGAATTGGAACATATCCTCAAATACGGCAGAGTCCTTGTGGATGGTTCCGCCGCCATTGCGATCACAGAACGCGGATTTCAGGATCTTATCGGCGTGACCGGCAGCCGTTACAGCGGAAAAACTGTCACCCGGGAATATCCCGTGACTGGCGGCAGAATGTGTTATACCGGTCATGTGGCACAGATCCGGGCGCACGAAGGAACTGAGATCCTGTCAGAATGTTACCATACCGTATCCGGTTGTTCCAATGCGGAAGAATATATCATGCCGGGCTGCGTATTCCATAAAAACAAGTCCGGCGGTATGGCTGCGGTCTTTGCGGCGGAAGTGCTGGATTTCAATACCGGTTTGAGCGAAGCGTTCGCCATGCTCAATGAAACACGGAAAAAAATGCTTGCGGATATCTTTGAGCGGTTCGGCAATTTGGGCTGGTATATGCCCGGTGATGATGAAGTCATGCTCCGTACCGGAACATTTGAGGATGGTTCCGATTTCATTTTTGCACAGGATCTTTCCCAGGACGATGTGGAGGAATTCACCCTCATCGGCAAACGGGAAAGCGTCAAAGAGATCCTCATGCTCCGGGAAGACGGAACATGGCAGAATATCCCGTTCCGCTTTGAACAGGGAAAATTGACCATGGATCTGACACTGCGCGCGCTCCGGCCTGCGATCCTGAAGATCGTTTGATCTGTCAGGTTTGCGGCATACATTTCCGCAGCACGGCGATGATCGACTGAAGTTTCTTTTCCGGAGAGTCTGTATTTTTCAGGTGCGGCAATGTTCCCCCCACCCGCAGGAATGTTCCATCCGGCAGTTCCATATAAACGCGGTCATCCCGTGCGGCAATGCTTTTGATGTGCAGTTTTTGTGCCAGAAGGCGCATCCGCGCACAGTCCATCAGATTGAGGGCGGGTTGAGGCAATTTGCCGAAGCGGTCCCGCAATTCTTTTTCAAAATCGTCCAGCCGTTTTTCGTTTGTGATGGCGGCAAGTCTGCGGTAGGCATCGATACGCAGTCCCGGAGAATTGATATAACTTTCTGCGAAACAGGCAGATCCTTTTCCTGTTGGCGGATCGGCGGCAAAATACAGGAAATCAAAAAAGAGATCGGTGGTGGGAGGTGTATCGATATTTTCCCCTTTGAGTTGACATACCACCGAGCGGAGCAGTTCGCAATAAAGATGAAAACCGATGGCATTGATCTGCCCGCTCTGTTCCGCACCGAGAATATTGCCGGCTCCGCGGATCTCCAGATCCCGCACCGCCAGTTTGAATCCCGCACCGAGATGAGTGTAACTGCGGATGGCGGAGATCCGTTTCCGGGCATCACCGCTCAGGATCCCGGATTTCGGCAGCAGCATATAAGCATACGCCTGCCGCGTCCAACGGCCCACGCGTCCCCGCAGCTGATACAGTTCTGCCAGTCCGAAGCGGTCGGCACGGTCGATGATGATGGTGTTGGCATTGGGGATGTCCAGACCCGATTCGATGATGGTGGTGCAGACAAGGATATCCAGAGAACCTTCGATGAATCGGCTCATCACATCTTCCAGTTCATGTTCATTCATCTGACCGTGTCCGATACCGACCCGCGCGTGAGGAAACATTTTCCGGAGTTTGGCGGCTTCCTCGTCGATCGTCTGTACCCGGTTGTGCAGAAAATAGACCTGTCCGCCCCGTTCCAACTCCCGGCTGACTGCGCTGTGGATCACCGTTTGTTCATATTGCGCCACGATCGTACGGATGGGCAACCGCTGCACCGGGGCACTCATGATCGTGGAAAGATCCCGCATCCCGGACATGGACATATAAAGTGTCCGGGGAATGGGTGTTGCCGTCATGGTCAGCACATCGGCAGTGACGCGCAGCCGTTTCAAGCGGTCCTTGTGTTCCACGCCGAACCGCTGTTCTTCGTCAATAATGATCAATCCCAGATCTTTGAACCGGACATCCTCCTGCACCAGACGGTGGGTGCCGATCACAATATCCAGTGTACCAGCCTGCAATTTTTTCAGGATCTCATTCTGTTCCGCACGGGTACGGAACCGGCTCAACTGATCAATGGCGACCGGTGTCCCGGAAAACCGTTCCATAAAACTGTAATAATGCTGTTGCGCCAGCACGGTGGTGGGGACAAGTACCGCCACCTGTCTGCCGGCGGACGCCGCTTTGAATGCCGCGCGCATGGCAAGTTCTGTTTTGCCGAAACCCACATCTCCGCAGAGCAGACGATCCATGGGTTTGGGTTGTTCCATATCCTTTTTGATTTCATCTGCCGCCCGGAGCTGATCGGCTGTTTCCCGGAAGGGGAAGGCTTCTTCAAACAAACGCTGTTCCAATCCGTCCGGCGGATATCCGTTGGTATGGACAGTGCCGCGCACCGCCTGCATCCGCAGCAATCCGTAGGCAAGATTCTGCACCGATTTTGCCGCGTCCGCCCGGGTCTTGTTCCATTTCTTTGACGCCAGCTTGTTCAGAGTGACACCTGTTTTTTTGCTGCCGATATACCGGGTGATGCAATGTGCCTGCCACAATGGAACATAGACTTTGGCTTCTTCGCTGAATTCCAATGCGATCATTTCTGCCACTGCGCCGCCGGTGCGGACTGTTTCAAGTCCGCGGTAAATACAGATCCCGTGCTGGATATGTACCGCATAATCGCCTTCCTCCAAATCGGCAAATGCACTGAGATCTTCACTGCCGGAGCTGTCGGGACCGGTATTTGCGGAGATCTCTTTCGGGAGTGCGGTGCGGCGCGGTGCGCTTTTCGGAGCGAATCCGAAAAGTTCATGGTCGGTGAGAAATGCCATTTTGAGCTGCGGCAGATACAATCCGCAGGGCAGATCCCGTTCTTCCACAATGAGCGTTTTTCCATCTTCCGGCAAGCCGGATTCTTCCAGATGGGTGCGGATGTGCGCCAGATCCGCAGCCGTCCTGCCGGAGATCCGCACCACAACACCGTTGTCGATCCATCGGGCAATGAAAGAAGTGTTCCATTGACGGAGCAGTTCCACGGAATCTTCCGAGATCCCATCCGGCAGACCGGCACGGATCAACGCATCCACGGGGAAACACAAAGGTGTAAAAATTTCTTCATCCGTTTCCATTGCAGCAGCTTCTGCGGTATCCGGCATAATGATTTTCCGCAGTGTCCGGTCGGCACGGATCGTTGCGAAACGGAATTGCATCCGTTCCGTGCCGTACCGTTCCAGATGGCGTGCAGTCAAGTCGGGGAAAATAAATAAGATACGCGTGCGCCCGCGATCGATATAATCCATAAAATCCGCATCGGAATCTTTGGATGCCGCCGCTCCGGAGCGCATGACGATATTGTATTCGCTGACCTTCTGTGTGGAAAGTTGTGTCCCCGGATCGAACAACCGTATGGAGTCGATCTCATCGCCGAAAAATTCCACCCGGGCAGGCAGATCGGCAGAAAAAGAAAAAATATCGATCAAGCCGCCCCGTCGGGCAAATTCACCCGGCACGGTCACTTCCAGTTCATCGTCATAATCCAGCGATACCAGTTTTTCTGCAAGTTCATGGAGCGGAAAGAGTTCTCCGGTTTTTAAATGGATCGTCCCGTTCCGTACCGTTTCCGGCGGCGGAGCCGGGGAGAGCAGTGCCGCAGCGGAAGCAAGGGTGATCCCTGCCTGACCCGACAGTGCGCGGGAGAGAGCCAGAGAGCGCGGGGAGTCGTTTTCCGAAGCGATCTTGTCCGTATTGCCCATTCCTTCCGGCAGGAGCATGATCTCCGGGGTTTCCAGTTCCAGCGAGGTCAGCCAGCGGGGGATCTCGTTCAGCAGTCGTTCCACGGTTGTGCTGTCCGGAGCCACGATCAAAAGCGGTTCATCCGGAGCTTGTGCCCAAAGGGTCGAAGCAAAAAGCGATGCCGTCCCATTATCGCAGGGGCCGATGCAGTTTTTACCGCCGGGGAATACCTGATCTACGGGAAATAGCGCATTTTTTTTCGTTTTTTTTGCTTTTTTACTTTTTTCCACTTGACAAATCCGTGTTTTTTGTTATATTAAAAGCAACTGTATTTTTCTATTGGCAGGATACGCTTTTGTGAAAATGCAGTGTCAGTAATATAACACCAAAAACGGCAAGCGCAAAGCGCAAGGAGCGAAAAGCGGATGAAATCTGCAGAAAAAAAGACAAAAACTTCTGTTTCCAAGAATGAGAAGATGTCAAAAAAAACATCGGTGACCCCTGTTGTGAGCGCACCGAAGAAAAAATCTGCTCCGGCTCCTGCAAAAGCCGTTGAAAATAAAAAAGCCGCGCCGGAAAAGCCTGTTGCGAAAAAGGCGGCGGCAGTGAAGGCTCCTGCAAAGAAAGTTGCGGAAGTGAAAAAGGTCGCCCCTGCTGCGAAAGTTCCTGCGAAAAAAGCGGAAGCGGTGAAGAAGACGGAAGCCGCAAAGACTCCTGCGAAAAAAGCCGCTCCGGTTGCGAAAGCTCCCGCGAAGAAGGCGGAAGCGGTGAAGAAGACGGAAGCCGCAAAGACTCCTGCGAAAAAATCCGCTCCGGTTGCGAAAGCTCCCGCGAAGAAGGCGGAAGCGGTAAAGAAATCCGAGCCTGCAAAGAAGGTCGCGGAAGTGAAGAAAGCCGCTCCGGTTGCGAAAGCTCCTGCGAAGAAGGCGGAAGCGGTAAAGAAATCTGAACCTGCGAAGAAGGTTGCGGAAGTGAAAAAGGCGGCGGCGAAAGCTCCTGCGAAGAAAGCGGAAGCGGTAAAGAAATCTGAACCTGCGAAGAAGGTGGCGGAAGTGAAGAAAGCCGCTCCGGTTGCGAAAGCTCCTGCAAAGAAAGTTGCGGAAGTGAAAAAGGTCGCTCCTGTTGCGAAAACACCTGCGAAAAAAGCGGAAGTTGCGAAGAAATCCGAGCCTGTGAAAAAGGAAGCGGAAGTGAAAAAAGCCGCTCCTGCTGCACCGAAAGCTCCTGCGAAAAAGACGAAAGCGGTGAAGAAAACCGAACCGGTGAAAACTGTGGCGGAAGAAGAAAAGCAGAAAGAAGCAGTTGTTGAAACTCCTGCGAAGAAGACGAAAGCGGTAAAGAAACCCGAACCGGTGAAAGCTGTGGCAGAACCGGAAAAGGATATGGCGGAAGTCACGGAGGAAATCAGAGTTGCTGAAATTCCTGCGAAGAAATCCAAAGCTGCGAAAAAAGCGGCACTTCTTGAGGAGATCGCCAAGGTTGAAGAACAGCCCGAAAGTGCGGAAAATGCAGATGAAGAAGATTTGAACGACATCGATCTTTCTGCGCTGGATGTGCCGGAAAAAGATCCCGCTCTGGATAAAAAGAATGCGAAAGTTGCGGCGAAACACGGCTCCGTATCCAAAAACGATACGATGAAAGTGTATATGCACGATATCGGTCAGATCTCTCTTGTGACCAAGGAACAGGAAGTTGACCTTGCGGAAAAGATACACGGGGAAGACAACTCTGCCCACGATGAAGCCCGTTCCACATTGATCAAAGCCAACTTGCGTCTGGTGGTGAAGATCGCCCACGATTTCAAAGGGCTGGGTCTTCCGTTGCTGGACCTGATTTCCGAAGGCAACATCGGTCTGATGCGTGCGGTGGAAAAATTTGATCCCTCCAAGGGGGCAAAATTCAGTTCTTATGCGGCATGGTGGATCAAACAGAGTATGCGCCGTGCATTGGCGAATCAGAGCCGTACCATCCGAATTCCGGTGCAGTCTGCCGGCAAGATCAACAAAATCAAATCCGTGCGGATGAAATTGACCGAGAAACTGGGGCGTGAGCCGACTGATGCGGAAATCGCGGAAGATCTGGAATTCAGCGAACGCACTGTGGCGGGTCTGCGTCTGGCGGATCTGCGTACATTCTCTCTGCACGATCCCATTCAGCAGGGGGAAGACGGGGAATTTCAGGATATTATTCCGGACCGCGGAGCAACGACGCCCGACCGGATCTTGAGCGATGTGGAGTCCGTGAAGCGTCTGATTTCTCTTTTGAGCGAATTGGAAGTGCGTGAACGGATGATCCTGACCATGCGTTTCGGTCTGGATGGCAAGCGTCCGAAAACATTGGAAGAAGTCAGTCAGGAAATCGGCAGGACCCGTGAACGCGTGCGTCAGATCCAGAATCAGGCACTTTCCAAACTGCAGATGCTTCTTGCCGATGAAGCCGGATTTACCAACGAATAAAATTTATTATTGAGGAAAATACAGATCATGAATATTTTGCAACTGCATCGGAGGGGGGTGAATTGATATGGAATGTACGGAAGTCCGCCTGAAAAAAGGTGAACCCATCGAACGCGCTCTGCGCCGTTTGAAAAAGAAACTGGACAAAGAAGGTACGCTCAAAGAACTCCGCAACCGGAGATGCTTTGAAAAGCCCAGCGAAAAGAAACGCCGCGTTTCCCGCCGCAGAGGCTGAACCTGAAGGTTTCAGAAAAAAAGATGTACTGCCAAAAAGCAGTGCATCTTTTTTTTTAGTCTTCAGTCGGCAGTCTTCAGTCTTCAGCCGGTTTGCCACGGGCGGAACGGATGAGCGGCAGAGGTTTTATTTTTGGGAGGACATATGGGACATTGGGGACATTGGGGACCTGTGGGACACAGATGAGGCGTAATCAGAAGTTTTTTTTATCCGCAGAACCGGAGGGCGGGAGCCGCACCACAGAAGATCAGCAGAAAAAAAGTTTGCCATTCGGTCGGTCCGACAAGTCCGGCAGGTCCGACAAGTCCGACAGCAAAAAAGTCTTCAGTCGGCAGTACGGATATGTACGGATATGTACGGATATGTACGGAGGAATAACTATAAAATCCGAGATCGTCTTCTCCGTACCCATCCGTACCGCCGGAGTCTTACGGAGGCGGATCCGTACCCATCCGTACCGCCGGGGGGAGACGGCTTTTTTATAAGTCCTATAAGTCTTATAAGTCTTATAAGTCCGACAGGTCCGACAGGTCCGACAAGTCCGACAGCAAAAAAGTCTTCAGTCGGCAGTACGGATATGTACGGATATGTACGGATATGTACGGAGGAATAACTATAAAATCCGAGATCGTCTTCTCCGTACCCATCCGT